>CAYYHG010000036.1:0-21089 GCA_964471665.1 uncultured Halobacteriales archaeon | reverse complement strand
ACGCGAGGCGAACGCAGTCGAGCGGCCGGGGGCTTCCAGGCGGGTCCGCACGACCAGAGCAACAACTCCCCTAGCTTTCACAACGTCTCTGAGTCATCACAGCCGTCACTGTAACAGCGACGTCCGGCAGACACACACGTCACTGACGGCGCCGCGTCTGGAGCAGACACCCCTCCGGCACGGCCTGAGCCCCGATACTACTTTATTTCTCGGTTCACACCAGTGTGGTATGGGAATGCACGGTACCAGCACCGTCGAACGAGTCCTCCGGAAGATACTGGTACCGATCTGCGTTGGCTCGGGCGCCGTCGTCGTGTCGGGGTTTTTCTTCCCGGAGATGGTCGGGGCAGTCGTCAGCGGCCAGGGGTGGCTCGTGATTTCGCTCCTGTTTTTCGGCGGGGGACTGTCCTACATGGCCGTGTTACCCGCCAACGACCGTAGCGGGGACGAAAGTTCGGGAGCGGGATATCTGATCCAGATCCGGCGACTGGGGATCGTCGAGACGATACGGGATTTCGTTTCGCGACACGACCCGATCACGTTCGGAATTCCCGTCGTCGGCCTCGTCGTCTTCTTTCTCCTGCAGTTGCTCGCACCCGGGCCGACGACCGGCGCCGTGGAAACCGTCCAGCGGGTCGTCATGCACCAGTTCGGACCGCTGTTCGTGGGCGTGATGCTCGTCTCTGTCCTGTTTTGCCTGTACCTGCTTTTCGGGTCGCTCGGTGACGTCAGACTCGGCGGCCCCCAGGCGGAACCCACCTACTCGTACGCGGTGTACTTCACGATGTTCTTCACCGCCGGCATCGCGGCCGGCATCGTGTTCTGGGGACCGGCCGCCGGACTCTTCCACTACGGGACGGTGCCACCCTTCTTCGACGTCGCCGCACAGTCCGACGCTGCGGTCGGGGCCGCGCTCACGACCACGCTCTTTCACTGGGGCTTTTCGGCCTGGAGCGCCTACATCGTCATCGGCGTTCCCATCGCCTACTTCGTCTACCAGCGGGGCGCCCCCCTCCGGGTGTCGGCGATCCTGACCCCGTTTCTGGGCGTCGACGGCCTCGACTCGTACTGGTGTCGGCTCGTCGATATGCTGGCCATCTTCGCGACCGTCGGGGGCATCGCGACCTCAGTCTCGCTCGTCGGCCAGCAGTTTCTCACCGGCATCAACTACCAGTGGGGTGTCCCCTTCGATTCGGTCGGCCCCGCGCTGTTCGTCGCCGGGCTGACGCTGATTTTCGTCATCTCGGCCCAGTCGGGCGTCCACCGGGGGATCCGTCGGCTCTCCGTGGTCAACATCGTTCTGTTCGTGCTCTTTGGCGTCCTGCTGTTCGCGCTGGTCCCGCGGTCGTTCGTGGCCCAGGAAGGGGCCGGCGCCGTGGGGTCGTACGTGGTGAACCTCGTTCCGATGAGTCTGACGCTGGGCGGGGACTGGGTCGCGGTCTGGACGGTCTTCAACTGGTCGTGGTGGTTCTCGTGGGCACCCTTCGCGGGCCTGTTCCTGGCGGCGCTCTCGCGTGGCCGCAAGATCCGGACGGTCGTGTTCACGGGCTTTGTCGCGACCGCGACCGCGACGATAGTCTGGTTTCTCCTGATGGGTGCGACGTCGCTGTACGTCCAGCACCGCGGGCTCGCGGACGTGCTGGCCGTCGTCGACGCCGCCGGCGGCTCGGAGGCCGTCGCCGGCTACCCCGTCTTCGACGCCCTGCCCCTGAGCGAGTTGCTGATCTTCCTCTTTCTGGGGCTGATCATCGCTTTCATCGCCACGTCGGCGGACACGTCGACGCTCGTGGTCTCGATCCTGGCGAGTCGGCGGCGGCTGGCACCCACCACGGGGACCATCGTCTTCATGGGTGTCTTCCAGGGTGTCGTCGCCGTCGGGGTCCTGGTGACCGGGAGCAGTGAGGTCCTCCAGACTGCGGCGGTCCTCACCGGCGGCCCCTTCGCGGTCATCGCACTGGTCGCCGTCGGCGGGCTCGTGGCGGACTTCCGGCGCGAGGGCGGGGAGCCTCGCCCGCTCCACGACCGGATCCAGAAGGCGCTCGACGAACGCGGCGTCACGCTGGTTCCCGAACGGCCCGACCTCAAAGAGGAGAAAGGCGACTAGAACAGCCCGGATATCGTGCCATCGGAGTCGATATCCATGTTGGCCGCGGCCGGGTCCGCCGGCAGGCCCGGCAGCGTCAGGACGTCGCCCGTCAGCACCACCAGGAAGCCGGCCCCGGCGGAGGGGTACACTTCCTTGACTTCGAGTGTCCACCCCTCCGGCGCACCCTTCAGGGCGGGATCGTCGCTCAGCGAGTGGAAGGTCTTCGACATGCAGATCGGAACCTCGTCGAACCCGAGGTCGGTGAGCCGTTCGATGTCGCTCTCGGCGTCACCGTGGTACTCGACGTCCTCGGCACCGTAGATCTGGGTCGCGACCGTCTCGATTTTCTCCTTGATCGGGACGTCGTCGTCGTAGAGGTACTGGAACTCGGAGTCGGCGTCGGCGGCCGAAGCGACCTTCTCGGCCAGGTCCATCCCGCCCTCGCCGCCGTCGCTGAAGACGTTGGACTCGGCGACCCTGATCTCGAGGTCCTCCTCGCAGTGGTCCCGGACCGCCCGGACTTCCTTGTCGGTGTCGCTGGGGAAGCGGTTGATCGCGACCACGACCGGCACGCCGAACCGCTGGAGGTTCCTGACGTGCCTGTCGAGGTTCTCGAAGCCCTCCCGGACGGCCTCGACGTCCTCTTCTTCGAGGGCGTCGACGTTGGGCGGCCACATGTCCTGGCCGTGGTACTTCAGTGCACGGACCGAGGCGACGATGGTGACCGCGTCGGGTTCGACGTCGCCCAGCCGGCAGACGATGTTCATGAACTTCTCGGCGCCCAGGTCCGACCCGAATCCGGCCTCGGTGATGAGGTAGTCCGAGAGGTGGGCGGCCACGTCGTCGGCGATCAGCGAGTTGGTCCCGTGTGCGATGTTGGCAAAGGGGCCGCCGTGGACGAACGCCGGCGTCCCCTCGATGGTCTGGACGACGTTTGGCTTGAGTGCGTCCCGGAGGAGAATCGTGACCGCGCCCGTCGCGTCGATGTCGTCGACGGTGATGGGGTTGCCGTCCCGGTCGTAGGCGACGATGATCCGTGCGACGCGTTCCTTGAGATCCTGGATGCTGTCCGCGAGACAGAGGACGGCCATCAGTTCGGAGGCAGCCGTCAGGATGAAGCCGTCCTCGCGGGGGACGCCCGTGACGTCGCCGCCGAGGCCGATGACTGACTCCCGGAGGACGCGGTCGTTCATGTCGATCGCGCGGGGCCAGTTGACCCAGTTGACCGCGATCTCGAGGTCGTTGTGCTGGTGGACGTGGTTGTCCAGCATCGTCGAGATGAGGTTGTGCGCGGACGTCAGCGCGTGCAGGTCGCCCGTGAAGTGGAGGTTGATGTCCTCCATCGGGAGGACCTGGGAGTAGCCGCCGCCGGCCGCGCCGCCCTTCACGCCGAAGACCGGGCCCAGCGACGGCTCGCGGATCGCGATGAGGGCGTCCTCGCCGATCTGGTTGAACGCCTGGCCGAGTCCGACTGTCGTTACCGTCTTGCCCTCGCCCAGCGGTGTCGGGGTCATCCCCGTCACCAGCACCAGGTTGGCGGTTGCGTCCTGCTCGTCTTTGACGCGCTCGATCGCGTCGAGCGATACCTTCGCTTTGTGCGGGCCGTACAACTCCAGATCCTCGGCCCCGAGACCGATCTGTTCGACGACGTCGGTGATGTGTTCTTTCTCGACCGACTGTGCGATCTCGTAGTCCGTGGGAAATGCCTCTTCCTCTTCCAGTGATGACATCGTGTCCCGGAGTTCTCCTGATGCGGTAATCAATCTTCGCGTTCCAGTAGGCGTGGCGATACGACGTGTTTCGTCTCGGCGGCCGGGTCGGGCCGGGAATGGGTCCCGGTGTGTCGGAAGAGGGCTACTCCGCGGGCTGGCCGCGGTTCGCGACGTACCCGTCCAGTTCCCGTTCGACGTCGGCGTCGAGGCGGGGCTGGTCGTAGGCCTCGAGCTGTCGCCGGACGCGGTCGCCTGCCAGTTCCGCCGTCGACTGCCCGCCGTGTTCGATCCAGTCGCTGTACGAGCGTTTGTCGACGACCGACGGGCAAAAGAAGTCGCCGGCCGCGTCGTTCCCGTTCCCGTCGAGGAAGTGCCCGGCGGGTTCGACCTCGGCGATCCGTTCGAGACCCAGGTCGGGGTCGGAACTGAACCCCTGTCGGAACCGGTCGAGGTACCGCAACGCCTCGCAGTCGAGAACGAACTTCTCGGGGGAGACGGTCTCGTAGGACTCGAGACTCCCCGCGGCGTGGAGCACGTAGTCGATATCGGCCAGGTCGGTGATGGCCTGGACCAGCGTCGACTCGAACCCGCTCTGGTAGTCGACCGACTTGGCGTCGGTGAGGCCGCCGCCGGCACGCGTCGGGACCCCGTAGTACCGTCCCAGTTGTGCGGCGACCGCGACGACCAGGGCCGACTCGGGGCTCCCGATCGAGAGCGAGCCGTGGCGGGTGTCGATGTTCGACGTCGGGGCGCCGTAGACGACGGGCGTGCCGGGGTTGAGCTGCTGGGCGAGCGCGATGCCGACGAGGTTCTCGGCGTTGGCCTGAGCGATAGAGGCGGGCAGGGTCTCTGGGCCCGAGGCGCCGGCCATCGTGAACGAGGAGATGATCAGCGGCTGGCCTGCCTCGGCGTAGGTCATCAGCCCGGCGAGCATCTCGCTGTCGATCCGGCGGGGCGGGACGGTGTTGACCAGCCCCGCCACGTACGGATCGCGCAACTCCCGGTCGCCGACGGCGATCCCGACCATGTCCAGACACTCCCTGGCACGGGTCTCGCCGCGTGCCGAGGCCATCACCGGCTGGTCGGACAGCGCCAGCGACCGCCCGAGCATCGCGAAGTGTTTCTCGCGCCGGTCGACGTCCGTCGGCTCGCAGACGCTGTAGCCCGTACAGTTGATGACGTCCTCGACGTGGGCGAGTTTGGTGAGCGTCTCGTAGTCCGACAGCCGGGCCTGGCGCCTGCCGTCCGCGCGCGTGAGGACGTTGGGCGGCCCGTATCCCGGCGCCCGGACCGGCTTCCCGCCGCCGACGGTCACGTTCTTGTCTGGGTTACGGGCGTGGAGGACGAACTCGGCAGGCGCCGACGCGACGCTGTCCTCGATGACGTCCCGGGGGATCGTCACGACGTTGTCCTCGCCGACCTCGGCGCCACGGGCGCGGAACACCGCCCGCGCTCGCTCGTGGTCGAGCTGGACGCCGAGCGTGTCG
Source organism: uncultured Halobacteriales archaeon (assembly GCA_964471665.1). GTDB lineage: Archaea > Halobacteriota > Halobacteria > Halobacteriales > Haloarculaceae > SW-9-67-25. Next base: position 15,804 of record CAYYHG010000036.1, on the reverse strand, counting down.
ATGATGTGCATCGACGCCTCGTGGATTGCCTCCAGTCCCCCCTCGTCCAGCCGTTCCAGCGGGGGACCCTCACTCGTCCCGGTGTACTCGTTCACGAACCCCGGTAGTATCAGTCCCCTAATAAGGGTTTCAGATACGCACGGCGCCACGTTCCGACCGGTTCCCGCTCTGTCCTGCGAATTTTCTCCCCGTCCGTGCCGAGACCGGCCACACGGGACCGGCCGCCAGTCCCAAACCGGGCGTGGATCCGAACTCGTAATATTCGAAAAGTGACTGGTTGTGATTCGAGCGTCTCCACCGGACGGACCCGGTGGTTTTCAAATGGCTCCGGCCAGGAGAAGGGGTATGGAATACTACGAGGCGGTCAACTATCTGGAGGGATTGCGTCGGGTCAGGCCCAAACTGGGGACCGAGACGACGGCCTCGCTGCTCGAGTTTCTCGGCGACCCTCACGAGGATCTCACTGCCGTCCAGGTCGCGGGATCGAACGGGAAGGGGAGCACGGCCCGCGTTCTCGAACGCGTCCTGACCGAGGCCGGACTGGAGGTCGGCCTGTACACGTCGCCCGATCTCAACGGCGTCCGGGAGCGGGTCCGGGTCTGCGGGCGGAAGATTCCGAAACACCAGGTCCGGGAGTTCGTCGGGACTGCCTGGCCCTTCGTCGTGGAGCGGTCGGTCGAGGGGTCGGCACCCACGTTCTTCGAGGTGGCGACCGCGATGGCGCTGTGGCACTTCGGGCGCGAGGACGTCGACGTCGCGGTCCTGGAGGTCGGCATCGGCGGCCGGTACGACGCGACGAGCGTCGTCGATCCGGCGGCAGCCGCGGTCACGACTGTCAGTCTCGAACACACCGACCTCCTCGGGGAGACCGTCGAAGAGATCGCCCGCGACAAGGTCCACGTGGCGCCGGCGGACCGCCCGCTCGTGACCGCCGCCACGGGGAGTTCGCTCGCGGCCATCCGCGAGGAGACCGACGTCGTGACGGTCGGTCCCGGTGACGAGACCGACGTGCGGGCCACCGAAACCGAGATGATCTCGCCTACAGAATCGACCATCTCGCTGGCAGGACCAGACTGGGTGGTCGAGACGGAAACGTCGATGCTGGGGACCCACCAGGCCGTCAACGCCGGGATTGCGGCCACGCTCGCCCGGCAGGTCGCCGGGGTGACAGAGGCCGACATCGCGGCGGGTGTCCGGAACGCCAACTGGCCGGGCCGGTTCGAGATCGTCGACGAGGCGCCCCTGGTCGTTCTCGACGGCGCGCACAACCCGGCGGCGTGTTCGACACTCGCCTCGTTGCTGGAGCGGTACGACTACGACGATCTCGGACTGGTGTTCGGCGCGATGCGCGACAAGGACCTCGCCGCGATGGTCCGTGCACTTCCCGCGTCCGACCGGATCTACCTCGCCGCGCCCGGGGTCGACCGCGCAGAGGAGACGGACACGCTGGCGACCGTCTTCGAGCGGGAAACCGCCGCGGCCGTCGCCGAGTTCGACGCGGTGTCGGACGCGCTCGACCGCGCGCTCGGGGACGCCGGAGCGGACGACTGTGTCCTCGTCGCGGGGTCGCTGTACACCGTCGGCGAGGCCCGCGACCGCTGGACGCGGACCCCGCGGGCGGTCTACACGCCCACGGCCGACTCGGTTCGATCGCTCATGCGTGAGGCGAACGTTCCCGCCGAGAAGCGCCGCGAACACGCGACGGGGGGCGTCCACCGGACGGTGACCTTTCACATCCGGCCCGAGTGGGCGACGGACCTGAAAGAGGCCGCGTTCGCCGTCGGCGCGCGCTGTGTCGTCTCGGGCGTCACGGCTGCCGACCAGCACGTCGAAGCCGTGCTCACCGGGACGCTGGCCCAGTTCGAACGGCTGGTCGCGACCATCGAGAACCGCTCCGGGGGGCCACACCTGGCGGCACAGCTCCGCCGGACGCTCGACCCCGGCGCCGAACCAGACGAGCGTGACCGACAGGCCCGGAACGGCGAGTCGTATCCGTGGACCAGCGGGACGGCAGTGATGGGGATCCTGAACGTGACGCCGGACTCCTTCCACGACGGCGGCGAGTACGACGCGGTCGAGGACGCCGTCGCGCGGGCCGACCAGCTGGTCGCCGAGGGAGCGGATATCGTGGACGTCGGGGGCGAGTCGACGCGCCCGGGTGCCGATCCGGTCTCCACTGCGGCGGAACGCCGCCGGGTGCTCCCGGTCGTCGAGCGCCTGGCCGACCTCGACGCGGTGGTGTCGGTCGACACCCGGAAGCCGGCCGTCGCGGCCGAGGCACTCGACGCCGGGGCCGGCATGATCAACGACGTCACCGGCCTCGCGGACGCGTCGATGCGCCGGCTCGTCGCCGAGCGGTCGGTCCCGGTGGTCGCCATGCACAGCCTCTCGGCACCGGTCAACCCCGACCGCGGGTACCGGTACGACGACGTCGTCGACCACATCCTCGAGGCGCTGAACGAGCGCCTCCTGCTCGCCGAACGCGACGGGATCGATCGCTCGCAGGTGATCGTCGATCCGGGGCTGGGGTTTGGCAAACGACCGGCCGAGAGCTTCGAGTTGCTCGACCGGTTGCGGGAGTTCCACGCGCTCGGCGCGCCGGTGATGGTCGGCCACTCGAACAAGTCGATGTTCGCCGACGTCGCGGCCGACGACCGGGAGGCACCGACGGTCGCGGCGACCGCGCTGGCCGCCGAACGCGGCGCCGACCTCGTCCGCGTCCACGACGTCGCACCCAACGCTGCCGCGATCCGTACCGCTCGCGCGACCCTCGACGGTCGCTGAGAGATCCCGGGCGGCCGACGTTCCACAACACGTAAAAAATATTAGCAGTTGTTGGAGAATCGGGGGGAAACGGGCGGGAACGAGCGAAAACCGGGCGATTTATCGTGACTGTGTCCGGGCGTTCAGAAAGGAGAAGCAACAGATGAGTTCCAGAGACTTGCCATCGAGTGCGCAGACGGTCATCCTGGGCGCAGGGATCGTCGGGAACAGCATCGCGTATCACCTCGCGGAGCGGGGCCGGGGCGACATCCTGCTGATCGACAAGGGGCCGCTCCCTGACCCGGGCGGTTCGACGGGGCACGCGTCGAACTTCCTGATGCCCGTCGAGCACTCCAAGGAGATGACCCACCTGACCCGCGAGAGCATCGAGCAGTACAAAGAGATGGACACGTTCACCAACAGCGGCGGGATCGAGGTCGCCCGCACCGAGGAGCGCGTCGCGGAACTCGACCGCCGGATGCAGTCGGCCAAGGCCTGGGGCGAACCCGCCGAACTGCTCACTCCCGGTGAGGTTACCGACAAGGTCCCGTACCTCAACGAGGACCTCATCGAGGCCGGGTTCCACAGCAAGGGTGCAGGAACCTGTGACCCGCTCCGTGCCGGCGACGTGATGCGCGAGCGCGCCGGCGACGCGCTCACGACGTCTCCAAACACCGAGGTACAGGACCTGCACGTCACGGAAGGGGAGATCCAGGCCGTCGAAACCGACCGGGGGACAGTCGAGGCCGACGAGGTCGTCATCGCGGCGGGCCTGTGGAGCCCGAAGCTCGCGCGGATGGCCGGCACCGAGATCCCGCTGACGCCGGCGGTCCACCAGCTGATCAGCGTGGGTCCCGTCTCCTTTTTCGAGGACTACGAGGGCGAGATTTCCTTCCCGGTCGTGCGGGACATGGACACCCAGATGTACGAACGCCAGCACGGCAACGACATGGAGATCGGTTCCTACCAGCACCGGCCGATCCTCTGGGACGTCGACGAGATCCCCTCGATCGACGAGGCGCCCCTCTCGCCGACCCAGCCACCGCTGACCGAGGACGCCTTCGAACAGTCCATGGCGGACGCGCTCGAGTTGCTGCCGGACGTGCTGGACGACCCCGACGCCGGTGTCCGTCACGAGATCGACGGGCTTCTCTCGCAGACTCCCGACGGCGCGCCGCTTCTGGGCCCGCTCCAGGACGTCGAGGGGCTGTGGTCGGCCGCGGCCATCTGGATCAAGGAGGCCCCCGCAATCGGCGAAGCCATGGCCCAGTGGATGACGCGGGGCTGGACGGATATCGACCTCCACGCCTCGAACGTCAACCGCTTTTACCAGTACGGCACCTCCAAGGAGTTCGTCAAGAACCGCGCCCACGAGGGCTACCAGAAGATCTACGGCATCGTCCACCCGACCGAGCAGTGGCAGTCCTCGCGGCCACTCCGGACCAGCGCCTTCTATCACCGCCAGGACGAACTCGACGCGCGCTTTTTCGAGGCCGGCGGCTGGGAACGCCCGCAGTGGTTCAACTCCAACGAGGACCTCGTCCGGACGTACAACGAGGAACTCGAGGGCCTGCTCCGCCACAGCGAGTGGGACTCGCGGTGGTGGTCGCCGATCATCCTCGGCGAGCACCTCCACATGCGCGACCACGTCGCCATGATCGGCGACATGGGCTTTGGTATCTTCGACGTCGTCGGGTCGGACGCCGCCGACTACATGGAGAAGATGGCCGTCGGCCGCGCCCACGTCGACCCGGGCAAGACGGTCTACACGCCGATCCTCGCGGACAACGGCGGATTCGTCTCTGACCTGACGTTCGCCCGCCTGGCCGAGGACCACTACCGCGTCGTCACCGGCGGCGCCGTCGCCGGGTCGGACAAGCAGTGGTTCGAGAGCCACATCCCCGAGGACGGCGACGTCCACCTCCTCGACCAGTCCGAGGCCTACTGTACGCTCGGCGTGTGGGGCCCCGACGCCCGCAAGGTCGTCCAGGAGGCCGCCGAGGAGGACGTCTCCCACGAGGCCTATCCGCCCTACACGGCACAGGAACTCACCATCGGCGAGGTCGACGCCTGGTCGATGCGCCTCTCCTATGTCGGCGAACTCGGCTGGGAGATCTACGCCCCGATGGGCCAGGGCCAGCGACTCTGGGACAACATCGCCGAGGCCGGCGAGGACCACGACATCCGTCCCGTCGGCATGGGCGTCTACGGGACGACGGGCCGCATGGAGAAAGGGTACCGGCTGTTCGGCCACGAACTCGAAGTCGAGTACAACCCCGCCGAGGCCGGCCTGACCTTCCACGGCGTCAAGGACGCCGACTTCAACGGCAAGGAGGCCTACGCCCAGGCCATCGACGCGGACAACACCGCGACGCTGTGTACCCTCTCGGTCGACGACCACACCGCCGAGTCGGACGGCCGGCGCCGGTTCATGCTGGGCAACGAGCCGATCCTCGACGAGGAAGGCGACGTCATCGTCGACGAGGAGGGACGGCGCTCGTACGTCACCAGCGCGGGCACGGGCCCGAGTGTCGGCAAGCACCTCCTGATGTCGTATCTCCCGCCCGAGTACGCCGACGAGGGCCGGAGTCTTCAGGTCGAGTACATGGGCGACCACTTCCCCGTGACCGTCGAGATCGTCGGCAGTCGCCCGCTGTTCGATCCCGAGAACGAGCGCATCCGGAGCTAATCGAAACGCCCAATCTCACCACAAACTGACACAACGACAATGGATGTACTAACCTGTCTGAAACGCGTCCCCGAGACGGGAGCGAAGATCGTACTGACGGAGGATCACCAGGACATCGACACGACCAACCTCGGGTTCACGATGAGTCCACACGAGGAGTGTGGGGTCGAGGAGGCCGTCCAGATCGCGGAGGACACCGACGGGTCGGCCACGGCGCTGACCCTCGGCAGCGAGGAGGCGACCGAGCAGGTCCGGACCGCGCTGGCGATGCAGGCCGACGAGGGCGTGTTGCTCGAGGCCGGCGAGACCGAGTGGCGACCCCGCAACGTGGCGGCGGCAATCGCCGACTACGTCTCCGACCGGATGGACGACGGCGAGGGGTTCGACCTGCTGCTTTTCGGTAACGAATCGGCCGACGCCGGCAACTACCAGGTCGGGATCCGGGTCGCGGAACTGCTCGACCTCCCGATCGTGACGAGCATCAAGCGTCTCGAGGTCGGCGAGGAGTCGGTCACCGCCGAGCGCGAGGTCGGCGGCGGGTCGGAGGTGTACGAACTCGACCTGCCGGCCGTCGTCGCCGTCAAGGAGGGCCTCAACGAACCCCGCTACGCCTCGATGCGTGCACGGATGCGTGCCCGCAAACAGACCGTCGAGACCATCGACGTCGAGCCGACCCACGAGGACAGCGGCCTGGAACAGATCCGCCTCGAGACACCCGAGACAGACGAGGGTACCGCCGAGATTCTCGGCGAGGGTCCCGAGGCCGTCCCGGAGATAATGCGCGTCCTCGACGAACTGGAGGTGCTGTGATGATACTCGCGTTCGTCGAACACGAGGCCGGAATCCCGGAGGACACCAGCCTGGAGGCGTTGACGCTCGCACGCGATGTCGCCAGCCAGGCCGGCGCGCCCCTGGAGGCAGTCGTCTTCGGCGACGAGGGCACGGCCGTGGCCGACGCGGTCGGCGAGTACGGCGTCGGCGCCGTCCACGCCGTCACCCACGACGACCTGACCACCTACGCCCCGGAGGCGTACGCCGAGAGCCTCACCCAGCTCGTCGACGAGGTAGACCCGGAGGCCGTCGTCGCGCCCGGCAGCGACCGCGGCCACGAGGTACTGTCCCACGTCGCCGCGAAACGCGACCTCCCGATGGCGGCCAACTGCATGGAGGTCGACGCCGGCGACGACTACGAGCTGACCCGCCAGCGGTGGGGCGGCACACTCCTCGAACACGCCCGCCTCTCGGGCGGGACGAAGCTGCTCTCGGTCGCGCCCAGCGAAGTGAGCGACGAACGCGCCGCCGACGGGGTCGACGCGGCCGTCGGCGAGTTCACCCCTTCGCTCGAGGAGTCGGACCTCCGGGTCGAAATCTCGGCCATCGAGGAGTCCGACGAGGAGGGCATCCCGCTGGGCGAGGCCCGCGTCGTCGTCAGCGGCGGGCGCGGCGTCGGCAGCCCCGAGGGCTTCGACAAGCTAGAGGAGTTCGCGGACCTGCTCGACGCCGCGATCGGGTCCTCGCGTGCCGCCGTCAACGAGGGCTGGCGCAGCCACGACGACCAGATCGGTCAGACCGGTACCAAGATCTCGCCAAGGCTGTACATCCCCTGCGGGATCAGCGGCGCCGTCCAGCACATGGTCGGGTGCAAGGGCGCCGAAAACATCATGGCGATCAACACAGACCCCGAGGCCGCGATCATCCAGAAGGCCGAGTACGCGGTCATCGGCGATCTCCACGAAGTCGTCCCCGAACTCAACGAGCGGTTGCGCGAAGAGCAGGGCTGATCGACGGCGTCCGTGGAACTGAGCGTCCGGTCGGCACTGCGGGTCGTTTTGATCGGCCTGCTACAGGCTGGCGTCGTCGCGAGACCACCTACCGTGCGGTTCGCTGTACTTCCCGGAAGTACTCCTGGTCGTCCAGTTCGCCCCGGGCGTAGGCCCGGGCGAGTGGGGCAGAGACCTCCAGTAGCGTCTCCGCGTCGGGTCCCTCGACGAGGATCCTGAGACCGCTGTGGTCCGTTCGGTCGCCCTCCGCCGGGACGAAATCGGCATAGCGTGTCGTGATGTCCTGTACCTCGATAGAGGCGTCCCGCTGGCTCTGGTCGTCTCCCTGGACGTACCGCAGCAGCCACCACTGGCGGTCCTCGGAGGCGCCGAGTTGCTCGTACCCGAGGTCGGCGGACTCGAGGTCCTCCCGGAACGCGAAGAAGTTCCGGGACAGGAGTCGTCGCTCGAAGGTTGCGGTCCCGCTCGCGACGCCTTCGGGGGTGGACCCGAACGCGGGTGTGTTGTCGAGGACGACGCGGTAGTCGCCGGGCTGGAGGTCGCCGACGAGCGTCGTGCCGCCGATCACCGGGCTCTCTGAGAGCTGTTCGATGGGTCGAACGTCGCCGCCCGCCTCGTAGTCCGCGTAGTCTGTCTCCTGTGTCGTCCACACGTCGAGGACACCGGCAGTGACACCGACGTCGACTTCCACGGTCTCTGTCTCGACGGGGGACAGCGGCGCAGTCGTGAAGCTGCCGGCCTCGAGTTCGAACTCGACTGTCAGGCGCTGTCGGTACTGTTCGTCCAGGGTGTCGGTGATCTCAGACGCCTCCTCGGGGGCCGGCTGGTGGTTCGTCGACTCGAACACGGCACAGCCAGCGATTGTGCCGACGGCACAGAGGGACAGAAACCCGCGGCGGTCCATATCCGGCGTTGTATCGGCCCTGGTAAAAGGTGTGCTATCCGAGTAGCGTGAGGGAGTGGCCCTCGGGGTCGCGCACGCGGACGCCGTCCTCCACCCAGTCGACAGCGAGCGCGTCGTCGGCGACCGCCTCTCCGATCCCGGTCGGGTCGTCGGTGCCGATCCCGATGTCGACGTGGACGCCGCCGCGGGCGTCCGCGAGGCCGAGGTGTGGCTCCCAGAGTTCGATGTCGAAGGCGCCACAACTCAGGCGGACCCGCGTCCGGTCGTCCCCCTCGTCGACGGTTTCGAACCCCAGTGTCTCGTAGAACTCGAGCGCACGGGGCAGGTCTTCGACCTCGAAGACCACCTCGAACAGCCCCGAGACACCCCTCGCGTCGGTGTCGGTCCGCTCCCCGAGTTCGACGCAGTTGCCCTCTGTGTCGTAGAAGTACAGCGAGCGGGCGGTTCCGAACTGGTGTTCGACCAGGTCGAACCGCTCTGCGAGGCGGTCGTACCAGTCGTCGTACTCCTCGGCGGGGATCTCCATGGCGTAGTGGGTGTGCAACCCGCCCCGCGGCACGGTGCTCGGTCGGCGGAGGATCAGGTCGGTCCCGCCGACCCCGAGGGCGGCCTCGGTCTCGGTCTCGCGGCGGACCTCCAGGTCGAGAAACGCCTCGTAGAAGGAGCGCGCACGGTCGAGGTACTTCACTTCCAAAGCCAGCCAGCGTGGCCCGGAGAGCATGACCGGACGTTCGGCCGCCCCGGTCAAAGGTTCTCGGGTCGCCCGTGTCGTTTGGGTGGTCGTTTTTTCACCCGGCGTCGCGTAGGTCCGTCCATGCCGATGAAAGGCTCCGGACCGGCGACCGATCTGACGGAGATCGACCGGTTCGAATCCGACGACGAAATCGGAGGTGGTGTCGGCTGGCTCGCCCACCCGGACGAGACGATGCAGCGGGCCAGCCACGCGCTCGCGGTCGACGGCGACGTGTGGGTGATCGACCCCGTCGACGCCCCGGGGGTCGACGACCTGCTCGCGGAGTTTGGCTCGGTCGCCGGCGTCGTCGTCCTGCTCGACAGGCACAAGCGCGACGCCGGCGCGGTCGCGCAGCGACACGACGTTCCGGTGTACGTTCCGGACGTGATGAGTGACATCGCCACAGACATCGACGCGCCCGTCGAGCGGTTCGTCGGGGAACTCGCGGACACCGGGTACGTCTCCCGGACCGTCGTCGACAACTTCGCCTGGACGGAAGTCGCCCTCTACAGCGAGGACACGGACGTCCTCGCCGTTCCCGAGGCCGTGGGGACGACCGAGTACTTCCTCGCGAGCGGCGAGCGACTCGGCGTCCACCCCGCGCTCCGGCTGAAACCACCGCGGTCACTGGCCCGCTTCGAGCCCGGGCGGATACTGGTCGGACACGGCGCCGGTATCCACGAGAACGCCACCGCCTTGCTCCGGGACGCCCTCTCTGGCGCCCGCGGCCGCACACCCGGTCTGTTCCTGAAGACGCTCAAGACGTTCCTGCCGGGCTAGTGGCCTGGCAAGCGTCGATTCATAGTGATTGCTGTAAGCCATTCCCGGATCGACCGCAGGACGCGATCCGGTCGAAACGGTAATTCGGTACAGCAATCACTATCAGACCCCGTTCAGCGCATTGTGCGGTAGGGGTCTGGTTTGGCCGGTGGCAATGCCAAGTTCACTGTCGCTGGCCGGGGAGAACTGGGCCTGTGCTAAGACACCCATCTGGCTGTTGCACGGATTGAGACAGTGACGTCCAACTGATATGGGGTGCCTCACTATCGTCACAGTATGAGTCAAAGCCCACAGTTCGGTACAGTCCACGCAGATGGACGGTCGCTGAGTCGCCGCGTCTTGGGCGTGGGGTTTCGCCGGGAGACCTACGCCAACTTGGCGTATCTACTCGCCCGGTTCCCGCTGGGCATCGCCTACTTTACGATTCTGGTCACCGGCCTCAGCCTGGGTGTCGGTCTCGTTCCGGTGGTCGTTGGCGTCCCGATACTGGCTGGTGTGCTCGCGCTCGGTGGCTACATCGGGGTTGTTGAGGCCAAACTCCTGGGTTATCTCCGCGGGCGCGACGTGGCGTATGATCCCGCAGATCCCAGTGGCCTCTCGCTGACCGCCTACCTGAAAACCGTCGCAACTGACCCCCGAAACTACCTGCTCGTCCTGTTCGGACTTGGGTCGTTCGTCGCCGGCATTCACCTGTTCGTCGCCATCGTGGTCGTATTCACGTTGGGGCTGGCGCTCGCCGCTGCGCCCTTCCTCTACTGGGTACCCGGTGTCGAATACGGCCCGATACAAACTCCCGGCAGCGTCGAACTCGGGGTGATGTCGCTTGACGCCGGATCCACCGCCGGACTCAGCGTCAATACGCTCCCAGAGGCGCTCATCGCGTCACTGCTCGGCGTCGTCGTCTGTCTGGCCGGTCTGCACGCCGTCAACCTGACTGCATGGCTGTCCGGTGCGCTGACCGAGCGGCTACTCGGGACCTACTCGGGGTAACTCTACTCGTCCTCCTCCTTCAGAACTGACCACGACAGCTGCCTGGAGTGTATACAGAGTCAGACAACTGATACTGTCGGCTATAACTTCGTGAAGATATTGGGCACCCCGGGGTGCCGATACTGCTCACGGGCTTATAGCCGACAGTATGAGCACCCAATCCTTTGTGACTGAACTCGTGCTCGGCATCGAAGTCATTGCACCGCTTGTCGTCAGTGAGTATCTTGATGCCAAAGAATCATAGCTAGATTTCGCGGCACTCAGCAGTGTTGCTGTCGGTGAAACAGACCTACCCAGTTGATAACCCCTGGCAATAAGCACTGAAACATGGACAGTTCCAAAACACGCGCTGGTGGTATCGTCGGAACGTTCTTTGTTCCGTTGCAGGGCGGTGGCGTCGTCAGCCCGGAATTGCTTGTCATCTTGGCTATCACCGTCGTGGTTGTGGCCGGCTTTTGGAAGACGTTCGAGAAGGCTGGCGAACCAGGATGGGCTGCAATCATCCCGATATACAATCTCTACGTACTGGTCAAAATAAGTGGCAACGCCTGGTGGTGGTTGACCCTGTTTTTCATCCCGATAATCAACATCCTTGCCCAGGCGAAGATCAGCATTGACGTCGCTGACAAGTTTGACCAGGGTATCCTGTTCGGTCTCGGACTCATGCTGCTGTCATTCATTTTCTACCCGATTCTCGGGTTCGGAAGCTACCAGTATCAAGACGCCACCCAGTCGGCTGACGCCTCGTTTCAGGACTGAGTAGCACTTCCATCATGCATACATAATCAGAGCCGGTATCAGTACTCAAACAGATTGTACTATGAAATCTCTCAGAAGCCAATTACATGAGTTCTAGCGTGTCATAGAACCAATCACAGATTAGGAGAGCCACTCGTGTATTGAGTGATCTGCATACCCGATCCCCACAGTCAGCAGAAACATTCCTGCCAAAATGAGATATATCGAGACGACATATTGCGCGGAGCGTTCACCAATCCGTGTAGCAAAGCCAATCCCAGTGAGTGGGATCACGAGGAGGGCGACCGCGTACCGTGCTTTTCGAAACCAGTGCATCAGTCCCTTGTCGGAGAGCCCTCACTATCAGACTTCGGTCTCTGGCTGTTTCTACAAGCATGAGCGTCTTTCTATGACACGATCATGGAGATGGAAGCTCCTTGATCAGCGAGCGCGTCAGCGTTGCAGTAATGGAAACAGAGACTGGTAACTCATCCTCACGGGACGCGCAACGAGTTGTATGCCTTCCCTGATACCGTTAGATGACTACCCACCGTTCGTATGCCTATTCGACTGGCATCTCTCGGAGACGCGCTAAGAGGGTGAGCGACATGCAGCCCTCAACACTCATCTCGCTTGCTGTGACCGCTGTCTTCCCCGGGTTCGTGGAAGCCGTGTTTTGTCTCCCGCTTCTGCTCTCGGTTCGGGGGCGAGAACTGTTTCGGTCACTCCCGCCAACCGACTCAGTGGTCATCAGTTACCTGCTTGCGATAGTTTCGCTGTCCGTTCCGTTCATTGCTGGGGTCGTCGCTGCATTCGGGTTGGATGTCTGGCAACGGCCGATATATGACGTGTTGATACAGATCGCGTCTGTGGTTTCTCTCAGCTACGTCGTCGTACTTCCGGTTACTGCTATCATTGGATTACCACGATATGGGTTTGACTGGGATCCAACAGGCTATGGGATCGGGACGTGGGTGGTTTTGATACTCGGCACACTGTGGTATGTCATCTGGTTCATTATCCCGATCGTGTTTATCGCTGGCCTGCTGGCGCTGCCGACCGGGTGAGGACGGGAGCCTACCAATTCTGCGCCTCGACGACGAATTTGCTATCGGTTGGGCTGGGAATCCGTCAGTTGCTTCGTACTGTCGGCTGTCGGCCCGATACAACACACTCCGATGAGCACAAGCCCTCTGTCCCAGACGAACCTGGTTATCCGTCCACATGTCCCCCCTCTGTGTGTAGCATACTTTTTTCGGCACGTTGCTGTCTGTGAAACAGGTGCGCGACTATTTTTGTACTAAGGAACCTGTCTTCAGGCAGGATGGCAGAGCAACAAAACCTGCTCTTGAACCCATTCTTCCGGTATGGAATGCCCGCGATGAGCGCAGTTGTCATCGTGGCGATGGCTTTCCTGATTATTGAGGATCAGATCGTGCGCATGGCGATGCTATTGGTTGCAGCGGTCGATATTGTCGTGACACCATGGGTACTGAAGCGGGCCGGCGAAGAGCAAGCAACAGACTCGCAACCACACAACGTGTGAACTGATGAAAATTGATAGATGACGGTCCAATGCCGCTGTCCGGACTGTGACGTTCGAATGGAGAAAACAACACTAACCACCGAAGGAATCGGAGGGCTCTATATCGAAACTGAGAGAGACGGCGGTGTTCTTGATCGCCTCGGGATTGGATCGCAGACACCGGTTGATGCAGTTCTGTGCCCGGACTGTGGGCTGACACGACTGTATGCGGATCTGTCCCAGTAGTTAGCCAGTATGGTTGGGATTACAGAGGTGCTTCTCGGCGGAGTATTCGCTGTCGTCGGCGTCTGGGCCGTCCATCGATTGACAGTCGTTGCGAGAGCGTTCTTCGCACTTCGAGGGACACCGACCACCGATGTAGCAGACTCGACCAATGACCAACCAGTAGCCGTCGAAGGTTCTGTGTTCGTTGATGAGCCCGCTGGCATAACCGAGCGACTGTTTGCTCCTGATGTCGGAACGGTTGGAGCGTATGTTTGGCACGCGTGGTTCCCGGACACCGGTCGATACACGTATGATTTCGATGTCGGTGAGTTTCGAAACGGACGGAATACGTTCGCCGCTGGCCTCGAAGTCGGCCAGATGGGTGTCACGACTGGGGGACAATCCCTGTATATCGACTTCTCGTGGCTCCGGCAGGTCTACGACAGCGACGTTCTCTCGGAGTTGGAGGTGGGGAATCCGGCACGCAACGCGAAGCTCCCAACCATTGTAACTCGCTACATCTGGGATGGAATATATGTCTCGCTCGACTCGACTGCTGGTGACTGCTCGATGGACCGATTGACCGACATCGTTGATCTGTATCGAGATGATGTCGAAACTGAGGAATTCAACGTCGAATCTCGTGGCATCACGGCTGGGCAGCAACTCTTCGTCCACGGCGAACTACGCCGAAGAGACGGAGAGTACAGGATCGTTGGCACTGATCAGACACCGCTTCTTATCTCGGATACAGGACGTGAAGGACTTATCCGACAACTGCGGTGGCGGGCACTGAAGTATACGGTGGCGCTGCTGGGCGCTGTGGCGCTCGGGGCGTTGTTCATACTGTAATCAAGGCTTGTTCTGCGGTTCAGGCCAGTCTGCACTACTGCGATATCACTCCTGTATTCTCAGCAGCAAGCGGCCCAATCAGACAGTCATTCACGAGAGATTGCTTTCGCTGTATGTAGGATCAGTTCCACAGACATCTATGACAAGACAAAGTGTGCCACTTGCGGCCTGATACTGTCGGCTATAGGCGCGTGAGCAGTATCGGCACCCCGGGTGCCGAATATCTTCACGAAGTTATAGCCGACAGTATGAGTAGGTCTGTACACTTGGTATTTCGGTCTGGGTCGTATGTGTCTTTCGTATGATGTGAACACTATTTTCTGTCGGCTGGGAGTACGGCCGGGTGATGGAACCGCTTGAGATTGGTCTCCGGATTCTCGGTGGTATCATCCTCATCGGGGTGAACGCATATTTTGTGGCAATCGAATTCGCGCTGACCCGTGCCAGACAGTACCCCCAATCAGAATTCGACACGCCTGGGCTCGAACTCGCGTGGGAGATGACCAACGACTTGGAATTCTATTTGACAACCTGTCAAGTATGGATCTCTGCGACGAGTATCGCACTGGGGATTATCGCCGAACCCGGCCTGGCAGCACTGTTCGAACCACTGTTCGAAAACACCAGACTCGCATCGATTGGAGTCGGTTCACTCCTCGGGTTTCTCCTCATCAACTTGGTCCACCTCACGCACGGCGAACAGACGCCAACGTATCTCGGCGTCGAACGCTCCAAACAGGTCGCGCAGTACGGGGCACGACCCCTGTACTGGTTCGCCAAGATGCTCGCGCCAGCAATCTGGGTCGGTGACTCTGTGGCAAAGGGGACACTGGGCCTGTTCGGGATCGAGATGACGCAATCGTGGACGGAGACCGAACGAGAAGTTATTGAAACCCGCGCAGACCTCCGGAATCGGCTTGGGTCTGTCCTCGAAGAGGGCAACCTGGCTGACGAACGCCGTGAGGAGATTATGAACGCCTTGACCATCGGCGAGCAGTCGGTGCGAGAGGTGATGCTCCCACCCGAGGAGATTGTCGCCCTGTCTACGGAAGATGCCCTCGACTCCAACTTCCGGAAACTCGAAGACCACCCACACACACGGTATCCGTTGATCGGCGAGGACCTGACCGAGTTCCGCGGTATCGTCTACAGTCCGGCCCTGTTCAATCACCGTGAGAAACTCTCCACAGGCGATATTGAGTTCGCTGACTTGGCAGCCCCGACGATGACTCTCTCCCCTGATACCGACGTGAGTGATGCGATCGATCAATTCCAAGCAGAACGCCAAGAACTCGCGCTTGTCATTGAGGACGGTGACGTTGTCGGACTGGTAACCGTAACCGACCTGTTAGAGACGATCATCGGCGATATCGAAGATCCACTCGATCAAGACGAGCCCGATGTCCTCGATTAGCACAGCACACTGCTGTTGCCGGGAATAAGACGGACGTGTCGTTAGAACGGAAGAACCGAAACATTCCGACCGTCTACCGGTTGCCGGTCAGAGTGACCCCAGAGAGGTCACCCTGACTGTGGCTGACCAGTGTATCGCTCATACCTGACTTGCCTAAAAACCGATATCGATCCGGGGGTCTGTCCATGAAGAGAGGAAACCGGAGAGGGGGATTACAGATCGACCGTCGGCGTCGAGTGTCCGGACCGTTTGCTGGCGACCCAACTACCGAGTTTTCCCCCGATTTCGCCGATGAACGCGGCGATCCCGAATCCAAAGACGACGGTGACGACGGTGGTGAGAATCGTTGCACTTGCGACGAACCATGACGGCCCGGCTACCGATGACGCGGCCTTAAGAAGGTCGAACAG
>CAYYHG010000035.1:0-21398 GCA_964471665.1 uncultured Halobacteriales archaeon | reverse complement strand
TCGTCGCGGGCTACCTGCTGTGGGCCATGCAGCGGACCCTCTTCGGGGCCTACCGTCTCGAGACTGACTACGAGGTGGGCCCGGCGCCGTTCCACGAGGTCGCACCCCTGGCGGTGTTGCTCCTGCTCGTGGTGGTGCTCGGGGTCGCCCCCGACATCGCCTACGGGATGATCCAGGACGCGATCGAGCCGCTTCTGGGAGGTGGCCTCTGATGGCCGAGGGTGCGACGCTGCCCGCGTGGATGGCGCTGGCGCCGATGGCCCTCTTCGGGATCACGGCGCTGGTCCTGTTCACCTACGACGCCATCGAGCCCGAGAGCCACAACAGCGCGTTGCTCGCGGGCCTCTCCGTGTCGGGGTCGCTGCTGGCCCTCGGCGTGACGGGCTGGTACCTCGTCGCCGGCACGGGCCAGCCACGCCGCAACGGCGCCATCGAACTGTTCGGCGGCAACCTCGTCGTCGACGGGATGAGCCTCTTCTTTACCGCGCTGATCGCCAGCGTCGTCACGCTCGTCGTGCTCGCGAGCTACGACTACCTGCAGGGCCACGACCACCAGGCCGAGTACTACTCGCTGGTCATGCTGGCCGCCACCGGCATGGCGATGATGTCGACGGCCAACAGCCTCGCCACCGCCTTCGTCAGCCTGGAACTGGCCTCGCTGCCCTCGTACGCCCTGGTCACGTACCTCAAGGACAACCGCGGCAGCGTCGAGGCCGGACTGAAGTACTTCCTCGTCGGGGCGCTGTCCTCGGCGGTGTTCGCCTACGGCATCTCCCTGGTCTACGCGGCGACGGGCGCGCTCCAGTTCGACGCCGTCGCCAGCGCCGTCGGCGGGAACTCGCTGGTGGGCGTGCTCGGCCTCGGCGTGTTGCTCGTCGTCGGCGGGTTCGCCTTCAAGACCGCGAGTGTCCCCTTCCACTTCTGGGCACCCGAGGCCTACGAGGGGGCGGTCGCGCCCATCTCCGGATTCCTCTCGTCGGCCTCGAAGGCCGCCGGGTTCGTGCTCGCGTTCCGGGTGTTTCTCACCGCGTTCCCGATCGACCTGATCGGCGCTATCGACTGGGTCGTCGCGTTCCAGGTGCTGGCAGTCGCCACGATGACGGTCGGCAACTTCGCCGCCCTCAAACAGGAGAAAGTAAAGCGGATGCTCGCCTACTCCTCGGTCGGCCACGCGGGCTACGTCCTCATCGCGCTGGCGGCACTGACCGACGCCGCCGATCACAGTTTCGTCCTCGGGTCCGGCATGGCGCACCTGCTGGTGTACGCGTTCATGAACACTGGCGCGTTCCTGTTCATCGCGCTGGCCGAACACTGGGACGTCGGGCGCACCTTCGAGGACTTCAATGGTCTCGCGAACCAGGCCCCCTTCGCCTGTGCGGCGATGTCCATCTTCCTGTTCTCGCTGGCCGGCCTGCCCCTGGGCGGGGGCTTCTTCTCGAAGTTCTACCTCCTGATGGCCTCGATCAACGGCGGCGTCGCCATCCTCGCGGTCGCCCTGATCGTCAACAGCGCCGTCTCGCTGTACTACTACAGCCGGGTTGTCAAGGCAATGTGGATCGAGGAACCGAACGGCGACCTCGAGGTCGAGGGCTACCCCACGGGCCTGTACGCCGCAATCGTCATCGCGGCCGTGATGACTGTCCTCCTGTTGCCGGCGTTCGGGCCTGTCGCCGAGACGGCCAACATGGCCGCCGAGATGCTGGTCTGAATCCCGGCCGGGACCCCAGATCGGGCCGGATCGGATCAGATCGGATCAGATCGGATCGGACCGGACTGGACCGGATCGGACCGGACTGGACCGGATCGGACCGAACCAGACTGGATCGGATCGGACCGGCCTGGATCGGATTACTCGAGACCGTCCCCGAAGCCGACGGTTTCTGCCTCGATGGCGGCCCGCTCGGCGGCGGCCTGTACGTCGAACTCCCTGACGACCTCGCCGTCCCGCACCAGCGGCCCCAACAGCGCCTCGCCGTTCGCGGGCCCCTCGCGGTCGGCCAGCCCCACGTGGTGGGCGCCGTCGGGCGTCCGGTAGACCTCCTTCCGGCCGTCGAGTTTGCCGCGCTTCGCCGCAGGTTCGCCCTCGACCTCGACGATGTCGAGCGCGAAGTCGACCGGGTCGGCGTTGCTGACGTACCCGCCGACGCCGAAACCGTCGGCCACGTCCCGCAACTCGCGGATCGCGTCCGGACCGATTCCGCCGCTGGCGAAGACGCCGACGTCCTCGTGGCCGCGGGCGTCCAGTTTCCACCTGATCTCCCGGAGGATGTGCCTGAAATCGCCCCGCCGAGAGGCGGTGGTGTCGATGCGGACGCTGTCCAGTTCCTCGACGGCCTCCGTGGCCCGGAGGGTCTCCTCGACCTCGTCGTCGTACGTATCACACAGCGCCACCCGCGGCACGTCGTCGGCGACGGCCTCGTCGAAGGCCCGCCAGGCGGCCTCCTGTTCGCCCCGGCCGAAACAGATGACCAGCGCGTGGGGCATCGTCCCGCCGGCCTCGTGACCGATGACCTCGCCGGCGGCGACGTTCGAGACGCCGTCCAGGCCGCCGATCAGCGCCGACCGCTCGACCATCGCCGCGATCGAGGGGTGGACGTGACGGGTGCCGAAACTCAACACGAGCGAGTCCGGCCCGGCCCGGCGCACCTCCAGGGCACGGGTGGCCACGCCCGTCGCGTGCGAGAGAAAGCCGAGCAGTGCTGTCTCCAGCCGACAGAATTCGCGGTATCGGCCCTCGATCCGAACGACCGGCCCGCCGTCGAACAGGCGCCCCTCCTCGAGGGCGTCGGCGTCGAGGTCGCGTCCCGAAAGCAGGTGTGCGGCGTCTTTCAGGCCCGCGAGGGCGTGCCACTCGCCGGTCGGAAACTGATCCAGCGTGACTTCGGCGACGACCTGGGGGTTCCGTCCCGCGTACTCCAGGGTCTCGACTGTCCGGTCGAAGTACGCGTCCGTCGCGTCACCGGCCGCGATTGCGCCCGGCGGTACGATGTCGAACTCGGTCATACCTGGTGGTCGGCCACCCCGATTGAAAGTATTTATCTTTCAGAACTGTCGTCTGGAGACGTTTCGTCTGCACATCCGGACCACCGAAGGCTAGTGGCCCTCACCGGCTGTGGACGGCCGGGAGTTCCTCGACCGTCGGCGCGTTGACGATCCGGACGCGCGTGCCGTCCCGGGTCACGCGGAAGGCGTCGCCGTAGGGGCTGACTTCCGGGACGACCGCCACGTTTCCGTCCCGGAACTCGGCGCCCTCGGATTCGAGGAGCGCGCGGTACGCCGCTTCGAACTGGCGGGCCTGGGTCTCGGACTCCCAGGCGGTCTCCCAGACGTACCCGAAGCGGTCGCCGTTCCGGTAGGGGACCAGCGAGTCGCCCGTCCAGCCCCGGGCGGCCGGGTGGGCGTAGCTGTACCGCTCGACGGTGGCCGCCTCGACGCCGTTCTGGAAGAACATGGCGTGGATGGAGGCCTGGCCGACGGTGTCGGCGACGGGGTCGTGGTCGAACCGCCGCCACTCGCCGGTCGACCGGTCGGGGACCGTCACGTCGACCGGTGTCCAGTCGGAGGCCGCCTCGGGATCGAGGACCTGCTTCGTGCTGGCCGGATACTCGCGGTGGAGGTCGTCGACGGCCCGCCACCCGTCCCGGCGCTGGACCGTGCCGACGAAATCAGGCCCTCGGACGTACGGCGTGAGGACCACGAGCAAGAGCCCCCGGTTGACGCTCCCCCCGCCACTGCCGGCCCGGGGAACGGTCTCGACACACTCCCACTGGTCTCCACACCGGCTCTCGTAGCGGTCCTCCAGGAGATTCGCCTCGCCCTCGACGACACTGTTGCGGGCGAGCTGGCGGTCCTGCGTGTCGGGTGCCCCGTCGAGGCCGAACTGCTGGTCCTGGAGCGCGTGGACGAGTTCGTGGACGAGCGTCCCGCGGTCGATCACCGGGTCCTCGCGGTCGCTGACGATGACGACCTCGTTGGAGCCTGCGCGGTAGAACCCCAGGACGGAACTCCCGAGCGTGGTATTGAACGCCTCGTCGGTGGAGGTGTCCTCGCCGACCAGAAAGAGCCCCTCCCAGACCTGGTTGTTCCACTGGTCGCCGGCCCCGCCGGAGCCACCACCGCGCGAGCGCCGGTACTCCGCTCTGGTGACGACCCGCAACTCGACGGACTCCTCGAACTCGAGGTTGCGCACGTGTTCGAGACGTGCCATCTGGCGGGCGAGGACGGCCGCCCGCTCGCTGTCGTTGAGGCCGTCGCTCGCGTTGACCGCTATCGGGTCGTCGTACCAGTAGCCGTTCTCCCAGCCGAGCCTGTCGGTTCCGGGGTCGGCTCCGGAGTCTGCAACCGGCGCGACACACCCTGCGAGCACCACCAGCCCTGCACACAGGAGTGCCCGCTTCATCCCGCGCCTCGGTGGACGTCCGCCAGCGCGCGCCGGTTCGGGGCGCCGACCACGGTCACGGTGTTGCCCTCGACGTCGAGCGCGACAGCACCTGTGAAGGGACTGTCCTCCGCGATCACCCAGACGCCGTCCTCGACCTCTTGGCCGCCCCAGTGTGTCAGTACCGCGCGATAGCGGTCGGCGAACAGTTCGGCCTCGGCCGAGGACTCCCAGGCGAGCCGCCAGACGTACCCCGTCTGGCCGTCCCGTTCGTAGACGTGCAGGCGGTCACCCTGCCAGCCCCGGAGCGGTGCCAGGCTGTAGTTGAACGGGTCCGTTCTGTCGACGCCGCCCGCGTTCGTGTTCAGGAACTCGCCGGTCTCGACGACCGCACTCCGGTTGTAGTCGTCGTAGAGCGTGTAGGCGAACATCGCGGTCAGCGCCGACGGGCCGAGGACGCCGTAGTCGGGCCTGTCGGCCGGGCGGACGCGCTCCCACCCGTCGCTCGTCCGGTCGCGCAACTCGATTTCGGTGCGCTCGAAGGTGCCGTACGTCTCCGGGAAGACGACCTCGGCGCTGCTCCCGGGCGGGTCGGCGAAGGCGTCGTTCACCGCCGACCAGTCGTCGCCGTCACGCAGTGACGTGACGAAGCCGGGACCGTCGCTGTACGGGAAAAACGAGAGGACGTACACGCCGAGGTGGATCGACGGCTGGTCGCCGTCGCCGTCCCCTCCGGACGCGCCGGGCAGACACGCCCAGGTATCGCCACAGCGGTCCATGTACTCCTGCTCGACCGCCCGGGCGTCACCCTCGATGAGGCCGTTGCGGGCGTTGTACGCGTCCCGCGTCCGCGGCGTGCCGTCGACCGAGAGGTTGAACTGCTGGTCCTGGAGAGCGTGCACGAGTTCGTGTGCGAGCGTCCGTTCGCCGTCCAGTTGCGGCGAGTCCGAATCCGAGACGATCACGATGGCCTCGCGGTCGGGACTGTAGAACCCGGCGACGGTCTGGTTGCGGTTCCTGTCCTGGGTCTCGATGGAGTCCTCGTCGTTGCCGATCAGGAACAGCGACTCGAACTTCGCGTTGTCGAACGTCCGGAGCGCCTCGCCGGTGTCCTCGCTCGTGAACTCACCGCTGAACTCCGTGCGGTTGAGGACGGTCACGTTGACCGACTGCTCGAACTCCAGGTTCCGGACGGCCTCGACGCGCGCCATCGCGCGGGCAACGACGGCCGCGCGCTCGCTCTCGTTGAGGCCGTCGCTCGCGTTGACCGCGACCGGATCGTCGTGCCAGTAGCCGTTCTCCCAGCCCAGCCTGTCTGTCTCGGCGTCGGGGCGTTCCTCGTGGTCGACCGGCGTCGGCGTCGGTCCGTCCGCGTCCCCGGCCGCGGTGTCCGTTCCGCCGTCAGAACCGTCTCCGTCCGCGTCACTGGCCCCCGGACCGCCAAACGGAGTGACACACCCTGCCATGAGAACACACACGACGACCAGTAGAACGCCCCAGCGCATACCCGCCTCTTGGTCTCCGGCGTCAAAAGTCGTCTGCCTGCGTTCCCCAGTGCCCGGGAGTGACTCTGTCGGCTACAAGCCCGCGAGCAATTTCGATCCCCGGGGTCGAACATCTCCACGTAGTCGTAGCCGACAGTTTGAAGAACAAATCTCTTCAGAAAGATTGTTTGGCACTCGATTCGTATTCACGCCCGCATGGAGTTCGACGCAAATTCGACTGCGGTCGTGGTCGTGGACGTGCAAAACGGGTTCTGTCACCCCGACGGGAGCCTCTACGCGCCGCCCAGCGAGGAGGTCATCGAACCCTGTCGGGCACTGGTCGACCGGGCACGCGAGGCGGGCGTTCAGGTCGTCTACACGCGGGACGTCCATCCGCCCGACCAGTTCGAGGACACACACTACTACGACGAGTTCGACCGCTGGGGCGAACACGTCGTCGAGGGCACCTGGGAGGCCGAAATCGTCGACGGGCTGGCGGTCCACGAGGGGGATCACGTCGTCGAGAAGCACACGTACGACGCCTTCCACGAGACCGAACTCGACGGCTGGCTGTCGGCGCGCAACGTCAGGGACCTCGTCTTCTGCGGGACGCTGGCGAACGTCTGTGTGCTCCACACGGCCGGCAGTGCGGGATTGCGCGATTACCGGCCGGTGCTCGTCGCGGACGCCGTCGGCTACATCGAGGAGGGACACCGGGAGTACGCCCTGGACCACGCCGACTGGCTGTTCGGCGAGGTCACGACCCGCGACGACGTCACGTTCGCGTAACGGCCGCGTCGTCGGGATGGGCGGTCCGGGTCGACGACGAGGAGGGGGAACTCCACCGGACGCGGGTCGCGCCTGCTCGCGGCGCTGGAGGACGCCGCCCGGGACCGCGGGGTAGCACGGCTGTACGCCCGGACCGCACGCCGTCACTCGTGGTGGTGGACCCAGTCGCTGGTCGGCACGAAAGTCGACTCCCCACAGGCACCGCAGGCCTCGGGCGATTCGAAAGTGTGTTCGCCGCCTGATATGTGGACCGGCGTTCCGGCGTGTGTCACCTGGCAGTTCTCACAGACGAACTCTGCGACGCTTTCTGGGCTATGTGCCATGGTTTCGGATCGATGGCCTGGCACAAATACCTGTTGCCAATTCCCACACGTTCTGGACAGACGATCGACACCCGGCAGTGTCAACGCGGTGGTCGGCCCGTTGCAACACTGCTGTCGACGCGGATGTCGACCTCTACGGGTTCTCCCTCGTCGAGGCCGAGGTCCCGGCCGACGAGTTTCGCGCCGAGGGCGTCCCGGCCACAGAACAGCGCGACACCCGTCACGGGGTCGCCGTTTGCGAGCACCGTTGCGTCGTGCCAGGCGACGTCGCGACCGGAAACGGTGCCCACGCGAGTGCCCGCAATCTCGGCCGCCTCGCCGCCGCCGAGGAGGCCACCCCACTCGTAGTGTGGGAACCCCCCGTCGAGGGCGCCGCCGCCACTCGCCACTCCCGCGAACACCTCGTCCGGTGCGGGGTGGGCCGGACGATCGAGGCGGGCGTACGCGTCGCCGGTCTCGACGACGGTCCCCGTGCCGTCCCACGGTACTGGCTCGACGTCGACGGCGACCGCCAGCGGCACCGACCCCGACGCGCGGTACGGGTTGGCGTCGTGGTCGCGAAACTCGAGGTGGACGTGGTTGGGGACCCACGGGGCGAAGAAACCCGCCCGGACGAGTTCTCCCAGTGGATCGCCGACGTCGACGCTGTCGCCGGCCTCGACCTGCGGTTTCACGTGGAGTATGCGTGCCTGAAAGCCGCCCACGTCGACGAGCAGCAGGTGATCCTCCTCGGCCGCGTAGGGCTTTGGTGGAGCGTCGACGGTCAGCGTCTCGCGGACCGTTCCGGCGACGGGCGAGGGTGCGATCGTCGCGTCTGCAGGGGGATAGAGGTCGATCGCACACCCGCTCTCGTGGGCGACGTACGGGGAGTTGTACAGCGAGAACCGACGGTACTGGAAGAGAACGTCGCGGTCGAGCGTGACTCCCATCGCCGTGGGGTTGGTCGCCGTCGGTTTAGGTGTCCCGCCTCGGGTTTGTACCGGAAGCCGCGGCCATCCCGCGCGAGATCGAAATTGTTCACGGGCCTGGACCCACAGTAGAAGCCACCTGGCTACCCGGGGACAGCGACGTTTTTACGATCCGGTCGTTACTGGGGGTATGCGCGTGCTCCAGACGCGGGCGTCCTCGGTGGAGGCGGACCGGGAGCACACCGACAGGATGGTCGACCGCGCCGCGGAGACCGGCCAGCGGGCGCTCCGGGCCTGGACCCCACACCGTCACGTGGCCTTCGGGCGGCGCGACGCGAACGCCGAGGGATACGAGCGCGCGCGCTCGATCGCACGAAATCGGGGATTCCCGACAGTCGAACGCCGGGTGGGCGGGCGCGCGGTGGCCTACACCGGGTCGACAGTCGCGTTCTCCTACGCCGAACCCGGTGCCGACCGGACCGCGATCGAGGCACGGTACGCCGCGGCGACCGATCGCGTCCGGGACGCACTCGCCAGCCTCGGCGTCGACACAGAGGAAGGGGAACCAGACGGCGCGTTCTGCCCCGGCACGCACTCGCTGCAGGCCCGGGGCAAAATCGCCGGTCTCGCACAGCGGGTCCGGAAAGACGTGGCCGTCGTCGGCGGAATCGTGGTGGTGCGTGACCACGACGCCATCGCGGACCTCCTGGATCCTCTCTACGACGCGCTTCGTGTCCCCTTCGAGCGCGACGCCGTGGGCAGCCTCGCGCGGGCAGGTGGCACTGCTGATCCCGACGAGGTCTGTCGGGCGCTCGTCGACGTGTTTGCCGACGGTGCATGACCGCGCACAGGCGCGACAGCGACGCCCGGACCGACAGCAACCGCGGCGCCGCTGCCGGAGTCGAGAAAACAACTGTTATAGCCGGTCGTCGGTTTCCCTCGGCCATGAAGGTGCTCGTGACGGACCCGATCGCGGACGCCGGTATCGCTCGTCTGCGCGAGGCCGGCCACGACGTCGAGACGGCCTACGACCTCGCGGACGACGCGCTGCTGGCGGCGGTCGCCGACGCGAACGCCCTGCTCGTTCGTTCGGGCACGGAGGTCACCGCGGACGTCTTCGAGGCCGCGCCCGACCTCGTGATCGTCGGCCGGGCCGGGATCGGCGTCGACAACATCGACATCGACGCCGCCACCGAGAACGGGGTCGTGGTCGCCAACGCGCCCGCGGGAAACGTCCGGGCGGCCGCCGAACACACCGTCGGGATGGCTTTCGCGACTGCCCGCTCGATCCCACAGGCACACGACTGCCTCCGGGGCGGCGAGTGGGCCAAAGGCGAGTTCCTCGGGACCGAGATCAACAACAAGACGCTGGGCGTGGTCGGCTTTGGCCGCGTCGGCCAGGAGGTCGCAAAGCGACTGGGTACCCTCGGGATGGACGTGGTCGCGTTCGATCCCTACATCAGCGAGGAGCGTGCCGCCCAGCTGGGCGCGGAACTGGTCGAGGACCTCGGAGCCTGTCTCGAACGGGCCGATTTCTGCTCGATCCACACGCCACTGACCGACGAGACCGAGCACATGATCGGCGGAGAAGAACTCGCCGAACTCGAGGGGGGGTACGTCGTCAACTGCGCCCGCGGCGGGATCGTCGACGAATCCGCGCTCGCCGGGGCCGTCGAGGATGGCGTCCTCCGTGGCGCGGCGATCGACGTGTTCGCGGACGAGCCCGTCTCGCCGGACAACCCTCTCCTCGACGTCGACGACGTGGTCGTCACGCCCCACCTCGGCGCGTCGACGGAGGCCGCACAGGAGAACGTCGCCGCCTCGATCGCCGACCAGGTCATCGCGGCCTTCGAGGAGAAACCGGTGGCCAACGCACTCAACGCCCCGTCGGTCGACGAGAGCGCCTACCCGACGATCCGTCCCTACATCGACCTCGCGGAGACCGCCGGAAAAATCGCCGTCCAGCTGTTCGACGGACGGTTCGAGCGCGTCGACGTCGAGTACGCCGGCGATATCGCCGAGGAGGACGTCGACCTCGTGACGGCGTCGGCGCTGAAGGGTGTCTTCGAACCCCTCGAGTGGCAGGTCAACGCCGTCAACGCCCCCCGGATCGCCGACGAGCGCGGCATCGACGTCGCCGAGACGAAGACCCGGCGCTCCGAGGACTTCCAGTCGCTGGTGACCGTCCGCGTCCGGAACGACGGCGAGAGCGTCAGCGTCTGTGGCACCCAGTTCGCCGGGGACGACTCCCGGATCGTCCGGATCGACGGGTTCCGGGTCGACGCCGTTCCCCACGGGCACATGCTCGTCGCGCGAAACGACGACGTTCCGGGCGTCATCGGCTTCATCGGCACCGTCTTCGGCGAATACGACATCAACATCGCGGGGATGTTCAACGGCCGCGAGACGATCGGCGGCAAAGCGCTGTCGGTGTACAACCTCGACGATCCCGTCTCCGACGAGGTACTCGCCCGCCTCGACGAGAAACCACACATCATCGAGACGACGTACATCTCCCTGAACGGGTGACGCGTACGACACCTGTCGAAGGGCGTTTCGATAGGTTTTTTTGACAGTCGGGTCTCGGTCGCGCCCATGCGGGGGCCACGCGACGAACTGGCCGAGACGATGGCCGGCGAGGTGGCGTTCAGCGACGATCCCGGAGCGACGCTCCGGAAGTGGCGCACCGATTTCGAGATCGCACAGACGGACCTGGCCGAACACCTGGAGGTCTCCCCGTCGGTGGTGTCGGACTACGAGAGCGGGCGCCGGGAGAACCCCGGGATCGAGGTCGTCAGGCGGGTCGTCGACGCCATCCTCGAGATCGACCAGCGCCGCGGGGGGACACACATCCGCCAGCACGCACGCGTCCTCTCGGCAGGATTCGACAGCGACGTCGTCCAGGACCTCCGGGAGTACCCCGCGAACATCCCCATCGAGCGCTACTACGGGGCGATCGGGGCGACCGAACTCGTCGACGGCGAGAGCGATACCGTGGCCGGACACACGGTGCTGGACAGCATCGAGGTGATCCGTCGCTTCTCCAGCGACGAGTTCTACGACCTCTACGGCGAGAGCACCAACCGCGCGCTGGTGTTCACGAACGTCACCTCCGGCGAAGGGTCGATGGTCGCGCTCCGGGTGGTCAAACCGTCCCCGCACGCGGTCGTGCTCCACGGCCTCACCGAGGACGACGTCTGGGCTCACGCGCCCGACCTGGCCCGCATCGAGGGGTTCTCGCTGGCCGTCTCGGACGTCCCCATAGAGGAGATGCTCGACGGACTCCGCGAATTACCCTGATAGTGATTGCTGTAAGCCATTTTAGCAATCACTATGAAGCGCCCGCGGTCGCCGCGATTCCCCCGACGAGCGACGGTAACAGGCCAACGAGGACGAACACGAGAAACAGGAGGGCGAGCAGGCCCGTCGTGAGCCGCCACAGCGGGGACTCCGGGACGACGACCGCGACGAGCCGCGTGGTCCGACTGCCGGCGCGCGCCCAGGCTCTGCTCGCCCCTCTCAGGAGTGCCCACGTGGTAGCCAGCCACACCACTGTCCCGACGGCCAGTATCCCGCCGACGACCACCGGTCCCGGGACCCCGGACGGGACCGGGACGCTCCGGCGCAGGCGCGACACCGTCGACACGATCAGATCTGGCACTACCGCCCAGGCGAGCAGTAGTCCGCCCAGCAGGAGGCCGACCAGGAACTCGAATCTCTCCCGACCCGTGGTCATCACTACGTGCTCTTTTATTAACAGAACATAAAAAGATTCCTCGTCCGTTATTCGACGTAGGCGTACTTCCGTTCGCCCATCCGCCCCCAGCCGTCGAAGACGAACTCGCCGTCGGGCGACGTCCGGGGTTCGATGTCGGTCTCTGTGTCGTGGTTGTGGACGTCGTGGATCTTCTCGTACTCCTCGAAGTCGAGGTCGTACCGGTTCTCGATCTGCTCGTCGATCGAGAGTTGCTCGATCTCCTCGGCCCAGCCCGGCTGGATGGTCTCGGTGTGAATCTCCGCCTGTGCGCCGCTCCCGTAGGAGGCGACGAGCATCTGCTGGCCGGTCAGATCCCGCCCCGTCTCGGCGGCGGCCTGCAGGCCCGCGGCGCGGGCGATGTGGACCGATCCGGTGTACCAGTTGCCGACGTGCTGTGAGACGCCCAGCGTCGGCGCGACCGTCCGCTCGTACCACTCGTCGTACTGGGTCGTCCCGGCGAGGTTGTCGGTGTACTCCGAGAGCGCGTCCAGATACGCCTCCTCGTCGTCGAAGGCCTCCGGCCGGGGCTGTGTGCCGATCTCGTCGGCGATTTCGGTCTCGATGTCCGTCCCGCGGATGCAGTGGCGGTACCCCAGCACGGCTGCCTTCTTGACCATCCCCGGGAACGGCGTGTGGAACGGGATGAGCGCGAAGTTGCCGGGGTGGGTGTCCGCACCCGCCGTCTCGAAGTCCTCGAGGGCCTCGCGCATCCGCGCCAGGTAGACCTGCATCGAGCGTTTGCCGTCCACGCTGGGGAACTGCTGGTTGGGCTTGAGAAAGTCCGTCTCGTCGGCGCTTCCGTAGCCCTGCAGCGTGCTGAAGGAGACGACGTCCGGATCCTCGTCGATCAACATCGCGACCGCGCCCGCACCCTGTGTCGCCTCGCCGGGGTCGTTACGCTCGTAGAGGGCGGTGTCGGTCGCGATAACCACCGCCTTCCGGCCACGGCTCCGCCCGGCCCGGATCCAGTTGAACGCGTCGTCCAGGGCCTGCGTGCCCGACACGCAGGCGAACTTCCGTTCGCCCTTGTTGGCGTGGTGCAAATCCCCGTCGAACATCTGCTCCAGACAGCCCGCGACGTAGGTCGACACCGGCTTGGACTTGTCGAAAGACGTCTCCGTGGCCACGTCGATGCGCCCGATGTCGGCCGGCGACACACCTTTTCGCTCCAGCAGCCTGTGGGCGGCGTTTGCCCCCATCGTCACGATGTCCTCGTAGACGTCCGGGAGCGACGACGCCTGTAACCCCAGGCCCTTCGTGTACTTGCCGGGGTCGTCGCCCTGTGCCGGCGCGAACGTCTCCGCCATGTCCAGTTTCAGCTTCCCTGTCCAGATCTCGACGCCGTCGATTCCGACCTCGTTCATACAGTGGAGTGGTCGGACCACCCATAAGTGTGTGTCGACTGTGGTTTCGTCAGTCGTCGTAAAACTACCCGGTGTTTTTCATTCCGGCAGCGATCCCCTTGACGGTCAGTCGGAGAATCCACTCTTCGGTTTCCGAGCGGTCGTCGGTCCCGAGCAGGCCAACCTGTATGTAGTTCAGCGGATCGACGTAGGGGTTGCGCCGCTGGAGACTCTCGCTGAGCCACCCCGGTTCGAGCACCGACTCCCGGCCGGTGATCGCACGGACCAGTTCGCAGGTCCGTCCGTACTCGGCCTCGATGGGTTCGAAGACCCGCGCCTGGAGGTCCTCGTCGGCCAGGGCCGCGTACTCGGTGGCGATCTCCATGTCCGTCCGGGCCAGCGAGAGCGCCGCGTTGTCGAGCATCGTCCGGAAGAAGGGCCACTCGGCGTACATCTCCCGGAGTGTCTCCATGTCTCCGCCCTCCTCGAGGTAGGCGTCCAGCCCCGAGGCCAGCGAGTACCAGCCCGGCACGATACACCGGGCCTGCGTCCAGGAGAACACCCACGGGATCGCACGGAGGTCCTCGACGGTCCGCTCGCCGGTCCGGGAGGCGGGCCGCGAGCCGAGATTGAGGTCTTCGATGACGGTGATCGGCGTCGCCTGCTCGAAGTAGGAGACGAACCCCTCGGTATCGAGCAGGGCACGGTAGGTCTCGCGGGCGGCCCCGGCGGCGGTCTCCATCGCGTCGAGCCACCGCTCCTCGACGGGTTCGATCGGGTGTTCGAGCGCCTCGTGGCGGGCCCGCACCTGCGCGTTGAGCATCTGCTCGAGTTCCCGTTCCGCGATGACATCGTTGGCGTACTTCTCGGAGATGGCCTCGCCCTGCTCGGTGAACTTCACCTCGCCGGTGACCGTCTCGTTGGGGAGCGCGAGCAGGGCGTCGTTCATCGGTCCGCCGCCCCGCGAGATCGACCCCCCGCGGCCGTGGAACAGGCGGAGTTCGGCGTCGTGTTCGTCGGTGATCGCGGCCAGGCGCTTCTGGTTGCGGTACAGCGACCACTGCGCGGCCAGGTAGCCGTTCTCCTTGTTCGAGTCCGAGTACCCGATCATTATCTCCTGGACCCGGTCCCGTGCCCCCAGGGCGGCCGCGTACGCCTCGTTCTCGAAGAGGGTGCCCATGATGCGTCTCGCGCCCGAGAGAGCGTATTCGGTCTCCAGGAGGGGGACGATGTCGACGCCACAGTGGCCCGGCAGGTCCACGACGCCGACCTCCGAGGCCAGGAAGAGCACCTCCAGGACGTGGCTGGGCTCGTTGCACATGCTGATACAGTAGGTATCGATGGCGTCGACGCCGTACTCGGCCTGCCAGTCCCCGAGCGCGTCGAACCGCTCGAGAACGCGGGCCGACGTCCCGGAGAACTCCCCGATTTCGGCGGGGTCGAAAAACGTCACGTCCCCGAGGATCGCCTCCGTGAGAACGTCGACGCGTTCGGGCTCGGTCATGGCGTCGTAGTCGATGTCCTGCCGGGCGAACACGTCGGCGACCGTCTCGGTGTGGTTCTGCCGGTGGTCGCGCAGGTCGAGACTGGCGAGGTTGAACCCGAAGGTTGCGACCTGCCGGAGCAGCGGGGCGACGTGTGCCTCCGCGATCCGTCCGGCGTCGTTGTCCCGCAGGTCTGTGGCGATCGTCTCGAGGTCGGCCAGCAGTTCGTCGACCTCGCCGTACCCACCCGGACGGAGGTCCTCGACGCGTTCGACGCGCTCGCACATCAGGCGGAGTTTCTGCCGGTAGGGCTCGTCGTGGTACTCGTCGGCGGCCGCCTCGGCCACGGTCGGGAGTCGCTCGCGGTCGGCCTCCAGCGAGCGTTCGATCCCCTCGCCCAGGTCGACGCGTGCGCCGTCCTGGCTGAGCACACCCATCAGCTCCCGGAGTTTCTCACCGTAGTGTTCGAGCACGACACGGCGCTGGCGCTCCAGGGTCTGTGCGGTCACCTCGGGCGTGACGTATGGGTTGCCGTCGCGGTCGCTGCCCGCCCACGAGCGGAACTCGAACAGTTTCGGAACGTCGACGTCGTCGTACTCGCCGGCCAGTGCCTCCTCGAGTTCGTCGTACAGTTCGCCGGTCACGTCGAACAGGACGTTCTCGAGGTGCCACTGGACGTTCAGTGCCTCGTCTGTCGGCTCGGGCTTGCGGTCGCGCAACTGGGCGGTCTGCCAGAGACTGGTCACCTCCGCACGGAGGTCCCGCAGGACCTGCTGGCGCTCCTTGTCGGTGACCAGCCGCTCGTCGAGCGTCTCGATGTGGTCGGCGACCGCCCGGAGTTTGGACTTGACGGTCTTGCGCCGTGCCTCCGTCGGGTGTGCGGTGAACGTCGGCTCGATGAGCACGTCCTCCAGGATTCCCTGGGCCGTCTCTGTGTCGACCCCGGCGTCGGACAGCTGTGTGACCATCTCCTCGAGGCCGTCGTCGGGAATCCGCGCCTGTGACTGTTCCCTGAGCGCCCGGACCCGTTCGCGCTCCTCGGCGAGGTTGATGAGTTCGAAGAAGGTGGTAAAGGCCCGCGCTACCACGAGCAGTTGCTCGTCGTCGGCCTCCTCGAGTGCCGTTTCGAGGGGGACCCGGCTGTCGATGTTTCCTTCCCGGTAGTCGATGGCCGTCGTCCGGAGCCCCTCGACGGTCTCGAAGGCTTCCTCCGAGGTCTGCTCCGAGATGACGTCCCCCACCATCGCCCCCAACTCCCGGACGTCCTGCTGGATGTCCCTGCGATAGAGTCTCATACCACGGGTTACTGCGAACGGATTGAAAAAGCTTCGAAGACCGACGGTGGCCCCGGAGTCGCCGACGGACCACCTCCTCGTACTGCCGCGGACCCGGCAGCGCGCCCCGCTGCTCGCTCGGTGGGGTCGTTGACGACACACCTCTGTTCCGGGAGCACGACAAAATATAGTATTTATAGTATGTATATTATTCGTATATATGGTCGATACAAGTGCTCGAGAGACGGCTTTTTGTATTGTATATATTTTGATAATAATCTATATATTTATTAGAAATAGATATATACTACCGGAGAGCGGCGTCGAGTTTCTGGATCGGGTGGGGCGGTTCCCCGTCGGTCCCGTTCCAGTCGCCCAGCTGCGTCCGGCAGGAGGTCCCGGGCGCGACGATCGACTCGCCCTCGCTCTCCTCGACCTGGTCGAACAGGATCCGCCCGATGGCCTTGCTCATCGAGAAGTGTTCGGCCTCGTAGCCAAAGGAGCCGGCCATCCCGCAACAGCCCGAATCGAGCGCGTCGACCCCGTAGCCCGCGCGGCGCAACACCCCGACAGCGTGGTGGTCTTTCCGCGTGGCCTTCTGGTGGCAGTGGCCGTGGTACGTCAGCGACTCCGCGGATCCGGTCCAGTCGACGGTCTCGTCGAGCCGGAACGCGTCGAGATACTCGCAGACGCCGTAGGTGTTCGCGGCCAGTCGTTCGACGTCCTCGCCGGACAGCAAGTCGAGGTAGTCCGACTGGAACATCACGGCGTCGGAGGGTTCGACGAGAACGAGATCCCACCCGTCGGCGACACGGGGTGCCAGCGCGTCGACGTTCGCCTGCGCCACCGCCCGCGACTTGTCCAGAAACCCCTTCGAGTGGGGCGGACGGCCGCTGTCGGTCCGGTCGGCCACGTCCACGTGCACGCCCGCGGCTTCGAGCACGCGGACCGCCGCCTTGCCGACTGCCGGGTGGCTGTAGTTCGTGTACGTGTCCGGGAAGAGAACGGCTTTCCGGGTGGCGTCGGCCTCGGAGACCCGCGGCCCGCGCGCCTCGAACCAGTCCTGGAGTGTCTCGCGGCGGAACTCGGGCAGCGTCCGGTCGTCCGCGATGCCTACGACCGCCTCGAGGAGACTCCGCGCCCCCGGGAGTTTCGTCGGCAGGTTCGAGAGGGGCGCCAGACGACTGCCGATTTCGGCGAGGGTGTCGACGTTCGCGAACAGCCTGTCCCGGAGGCTCGCGCCGTGTTCCTGGTGGTGTGCGTGGGTGACCTCCGCCTTGAGTTTCGCCATGTCCACCTCGCTGGGGCAGTCCCGGGCACACCCCTTGCAGCCGATACAGAGGTCCAGCACCTCGTGGACGAACTCCTCGTCGGTCGGGTCGTCCGGCAGGTCGCCGCTCATGGCCTGCCGGAGCATGTTCGCCCGGCCGCGTGTCGTGGTGATCTCCTCCTCGGAAGCGCGGTAGGTGGGACACATCACGCCGCCCGTCGTCTCCTGTGGGCCGCGACACCCGCCACAGCCGTGGCAGAGTTCGACCATTCCCTGCATGCCGTTGTCGTTGTCCCAGTGCAGTGCGGGATCGAGTCCCGGGTCGGCCTCGTAGTCGGGATCGAACCGGAGGTTCTCCGTCATGTCCGTGGGGTCGTCCTCGCGGGCAACGACCTGGCCGGGGTTGAGCAGCCAGTCGGGATCGAACGCCGTCTTCAGGTCCCGGAACGTCTCCCACAGCCGGTCGTCGTAGAGTTTGCGGTTCCACTGGGTGCGCGCCCGGCCGTCGCCGTGTTCGCCGGAGACGCTCCCGCCGTACTCGACGACCAGGTCGGTCACCTCGTCGGCGATTGCTTCCATCCGCTCGACGCCCTCGACGGTCTTGGTGTTCAACAGCGGCCGGATGTGCAACACGCCGGGGCCAGCGTGGGCGTAAAACGACGCGAAGGTGTCGTACTCGTCGAGCAGGTCCTGGAAGTCGGCCACGTACGCCGGGAGGTGCTCGGGCGGGATGGCGGTGTCCTCGATGAAGGCGATGTGTTTCTCGTCGCTCGTCCGCGAGAGCAGGATCGGGAGGCCGGATTTGCGGAGTTTCCAGAACCGGGCGCGCGTCTCCCCGTCGTGGGCCTCCATGGCGTCGAAGGCCGTCGTCCCGGCGTCGGTCGTCACGGGGTCGTCGGTCACGTCGGCCTGTGGTTCCACGCCGGGCACGCGGTCCGAGAGGAGATCCGCGACTCTGCGTCTGCCCACGTCCTCGGAGTCGGCGTAAAACTCCACGAGCAGGACGGCACGCGTCCCCTCGGGGAGCATCGCGACGACGTCCTCGAACTCGGCGGTCTCGCGTGCCAGGTCGACGAGCACGTCGTCGAGTATCTCCACTGCGGCGGGGTCGTGTTCGAGGATCGGCGCGACGTCGCTCATCGCCTCGATCAGGTCGTCGTACGCCAGCAGCGCCATCGACTTGGTCTCCGGGACCGGCTCGAGCGAGACCTCGGCCTCGGTGACGACCGCGAGTGTCCCCTCGCTGCCCGCCAGCAGCGACGCGAGGTTGACGACGCCGTGCTCGCGGACCGACTCGACGATCCAGTCGAGGTTGTACCCCGAGACGTTGCGCTTGAGATCCGGATAGCGCGACTCGATCTCGTCGGCCTCCTCCTCGATGATCCGGTCCAGCTGTGCGTGGATCCGCGCCTCGAGGTCGCCGTCGGGGTCGGCTCGCTCGCGCAGCTCCTCGCGGGTGAGTTCGCCGAACGTCGTGACGGTGCCGTCTGCGAGGACGACCTCACACTCCTCGATGTAGGCGTCGGTCTTGCCGTACTGCAGGGAGTGGGCGCCGGTGGAGTTGTTGCCGATAGCGCCGCCCAGGGCCGACTTGTCCCCCCAGGCCGGATCGGGAGCGAACTTCAGCCCCTCGTCGGCGAGCGCGGCGTCCAGGTCGCCCAGCCTGATCCCGGGCTGGGCGCGGGCGCGACGCTCCCCCGGACGCGTCTCGACGAGTGTGTCCATGTGGCGGCTGAAATCCAGCACGACCGCCTCGTTGACCGACTGGCCCGCGAGACTCGTCCCGGCGCCCCGGGGCAGGACCGGGATGTCGCGGTCCGCGCAGTACGACACCACTGCGGCCACGTCAGCGGTCGAACGGGGGAAGACGACGCCGATCGGCGTCACCTCGTAGACGCTGGCGTCGGTCGCGTACAGTTGCCTGGAGTACTCGTCGAACCGGACGTCCCCGTCGGTTCTCGCTTCCAGGGCGTCGACCAGATCGGGCCGCGCGACCTCTTCCCCGCGGTAGTCGTAGTTCGATGCGGCGTCGGTCGCCGGATCCGCCGTGCCTCCGTGATCCGTTCCCATGCCTGTGTGCTTGATCCGGGTTGTTACCACAGAAACTAAAGCCGTTCCGTTCTGCCGGTGGATTCTGATCTGCTGGACACGACTGCCGGTCTACGCGTCGAGGTCACGACTGCCGGTCTACGCGTCGAGGTCACGACGCCGATCGACGTCCCGGCGAACGCCCGGATCGTCGACGGGGACGAGCGTTCCGACGTCCTCGACGATATCCCGGCCGCCCCGGTCGCCGGTGACGTCCGCCAGCTCCGCGAAGTGACTGCGAGCGAACAGCACGGGGTTGCCGCGAGTGCCCTCGTAGGCAGGAGCGAGCACCGACCCGGCTCCGCCGGCGTGGGCCGCGAGCAGTCGATCCACGGTCTCGCTTTCGACGAAGGGCATGTCCCCGAGTCCGAAGACGGCGGCGTCCCACCCGCGCTCGCTGGCCGCCTCGACGCCGGTCGCGACGGACGTGCTCTGTCCGTCGGCGTAGTCCTCGTTGTACCGGGTCTGGGCGACGAGGTCAGCCAGGGCCGTGCGGACGGCGTCGGCCTCGTGTCCGAGGACAGCGACGACGTCGTCCAGGGTCGAGTCGGCGAGCGTGCTCGCGGCCCGGCGGACGATGGGTTCGCCGTCGATCTCTGCGAGGAGTTTGTTCCCGCCCTCGAAGCGCGTGCCCAGGCCGGCCGCCAGCAGGACGCCGCCCACGACCGGGCCGCCGTCTGCGAGCACGTCTCCGGGGGAGGCCCCTCGAGCGTCGGACCGGCGTCCGGTCACGCCGCGACGGTCGGCCATCCGTCAGTCGACGATGTGCCAGTCGTCCTGGTGGTGTTCGAGCACGGACCTGGAGTGTTCGTCGAGCGGGTGGTCGCGGTCTGGGACGTCGATCTCGTGGTCCGGTTCGAACAGTTTGGTCGTGAAGTAGCGGTGTCCCGTATCACAGATGATCGTCACGATCTCCTCGAGATCCGGCCGCTCTCTCGCGAGCCGGATGGCGCCCTCGACGTTGGCGCCACTGGAGATGCCACAGAAGATGCCCTCGTCGCTTGCGAGTTCCCTGGACCGTTCGAGCGCGGCCTCGCTCTCGACGGCCACGACGCCGTCCATCTGTTCCGGGTCGAGGTTCTCGGGGACGAACCCGTCGCCGATACCCTCGATCTCGTGGGTGCCCCACTGCCGGCACGACAGCAACGGTGCCTCGGCCGGTTCGAGCGCGTACAGCGCCGTCCCGGGGTCGTCTTCCCGGAGCGTCCGGCCGACGCCGGTGAGGGTCCCGCCGGTGCCCTGGCCCGCGAGGAAGGCGTCCGGCGCGCCGTCGAGCTGGTCGACGATCTCTGCGCCCGTCGTCTCCTCGTGTGCCACCGGGTTGTCGGGGTTGGCGAACTGGTTCGGGAACCAGTACTCCTCCGGGGAGTCCGCCAGCAGTTCCTCGACTCTGTCCATCGAGAGGTCGACGTCGCTCTCGCCGCCCGGCGTCTCGACGAGGTCGCCCCCGTAGGCGCGGATGACCTTCTTGCGTTCCTCGCTCATCCCCTCGGGCATGACGATCGTCACGTCGTACCCCAGCCGTGTCCCGACGAACGTGCAGGCGATACCGGCGTTGCCAGTCGAACACTCCAGGATCTCCGTGCCCGGTTCGAGGTCGCCGCGGTCGATGGCGGCAGTGATCATCTCCCGGTAGATGCGGTCCTTGATGCTCCCGGAGGGGTTGACGAACTCCAGTTTCCCGTAGATGGTCGCGTCGGCCTCCTCGCTGGCGCCGGATACCTCGATCAGGGGCGTGTCGCCGATACACTCCAGGATGTCGGCGGTTGCGGTGCGCTCGCGTCGCTGTTGAGAACGTCCCATGCAACCTCTCTGTCCCGCCACCCAAAAGTAGTTGCCGGAACTGGCGGGGGGTGACAGGGACCGGTCCTGCTGGGCTAGCTCGGCACTTCGCCGTCGACCTCTTCGACGTAGCTGCCCATCTCCTGGAAGAGGAACTCGTCGCTCTCCCCTTCGAACTGTGATCCCGCCCAGACGTCGAGGTCGCCACTCTCGATCTGCGAGCGCACGTCTCCGACATCCGTCTTGACCTCCTCGGGGACGTTCGGTCCCCACTCGGAGAGGTCCACGATGCCCGCGTTCAGCCCCTCCCAGTAGGCGTCGGCCTCCCAGGTCCCTTCGTGCACGGACTCGACGGCCGGGCGGTAGAACTCCTCCCAGTGCCAGATGGGCGAGGTGAGGTAGTTCTCGCCGCCGAACTCCTGCATCGGCGCGTCGTAACCCGTCGCCCAGATGTCGGCCTCGCTCGCGGCCCGGACCGCCGCCGGCGAGTCCTGGTGCTGGGCCATCACGTCGACGCC
>CAYYHG010000034.1:0-21628 GCA_964471665.1 uncultured Halobacteriales archaeon | reverse complement strand
CGCGGACGCGGGCCCGCACGAGCGCCCCCTCGCTGGCGTACGGGACCAGCGGTTCCGTGTACCGGGCGTACCGCCCGTCGAGCGGTGAGACTGCCCGGAGTGTCCCGCGGTCGGTCATGACACACAGTCCACGGAGACGGCGAAAAAGCCTGCCGGTCGTAGCCGTGCTGTTGTAGCCGGATTTACACGTCAATGGTGGCCACGTACAGTCGCCCGCCGTCCGCCCGTCTTCGCAGGCCGGTACCGTCGCGTGGTGTCCGGTTCGAGTGGTTTTGGCGAGCCTAAATCGACAGCTATTTTAGGGGGGCCTAAAGACTGGAGAGGTAGACGATGGCCACCGGAGACGGGGACGTGTGTATGATCGTTCCCACGGTTCGGGAGTACGAGTGCGTCCGGTCGTACGTCGAGAACGCCCGCAAACACGGGTTCGACACAGATCGGTTGCACGTCGTGCTGGTGACCGAGGACTTCTGTGAGACCGAGGCAATGGAGGCGATGTTGACAGACCTGGGCGTCTCGGGCGCCGTGTTCGACGGGACGTGTCGGGAGGCGTGGTTAGACCGGCACAGTGTGGGCGAGTACGCGCGTCTCGTCCCGGAGGCGAGTCACGCACAGACCTCCTTCGGTCTGCTGTACCTGTGGGTCAACGACTTCGAGTACGGCGTCTTCGTCGACGACGACACGCGACCCCACGGGGAGTTCGACTTCTTCGGGCGACACCTCCGGAACCTCCAGTACGAGGGGCCGGTCGAGACGGTCCGATCCGACGAGCAGTGGGTGAACGTCCTCTACCAGAACGCCGGGGAACACGGCCTCTACCCGCGCGGGTATCCCTACAGCGCGATGGACGAGACCGTCGAGACGGCAGAGACGCACGTCGACGACGTGGTCGCGTCCCAGGGGCTGTGGACGAACGTCCCCGACCTCGACGCGGTGCGGATCCTGATGGACGGAGACCTCCAGGGACAGGCACAGACCCGCACCACCAGAGCGGACTTCGCGGGCGATTTCGTCGCCGGAGAGGGCCAGTACCTGACAGTCTGTTCGATGAACCTCGCCTTCCGGCGGGAGGTCGTCCCGGCCTTCTACCAGCTTCCGATGGACGACAACCGCTGGGACGTCGGCCGGTTCGACGACATCTGGTCGGGCGTGTTCCTGAAGCGGGCCTGTGACGTGCTCGGCAAGCACATCTACAACGGCTACCCGCTCTGTGAGCACAACAAGGCCGCGCGGTCGACGTTCGCGGACCTGACCAACGAGGTCCACGGCCTGGAACTGAACGAACACGTCTGGGAACTTGTCGACGGTGTCGGGGAGGACGCGACGACCTACGCCGGCGTCTTCGAAGCGATGGCCCGGGAACTGGCCGCCGGCGACTTCGGGGCCTACGAGAACGGCGCCTTCCTGAACTACGTCGGCGAGCACATGCTGGACTGGCTCGAGTGTCTCGACACGCTGGCGACTACCGAACCCGCACGGGCCGGCGTCACCGGCCTGGGAGACGACTGATATGACTCAGCACAACTCCAACACGACGGATGGTACCGACGGCAAGCGCACACGCCTGTCACGGCGGCGGTTCGTGGCCGGGGCAGCGGTGGTCGGAACCGGGACGCTTGCGGGCTGTCCCGGGAACGCCGGCCAAGGCAGTGGCGGTGATGGAAGCGACGGCAGCGACGGCAGCGACGGCAGCGACGGCAGCGACGGCAGCGACGGCAGCGACGGCGAGTCGGAACCCGAAGTGATCGGGTACGAACGCGAGGGGCGTGGCCTCCCGGGCGGAACGCCGGTCGCGGACATGCCCGACCTGTCTGGGCAACTGACAGTCTACTCGGGGCGTGGCGAGTTTCTGGTCGGCCAGCTCATGGAGTTCTTCCGCGAGCAGTACCCGGATCTGGACCTCCAGATCAGGTACGGCGGCGCGGCCGACCTCGCCAACCAGATCCGCACCGAAGGCCAGTCCAGCCCGGCGGACGTGTTCTTCACCGTGAACGCCGGCATCCTCGGATTGCTGGCCAGCGACGGTCGCCTCCAGTCGCTCCCCGACGGCGTGCTCGGGCTCGGACGGGAGGGCTACCAGGACCCCGACGGGCAGTGGATCGGCACCTCGGGCCGCGTGCGGGCGGTGCCGTACAACACCGACGAACTCTCCGAGAGTGACATCCCGGACGACATCATGGCCTTCCCCGATGACGATCGGTTTGCCGACAGCATGGGCTGGGCGGTCACCTACGGCTCCTTCCAGGGCTTTGTCACCGTGATGCGCATCCTCGAAGGCGAGCAGACCACTCGCGAGTGGCTGCGCGGCATGGCGGACCTGGGGATCCAGGAGGTCTCCGACGAGTTCCGTATCGCCCAGTCGGTCGCCGACGGGGAACTGCTGGCTGGCTTCACCAACCACTACTACATCGTCCGCGTTCTCGACGCACGGCCGGACGCGTCCATCGGCATGGCCTTCACCGAGAACGACGCGGGCTCGTTTTTCAACGTCGCCGGCGCCGGCGTGGTCGACTCCAGTGACAGCCCCGACCTGGCGGCGAACTTCGTCCGCCACCTCCTCTCGGCGGAGGCACAGGACTACTTCGCCCGCTCGGCGACGTTCGAGTACCCGATGATCCCGGAGGTCGAACCGATCGACCGGCTGCCGACCTTCGACGAGCTGAACCCGCCGGACCTGGACCTCGCGGAGTTCGCCGAGGCCGACATCAACGAGACGATCGACCTCATGGAGGAGGAAGGTGTGCTCTGATGGCAGTCGAGAGCGACACGGCAGAGGCTGCCCGAGCGGAGTCCGACCGGCTCCCGCTGGGTCTCACGCTTCTCGCCGGTAGTGTCGCCGCCGCGGTCGCTCTCCCGCTGGCGTGGCTCGTCGTGACGGCCGCCGGACTCGATCCCGACTCGGCCCTGGAGACGCTCGTCCGTCCGGAGACACTCCAGGTCGTTATAAACAGCGTCGTGATGGTGACGCTGGTCACGGGCGTGTCCGTCCTGCTCGCGGTCCCGCTGGCGTATCTCACCGTCCGGACCGACCTCCCTTTCCCGCGGTTCTGGACCGTCGCCGTCTCGATGCCGCTCGTGATTCCGAGCTACATCGGCGCCTTCGCGTTCGTCTCTGCGTTCGGTCCGAACGGCGAACTCCAGTCGTTGCTGGCCCCGGTGGGCGTGGAGTCGCTGCCGCCCATCTTCGGACTCCACGGGAGCGTTCTCGTGATCACGCTGTACACCTACCCGTACGTCTATCTCTCGGCGCGCGCGTCGCTGATGACCATGGACGAGCGGCTGATCGACGCCGCGCGGACGCTCAACCACACCCCCCGGGAGGCGTTCCGGCGGATCGTGCTCCCGCAGGTGCGTCCCGCGGTGACCGCGGGTGCGTTGCTGGTCGCGCTGTACGCGCTGTCGGACTTCGGGACGCCCGCCATCATGCGGTACGACGTGTTCACACGCGTGATCTTCGTCAACCGCTTCGAACTGGACTTCGCAGCCCTGCTGTCCCTGCAACTGGTCGCGGCGACCCTCTTCGTACTCGCCATCGAATCCCGCGTCAGGGGCCGCGAGGTCCGGTCGGGCGGCGGGGGAGGGCCGCGGAAGACACACTCGCTCGGGCTCTGGAAGTGGCCCGCCACGGCCGCCTGTGGGTTGCTGACCGCGCTTGCGCTCGTCGTGCCCGTGGGCATCCTCGGGTTGTGGCTGGTCCGGGCCGGGCCCGGCGGAGACAGCGGCGGGTTCGACGTCGGCTACGTCCTCAACTCGGTGGGCGTCTCGGCGGCCGCCGCGCTCGTGGCCGCCCTGGGCGCGCTCCCGGTCGCGTATCTCGCGGTCCGTCACCGCGGTCGGCTCTCGGATCTGATCGAACGGGCCACCTACGTCGGGTACGCCGTCCCGGGCGTCGTCATCGGACTCGCGCTGGTGTTTTTCGGCGCGCGGTACGCCACCCCCATCTACCAGACGCTGCCCCTGCTGGTGTTCGCCTACGTCGTCCGGTTTCTGCCGATCGCGGTCGGATCGACACGGGCCTCGCTGCTCCAGGTCGACCCCGATCTGCACGACGCGGCCCGGGTGCTCGGACGCTCCCCGGCCGGGGCCTTCCGCGAGGTGACGCTCCCGCTCGTCGCGCCGGGCGTGCTCGCGGGTGCCGCGCTGGTCTTTCTCACGACGATGAAGGAACTGCCCGCGACACTGATGTTGCGCCCGACCGGCTTCGAGACGCTCGTGATCCGCGTCTGGCGGGCCGAGAGTGCCGGCTACGTCGGCCAGGCCGCGATTCCCGCGCTCATCCTCGTGGTCGTCTCCGGGTTCTCGATGCTGATCATCCTCTCCCAGGAAGGGTACGACGCCACGACGTCGCTGGGCGGTGAGGGCGACGACACCCCCGATACCGACAGCGACGCACACCCGCCCGAGGTTCCCGATCCAAAGCAGTGATCCCGACCCGACCTCGATCCGGGGATATCCGCTCGAACCTGCGGGAGAACCGGTACCGGCTCCTCGCGGCCGCCATCGCGGTCGGGGCCGGCCTGGCGGTGTTTCTCGTCGCCCACGAGCTGTTCCCGTACCACTCCTCGAACCACGACGAGGGCGTCTACCTCCAGCAGGCGAGCATGTTGCTGGACGGACAGCTCCGCCTCACGCCGGGCACGGAGCCACTCAGGGAGGCGTTTCACCCCTGGTTTTTCGTCGAGAGCGAGTCCGGGCTGTACCCGAAGTACACGCCGGTCCCGGCCGCGATGTTCGCGCTGGGCAAGGTCGTCGGCGGGTTCCGGCTGGCGCTGTTCGGAATCGCCGTCGCCAACGTGGCGCTGGTCTACGCACTCACTGGGGCAACCTTCGACCGGCCGACCGGGGTGCTCGCGGCCGCTCTCTTCGCCGGGGCGCCGCTGTTCGTGTTCACGTCCGCAGCGTTTTTGCCCTACGCCCCGACGACGGCTCTCAATCTCCTCTTCGCGCTCGCGTACGTCAGGGCCGTCCGGCGCGAGAGTCTGCGCTACGCGGTGCTTGCCGGGACAGCGGTGGGACTGGCGTTCTTTTCGCGTCCCTACACGGCCGTTCTCTTCGCCGTGCCCTTCGTCGTCCACGCCCTCTGGCGACTCTCGCGGTCGCTTCCCGGCGACCGTGCTGCCGTGTCGCGTTACCTCACGGTCGCAGCGACCGGCTCGGCCTTCGTCGCGGTGACGCTCGCGTACAACGCCACGCTGACGGGATCGCCCCTGCTGTTTCCCTACGAGGCCTTCGCTCCCCTCGACGGACTGGGCTTTGGCCAGCGCCGTATTCTCGGCCACGACATGGTGTACACCCCCCAGCGTGCGGTCAGGGCAAACGCCGCCGTCCTGTGGGCGTTCGCCACCGACTGGTTCACCGCCGGTCCCCTGGGAACTGTCGCGGCCGCCGCGGGTGCACTCGCCACCGTCCTCGGGGTCCGTCGCGAGGGTATCGACGCGACGACTCCGTTGAGCGATCGGCACCTCCAGGTGTTGTTGCTCGCAGTGGTGCCCGTGATCGTCGCTGGCAACGTCTACTTCTGGGGCAACGCCAACGTGCTCGGAGACGTTGCCGACCCCGGAGACGGTCTGATCTCCCTGTTCGGGCCGTTCTACCACTTCGACCTGCTGCTCGTCCTGTCGGCGTTTGCGGCACACGGCACCGCGAGCGGTGTGCGGTGGGTCCGGCCGCGAGTGTGCGACCGCTTCGAGGGCCAGACCGTCACGACCCTGGGACTGGTCTGTCTCGTTCTCGCGGTCCCGGTCGTCGGCGCCGCCCAGGCGGACGTGCTCGCCGGGCCCGTGGAGAAACACGGGTCGTACGCCGAGAAGTTCGGGGGTGCCTACGCTCCGTTCGAGGAGACAGAACTGGAGAACGCACTGGTGTTCGTCCCGCCGACGTACGGCGAGTGGCGCAACCACCCCTTCCAGTGGCTCCGCAACGACCCCGGCTTCGCGGGCCCGACTCTCTACGCGACGGACCGCGGTCCGGCCGACGACTTCGCCGTCGTCTCGGCGTACCCGGACCGCGAGTACTACCGGTACCGCTACCACGGGGAGTGGACCCCATCGCCCGACAACCGCGTCCACCCGGTGCTCGAACGCGTGCGGGTCCAGGAGGCGTCTGCGGTGGCCGCACGGACCGAGGTGGCCATCCCCGATCGGATCACGAGTGTCTCGGTGTCGGTCGCCAGTGGCGGGACGATCCGACGCTACGACTACGAGGGCGACCCACCGGAGACACTCGCCGTCGACTGGACGCTCGGAGCCGACGGTGTCACGGTCGCGGGCCCGAATCTCACGGCCAGTCGAGCGGATCCGGTGCCCGTCGACGGCCCGGCCGAGGTTGCGCTCGCGATCACGATCACCGAACCCAGCGGAGCGACGCTCACCTACCGCGAGGAGACACTCGTCAGGCCCGCAGACGGGGGTGTCGCGGTCGTGTGGCCGCCCGAATCGTCGGTCTGTGTCCTCACCACCGACTGCGGCCCCGAGGGGACCTACGTGCCCGACAGACCCGGGACCCGCCCGGACGGCGTCGAGATGAACACGACGCGCCGCGATGGAAACGCATAAATTTAGGATCGCCTAAAGGGTGTAGCATGGAGTTGACCCGACGGGACGCGCTCGCGGCGCTGGCGGCCGGCGGCGTCGGTGTCGGTGCCGGAGCCGTGACCACGCGCGAGGGGAGCGATACGGACCGCTCGCGCGTCGACACGCCGGAACCCTCGGGAACGGACCACGGCCTGGGGGCGCACACGCGGAAGACACTGGTCGCCGTCGCCCGTGTCGTCTATCCCGCCGACGTGACCGGGCTGGAGAGGTTCGTGTACACGTACCTCGACGGGCGGACCGCGGACCGGCCCGAGCACGCCGACGGCCTCGAGGCGGCCGTCCAGCAACTCGACGGGATGGGCGAGGACTGGCACGGCGGCGCGTTCGTCGACCTCGATCCGGCCACACGGGACCAGCTCCTCCGTGAAACCGGGGCCGACACCGCCGAACCCGACCC
Organism: uncultured Halobacteriales archaeon; assembly: GCA_964471665.1. Lineage (GTDB taxonomy): Archaea > Halobacteriota > Halobacteria > Halobacteriales > Haloarculaceae > SW-9-67-25. Next base: position 14,638 of record CAYYHG010000034.1, on the reverse strand, counting down.
CGGGGGTTCCCCGGCCGAGCGGATCCGGTACTACCTGATCAACGAACTCCTGTTTGCGCTCTACAGTTCGCCCACCGGAGGCAAACTGGTGGGGATCGAGAATCCACAGGGACATCCGGGCGGCCTCGAGAGCTACCAGCGGGGGCCCCGGCCATGACGGGTGCCTCGGACCGTCAGCTGGCACGCAGCGAGCGCACGCGCGAGACGGAAACCCGGGAGAGTAGCCGGCGGGATGAGCCGGTTCTCGAACTCGACGGAATAACGAAGTCCTTCGGCCCGGAGACCGCAGTCAGCGACGTGACACTGTCGGTCCACGAGGGCGAGATACTCACGCTGCTCGGCCCGTCGGGCTGTGGGAAGACGACCACGTTGCGGTTGCTCGCAGGGCTGGAGGAACCGAGCGCCGGGACGGTCCGGCTGGCCGGCGAACGCGTCGCGGGCCCGGGCACCTACGTGACACCGGAAGACCGGGACGTCGGGCTGGTCTTCCAGGACTACGCGCTGTTTCCACACCTGACCGCGGCCGAGAACGTCGCGTTCGGACTGAACGGGAGAGACGAAACGGACAGGGACGAACGCGTCGAGGAACTGCTGGACCTCGTGGACCTCGGCGGGTACCGGGAGCACCGGCCCGACCAGCTCTCGGGTGGCCAACAGCAACGGATCGCGCTCGCGCGGTCGCTGGCCCCCGAACCCGACATCCTCCTGCTCGACGAGCCGTTCTCGAACCTGGACGTCGGCCTCAGAGTCGAGATGCGCGAGGAGGTCCGGGAGATCATCAAGCGGGCCGGCGTGACGGCCGTCTCGGTCACGCACGACCAGGAAGAGGCCCTCTCGATCTCCGACCGCGTCGCGATCATGAACGGCGGCCAGGTCGAACAGGTGGGCAAACCCGAGATCGTCTTCGAGAACCCCCGGTCGCGGTTCGTCGCGAGTTTCCTCGGCCGTGCCTCCTTTCTCTCGGGGCGGGTCCGTGGCGACTCGGTCGACACCGCGCTCGGGACGCTCGAAAACGACCACCTGAACGGCCCCGTCGACGCCTACGACGGCGCCAGGATCGACGTGCTCGTCCGGCCCGACGACCTCCAGGCAGTGCCGACTGGCGACCCGACCGCGGACGGGCACATCGTCCACCGGCAGTACAACGGTCCCTCGTTCGTCTACAAGGTCGACATCCGCAACGGCGACACGATCCGGTGTCTCCACAACCACAGCGAGACCTTCGAGCACGGACAACCCGTCGCCGTCGACATCGTCGCCGACCACCCGCTGGCCTGGTATCCCGCGGATTGAGACGGACTGCTGTCGAGGGAGATCCGGGACAGAACGACAGCAGTTCCCACGAGACCGACACGCCCAGCCGTCACGGCCGGGCTACCGCAACTGCTCTGCTATCCCCACCCGAAGGATGGACTTGGCGATCGCCAGACCGCCACGGAACGGATCGAGTTTCGTCTCGCCGGCCCGTTCCCGGTACTCGATGGGGACTTCCCGGACCGCGTACCCGCGGGCCACCGGCCGGACGAGCAGTTCCGCCGAGAGACCGGTGTTCTCGGTCCACGCTATCTTCTCGACGAGTTCCCGGCGGTAGGCGCGCATTCCCGTGGTGGTGTCGTGGACGCGCTCGCCGAGCAACAGGCTCGCCAGGAGCGCGAAGGCGTGGTTCCCGAGTCTGTTGAGCGTCGGCATCGCGTCGGCGCCGTGATAGAGGCGGTCGCCGCTGACCACGTCGTAGCCCTCGTTGATGTGCGCGAGAAAGTCGGGGAGCCGTTCCATCGGATAGGTGTCGTCACAGTCGGTCGTGACAACGACGGGCCGGTCCGGTGCCAGCAGCGCCGCACGAACCGCGACACCGTACCCCTGTGGTTCCTGTTCGATGACGCGAGCCCCGTGCTCTCGGGCGATCTCGGGTGTCCTGTCGGTCGAGCCGTCGACACACACCACCTCGGCTCGGTTGTCCGTCACGCGCTCGATGTCGGAGAGGACCGCCCCGACAGCGGCCTCCTCGTTGTACGTCCCCATGACCACGCTCACGTCGTCGAACGTGAACTCTGTCGACTCGTCCAGAGCGGTCGCCATCACCGTCCTGTGGACGCCCGACGGACTTGAGTTTTTAGGTTTGCCAAAAAGATTGTTCTGGAACGTTCTATCCGGGTTGCGATACCGGTCGACGTAACTCTTGATTCCTCTCAGCCGGACGCGTTATTTATCAATTGGGTGAACGTACATTCTTATATGCTCCCGAATCGAATTTCGAGTGCTGCCCCACCGATGGGACGAGAGTCTCACCTGGCCGTCGTGACCGACGGCATCATGCCGGGCAGCCACCCAGGCCATCCCAAACCCACCCGTCAGCCCCTTGGATGGGTATTTGCCTTGATTCGTGCCGGCGGCCCCTTGCCGTCGGCCCATCCCATATAGTGACGGGTCCGGATATCTTCACGAAGTTATAGCCGACAGTATCAGAGGGGCATGTCACCCGTCTGCCGGGCTTGTGTGTTCTCACTGGGGTTGCGAATGGATTCCTCGCTTCCCAGTGTGCCCGAGTCGGCGAACGTTTCTTCCAGGTCTCGGAGTTTGTGGTTAATTTCGGCTGCCCGATGGTGCATTCCATCGACTCGTACTCGGACAAGATTGAATTGGTGGCGCTCGCTCTCACCGTTGAACGCCCGGAAGCTCCCAACCGTGAGTGTATCGCTCTGTGGACAGAACTCGGTCGTCGGAGTGAACTCCGCCCGGAGCACGGACGTGTCGTCGGCATCGATTGCGTACCGGTAGCCAGCGTTGGGATGGCGCTGATCGAGGTTCAGCCTCGCGAGGTTGTATCCGAAGGTCATGTCGTAGACGCCCCGTTTTTCGAACAACAGCCGTGCAAGCCGGTGGAAGGCCGCATGCTCCCGGCCGGTCAATACTGCGTGGTCGGGCAGGAACGATCCTGGTTCCGGGATATCCTCGGGAACGAACCCGTCGTAAGCGTCGAATCCCGTATCATCGTTGCCACGAACGCTGGAAAAGAATCCTGGCATACCTGCCCCTACGCCCACGGCTCGACTATCCTTGACCCCGAATACGTTCGGGACAGCCCTCGCCACCATCGAGACGCTGGGGCTCACGATTGCGACCGCCGGTGCGGTTGGGTACCTCTATTCCTTACAGGATCGATCCGCGGGCAGATGACGAGGCGATGAGATCGTTTAGAATCGTCTGGAACAGAGCGGACATCATCGGGAGAAGTCAGAACACGGATCACGAATTACAGACCTGATATGAGCGAGGGCAATACACCGAATCCTGATCGACGACTTGATGTCCGTGAGATAACGGGAGAACCGTTCGGACCCATCATGGATGAAATCGACACACTACAGCCAGGCGAACGGCTGCTGTTGATCAATCGTTTCGACCCGAAACCCCTCTACAGTGTCCTCGACGAACAGGGATTCGAGACCGAAACCGTTCGCGTCGACGAAGAGGAGTGGCACATCAGTATCGACCGTCGTGCTGGCACCGTCCTGTTCGTGGTCCCGGATTACTGTTTCCATATTGCGGTTATTGTCACGTCGTCTCGTTCGACGGTGCCGAACTCGTAACCACGATCCGTGAGTTTCGGATACAGATGCTGAGGGGCCCGCTCGTTGAGTTGTATCAGCACCGTGTCTTCATCTGGTTCGGATAGCGTTTCCAGGGTTTCTCTGAGTGGTCCGGGCGGTCCAAGACCTCGGACTTCGAGTTGTTCTGTCAGTGCTCCCGACGGCAGATCCAGTTCCGCACGAACTTCGGCTTCCGGATCGGTGACTGCCATGTTATTCACTTGGGCTGGCAATGTCCCAGCAATTTCCCCGAACATATTCGGCAAGTCGACGCTACAGGCTATCGTTTTGCGAATATTCAGTCGATTGCGCAGAGTTATTGTGTTCTGGCCCGTAGTGATACACACAGTGACTACCGAGACACAAACGCTGATCAACGCGGTCAAGGCTGGAGAGATGACCGACCCTGGTGGCATGACGACCACCCAAGATGTCGTTGATGTCGTCGGGTACTCTTCGACGACAGTAGACCGGAAATTGCGCGCCCTGGAACGAGAGGGAGTGGTCGAAAGCACCACCTTCGGGGGCGACCGCGTCTGGGTCGTGCCTGACGAGGGTGATGACAGTCCAGACGAGACGACTGCCGACCGGGCCATTTCCACCACGACGCGCGACCCACTGACGACATAACAGACGTGCCATATTCACCGACAGGATCCAGTTCACAAGGACGGCCGTAGTCGTTTACAGACTGAACGACCAATATCTGGCGATTGATTATTCGTGGGAATCTAAAATAACACGATACTGCAACGCTCGTCGAATATGGTAGTTTTTCATTTCTATAGTGTCTGCTTCGAGTGCTTGGTCCAGAATCTCCTGGACTTGCCTCGAAAGACTTTGTCGGTCAACTGCTGGTGAGTGCGGTTTGGACATTTACTATTCCCTGTCTGTCCGTCGTCTTGTAAGCACATCAATTGTCCCTGTTTTCACAATTTCTATGTTTTTTATTAACCGAGTAATAGATCAAGAACTCGCCCGATACGCAACGGTACCGACGAGTTGATCCAATCCAACGTCTCGGCGCCGAGGCTCGTTGTCGGTCTGCTCGTCGTCGCGGTCACCGCCGGATCGAATCCGTTCGGTATCGTCGTGCTTGTCGCGTCCGCCGGGATTCTTGCACTCGGCACGGGACCATACTCCCACTGTCGCCGGTGTGTCTCCGAGTTGCCTGCAGCGGCGTCGTTTTTCGACGGGATATCCGCGCCCGCGAGTCGGCGGACGCTATAGTGACAGTTGCCGCACGCGCCTCTAATTCGAATCCTTTTAGAGTGGTAGCCGGCAAAGTGGGGACACTGATGGCCATCAAACCCGCGTACGTCAAGAAGACAGCCACTATGCTGATGGAGCGGTATCCGGACGCCTTCTCGACGGACTTCGAACACAACAAGGAATTGGTCTCGGAACTCACGAACATCGAGTCGAAGACCGTCCGCAACCGCATCGCCGGCTACGTCACGCGCAAGCAGGGCCAACCCGTCGAAGCCTAACACTCCTCTCGCGAGCAGGTGTCGGCCCCCAGCAGCGCGTTCATCTCTCAAAACCCCGTGAGGGCGTTGAACAGGAATCCCAGGCCCGCAAGCGACGCCGCCGCGCCGACTGTTTCCAGTCCGTGAGCAGTATCGGCACCCCGGAGCGGGGAATATCTGCACGAAATTATACCGGTCGACGTAAGCCCTGATACTTTCAGCCGGGAACGTCCGACTGAGAAGTATCAAAAGTTACGTCGACCGGTATATAGCCGACAGTATAATCGTCTGGGCGAGATGTCGGGACGGCGACCCCTCGACCGTGACAGCCCGCCGACGCGTGTGGGTGCTTTTATTCCGGTCGGGGGCGTGGACACCGGCATGGCAGTCTCGTTCGACTTCGGCGGTGACGTCGTGCTGGTGACGGGCGTCGGCGGCGCGCTCGGCAGTTCGGTCGCAGAGGCGTTCCTCGAGGGCGGCGCGACAGTCTGTGGCGTCGACCTGGTCGAGCAGGACAGCGAGGACTTCCTCCTGGCGGACCCGGAGCGGATCGACTTCTACCAGGCCAACCTCACCGAGGAGTCACAGGTCGAAGACGTCGTCGCGTCGGTCGCCGACAGCCACGGCGGAATCGACTATCTCGCCAACATCGCCGGCACGTGGCGCGGCGGCGACCCGATCGAGGACACCGACGCCGGCACGTTCGAGTTCCTGTTCGACGTGAACCTCAAGACCATGTTTCTCGTGACCAAACACGCCCTGCCACACCTCCAGGACGCGGCGGGCGCAGTCGTCAGCGTCTCCTCGCGGTCGTCGCTGGAAGGAGGCACCGGCGACGGCATCTACCGTGCGACGAAGGCGGGCGTGCGTCTCATCACCGAATCCGTCGCCGAAGAAAATCTCGGGACGGTCCGTGCCAACGCGGTCATGCCCAGCGTCATCGACACGCCGATGAACCGCGAGATGATGTCTGGCGCCGACCACGACACGTGGGTCGACCCCGACGATATCGCTGCGGTGGTCGCGTTTCTCTGTAGCGACGGTGCCGAACCCACGAGCGGCGCCGCAGTCCCCGTCTACGGGGAAGCATGACTATGGACGACCGCCTCGAGGAGTTGCGCGAACTCCGCGAGGAGGCCCGCGAGGGCGGCGGCGAGGAACGGATCGAGAAACAACACGAGAAGGGGAAACTGACTGCCCGCGAACGCGTCGAGTACTTCCTCGACAACGGCACCTTCACCGAATTCGACCAGTTTCGTACCCACGACTGCCACAACTTCGACATGGAGGACCGGCAGGTACTCGGGGACGGTGTCGTCACGGGCTATGGCGAAGTCAACGGCCGTACGGTCTTCGTGTTCGCACACGACTTTACCGTCTTCGGCGGATCGCTGGGCATGGTCTTCGCCGAGAAGGTCACCAAGGTCATGGACAAGGCCATGGAGACGGGCGCGCCGGTCGTCGGACTCAACGATTCGGCGGGTGCCCGCATCCAGGAGGGGATCGACTCGCTGGCGGGCTACGCACACATCTTCCACCGCAACCAACAGGCGAGCGGCGTCATCCCCCAGATATCGGTCATCATGGGGCCGTGTGCCGGCGGCGCGGTCTACTCGCCCGCGATCACCGACTTCGTCGTGATGGTCCAGGACACGAGCCACATGTTCATCACCGGCCCGGACGTCATCGAGACGGTCACGGGCGAACAGGTGGGGTTCGACGAACTCGGCGGCGCCTCGACGCACGCCTCAGAGTCCGGCGTCGCCCACTTCACTGCCGCCGACGAGCAAGCGGCCTTAGACGACGTGCGCCACCTCCTGTCGTATCTGCCCCAGAACAACGTCGAGGACCCCCCGCGGGTCGACCCCTGGGACGACCCGGAGCGGCGCGACGAGGAACTGGCGAGCGTCGTCCCCGACACACCCCGGAAGCCCTACGACATGACGGATGTCATAGAGCGGGTCGTCGACGAGGGCTCGTTTTTCGAGGTGGCCGGGGCCTTCGCCCGGAACCTCGTCGTCGGGTTCGGCCGACTCGACGGCCACGCGACCGGCGTCGTCGCCAACCAGCCCCGCGTGAACGCCGGCACGCTCGACATCGACGCCTCGGTGAAGGGCGCCCGCTTCGTGCGCTTCTGTGACGCGTTCAACATTCCGGTCCTCACGTTCGTGGACGTGCCGGGGTTCATGCCGGGCACCGACCAGGAACACGACGGCATCATCGTCCACGGGGCGAAACTCCTCTACGCGTTCTCGGAGGCGACGGTCCCGTTGCTGACGGTCATCACCCGCAAGGCCTACGGCGGCGCCTACGACGTGATGTCATCGAAACACATCGGCGCCGACGTCAACTACGCCTGGCCCTCCGCCGAGATTGCGGTGATGGGGCCCGAAGGCGCGGTGAACGTCCTCTACAGCGACGAACTGGACGCGGCCGACGACCCAGAGACCCGCCGGGAGGAACTCATCGCGGAGTACCGCGAGCAGTTCGCCAACCCCTACACGGCGGCGGACCGCGGGTTCGTCGACGACGTGCTCGAGCCGAAGGAGACGCGCCCGCGACTGATCGGAGATCTCGAGATGTTGCGGTCGAAACGCACATCCGGACCGGACAGAAAACACGGGAACATTCCGCTGTAACCATGACGACAGCCGACACACGCGACGGGACGGTGACGATCACGACCGAGCGCGGCAGGCTCGCACTCCCGGCCGACGCGAGCGCCCAGGAGGCCGCAGCCATCGCGGCCGCCATCGGCGCGCACCTGCGCGACCGCGAGACAGCGGCCGCCCTCGCGGCCGGACGCGACGACGAGACGTGGGACGGCAGGCGCTGGCAGTTCGCCGGTCGCCTCGAGGGGCTCTCGGGTGGCGACGGGCGCGTGCCGCGGGACGCACCGACCGACGAGTGGACAGCAGCCGGACGGCTGGACGGGCTCCGGTAGACATGGACACGATCGACGGATTCGACACGGTGCTCGTGGCGAACCGGGGCGAGATTGCGGTCCGCGTGATGCGGGCCTGCGAGGAACTGGGTATCGACACCGTCGCGGTCTACAGCGACGCCGACCGGGACAGCGGTCACGTCCGCTACGCCGACGAGGCGTACAACGTGGGGCCCGCGCGGGCGGCCGACTCGTATCTCGACGGCGAGGCCATCGTCGACGCTGCCCTGCGGTCGAACGCGGACGCCATCCACCCCGGCTACGGGTTCCTGGCCGAGAACGCCGACTTCGCCGCCCGGGTCGAGGACACCCAGGGTGTCACCTGGGTCGGCCCCTCCAGCGACGCGATGGAGCGCCTCGGCGAGAAGACCCGCGCTCGCCAGATCATGCGGGACGCCGGCGTGCCGATCGTTCCGGGGACGACCGATCCGGTCGAGGACCCCGAGGAAGTGGTCGCGTTCGGCGAGGAACACGGCTATCCCGTCGCGATCAAGGCCGAGGGCGGGGGCGGCGGCCGCGGCATGAAGGTCGTCCGCTCGGCCGACGAGGTCGCGGATCGACTCGAGAGCGCGAAACGCGAGGGGGAGGCGTACTTCGACAACGCCTCCGTCTACCTGGAGCGGTACCTGGAGAAGCCACGGCACATCGAGGTCCAGATCGTCGCCGACGGGGCGGGCAACGTCCGCCACCTGGGCGAGCGGGACTGCTCGCTCCAGCGGCGCCACCAGAAGGTCATCGAGGAGGGGCCGAGCCCGGCACTCTCGGACGAACTCCGCGAGCAGATCGGCGAGGCCGCGCGCCGGGGCGTGGACGCGGCCGACTACACCAACGCCGGGACCGTCGAGTTCCTGGTCGCCGAGGAGGACCGCGCCGACGGTGATCTGCTCGGGTCCGACGCCGACTTCTACTTCCTCGAGGTCAACACGCGCATCCAGGTCGAACACTGTGTCACGGAAGCGATCACGGGCGTCGACATCGTGAAGTGGCAACTCCGGATCGCGGCCGGCGAAACGATCACCTTCGACCAGTCGGAGGTCGCGGTCGACGGCCACGCCGTGGAGTTCCGGATCAACGCCGAGAACGCCGCCGCCGATTTCGCGCCCGCAACGGGCGGCACGCTGGAGACGTACGACCCGCCGGGTGGCGTGGGCGTGCGCGTCGACGACGCGCTCCGGCAGGGCGACGACCTCGTGACCGACTACGACTCGATGATCTCCAAACTGATCGTCTCCGGCGAGGACAGAGAGGAGGTCCTCGCACGCGGCGAGCGAGCGCTTGCGGAGTACGACATCCGTGGCATCCCCACGATCGTCCCGTTCCACCGGCTGATGCTGACCGACGAGCAGTTCGTCGCCGGCACCCACACCACGAAGTACCTCGACGAGGAACTCGATCCCGACCGCGTCGACGCGGCCCAGGAGCGGTGGGGAACGGAACCGACAGTCGAGAAGGCCGGCGACGGGGAGTCTACCCGGCGGGAGTTCACGGTCGAGGTCGACGGGAAGCGGTTCGCGGTCGAACTCGAGGAACACGGGGCGCCTGCCATCGACGTCCCGGCCGGCGGCACGGGAACACAGCCCCGACCCGAGCAGGCCGGACCCGGTGACGACGCCGACTCGGGACGTACGACGACGGCCAGCGGGACCCGGATCACCGCGGAGATGCAGGGCACGATCCTCGACGTGCTGGTCGCGCCGGGCGAGGAGGTGGCCGCCGGCGACACGCTGGCCGTTCTCGAGGCGATGAAGATGGAGAACGACGTCGTGGCCGAGACCGGCGGGACAGTCGTCGACGTGGCCGTCAGCGACGGTGAGAGCGTCGACATGGGGGAGACGCTGGTCGTCGTCGAGTAGAGTAGCAAGGCTCAATCCGCGCGACCCCGTCTGCGCCGCCATGGAGACGACCAGACACTTCGTCGCCACCGTCTACGTCGTCCACGACGGGGCGACCGCGCTCCACGAACACGACAAACTCGAGATGTGGCTCCCGCCCGGCGGCCACGTCGAGCGCGACGAGCTCCCACACGTCACCGCTTGCCGGGAAGTCCGCGAGGAACTCGGACTGACCGTCGACCTCGTCGCTCCCGAGAGCGACATCGCGTCCCCGACCGTCGAGTCCATCCCGCGACCCCGGGAGTTCCTCCTCGAGGACATCGACGTCTGTGACGGCGAGGTGGGCCACCAGCACATCGATTGTGTCTACTACGGCCGCGTCGACAGCAGGGACATCTCGCCGACTGCGGGCGAACAGCCGGCCACGGACTGGGAGTGGTTCACGCCCGCGGACCTGCGCGACCGGGCCGACGACCTGGAACCCGACGTGGTGGAACTCGGCCAGCGGGCGATCGAGGACCTCTAGACCGCCCGGTCGCCGGCCGACGCCGAAAGCCAACGCCTAAGTTTAGGCTAGCCTAACTCGTGACACCACAGGACTGGCGCGACGTCACTGACGGGAGCCCACCGTCCAGAAGCGAGCCCACAGAGACCGTCGTGCCAGCAGGAATTATGAACGGAACACGACCATCTCGGAGCGGCCCCGCGGACAGGACGCCATCGGGCAGGGCAGACGTCTGTATCGTGGGAGCTGGACCGGCGGGTGCGCTGGTCGCCGCGCGACTGGCCGGGGCCGGACACGACGTGATCGTCCTGGAGGCTGGTCCCCGGTTCGACGACGAATCCCGGGAAAAGCGCATGGAGCGGTCGATCCGTCCGGCTCACGACGGGTCGTCGGTCTGGGAGATGGGCGGCGACCGCGACGCGTTCTCGACGACGGGAGAGTTGTTCTATCCGCTGAACCAGGCCCGCGTGAAGGGCGTCGGCGGATCGACGCTACACTGGCAGGGGATGGTGATGCGCCTCCACGAGAGCGACTTCGCTGGACGGGCGGGCAACGACGACCTGACCGAGTGGCCCCTCGCGTACGGCGACCTCCGGCCCTACTACGCCGAGGCGGAGACGGAACTGGGAGTCGCCGGCGCCGACGACAATCCATTCGGACCGCCCCGCCAGGACGCGTTCCCGATGGCCCCGTTCGCGCCGAGTTACAGCGATTCGCTGTTTGCCGGGGCCTGCGAACGGCTGGCGGTTGCGACCCACTCGGTCCCCAACGCGCGCAACTCCGAACCCTACGACGGCCGCGGGCCCTGTGTGGGCTACGGGACCTGCCAGCCGGTCTGTCCCTCCGGGGCGAAGTACAGCGCCGACGTCCACGTCCGCCGGGCCGAGGACGAGGGCGCTCGCGTCCTCGATTGTGTTCCCGTCCAGCGCCTGGTCACCGGCGACGGCGGCGACCGCGTCGACGCGGCTGTCTACGCCACGCCGGACGGCGAGACCCACCGGCAGGCGGCCCGGCAGTTCGTGCTCGCCGCTGGTGGCGTCGAGATTCCCCGCCTTCTCTTGCTCTCCCGGAACCGGGACCATCCCCGGGGGCTCGCGAACTCGAGTGGCCTCGTCGGCCACTACTTCATGGAGCACCTGTTCGCCGGGGTCGGCGGGCGGCTGGACCGCCGGACCCGCCAGAACCACGTCGGCTTCATCACCACCGAGACCCACCAGTTCTACGACGATCCCGGTCAGGCTGTCACTGACGCGGACGGGACCGTGGTCGTCCCGGCCAGCGACGAGCGGCTGGCGCCGGTGAAACTCGAGTTCTTCAACTACGCCGGCCCCTCGCCGGTCGAACTCGCCCTGGAGAGCGACGAGTGGGGGGATCCGCTCCTCGACTCGCTCCGGGACGCGTACGGCCACAGCGTCGCGATGGGCGGGATCGTCGGCCAGGAACCCCGGCCGGAGAACCGTGTGGCGCTCGACGAGTCGACGGTCGACGACCACGGCAACCCGGTGCCGGACATCCAGTGGTCGCTCGGCGACCGGACGCGCAGGTCGCTCTCGCGGGCCAACGACATCCAGCACGCAGTGCTCGACGAACTCGGTGCCGAGGTGGCGTGGACGGTCGGTCCCGGGGACACGGGCCCGGCCTACCACCACATGGGCACGACCCGCATGGGCCGGGATCCGTCCGAGAGCGTCGTGAACCCCCGCCTGCGGACCCACGACCTCCCCAACCTCACCGTCGCCTCCAGCAGCGTCTTCGTCACCGCCGGCGCGATGAACCCCACGCTGACTATTGCGGCGCTCGCGCTGAAAGCCGCCGAGCACGTGGACGAGGATCTATGACATCCTCCTCGGCGTAACCACCGAGGTTTCCTCTCGCGTGGGGTCGGGCGGGCCGACACCACCGGAGGCAAGATTCTCGTCGTCACCGAAATCGGAGATTTCCGAACGACCTCACGGGAAGGGCGGAACTCTCTCGCTGTCACAGGTAGCTGGCTACCGGCCGACCCTGCGGACCGTTGTACGAGAGAATCATCGTGATTGCTGTAACGAAATACCGTTTCGACCACGTCGTGTCTTGCGGTCGATCCGGTAAATGGCTTACAGCAATCACTATCAATCGAGTCGGCCGGCGTCGATATCGATGTCGGGCGGGGTCACGATCAGGAAGCCCCGGAAGTGCATCAGTTCTCCGCCCGATTCCTTGACATCGCGCGCGAATCCTGCCGCGAGTTCGTTCAGGTCACCCTCGACGTTCAAGACGAGGACCGCCCCCCTCTCTACCGTGCCGAGCCACTCCTCGGGTGCCGTGGTGCCGTCGAGAACGCCCAGGACGACGCGCGTCGAGCCGCCGCCGGGGTCGCCCTCGTCGAGCTGGTCCTCGACGGATTGCAGGTCGAGCCCGTCGAAATCACTCATACCGTTCTCTGGGAGAGCGAACTCAAAAACCCCCCGGCCGGCCGCGACCGGCTCGGTCCGGTAATGGCTTACAGCAATCAGTACCAGTCCGAGCCAATACCGTTTTATTCCCGGGACCAGACCGGGCAGGTACGGTGAAAGGAGAGGAATGGTACCAGGCCGACGACGTCGCGGAGGCCTACGAGGACAAGCGCTTCTCGCGGGGTGGACGCCTGATCGACCGCCGCGAGAAGGAGGCGGTCCTCGACGCGCTCGAACCGGTCGAGGGCCGCGACGTCCTCGAGATTGCCTGCGGAACTGGCCGGTTTACCGTCATGCTCGCCGAGCGCGGCGCCGAGGCCGTGGGCCTCGACATCTCGGCGGCGATGCTCGGGCAGGGTCGGGAGAAAGCGCAGTCGGCGGACGTCTCTGGCCGGCTGGAGTTCATGCGCGGGGACGCCGGCCGGTTGCCGTTCCCTGACGACCACTTCGACTCAGTGTTCGCGATGCGGTTTTTCCACCTGGCCGATACGCCGGCGTCGTTTCTCTCGGAGATGCGCCGCGTCTCGCGCGAGCAGGTCTTTTTCGACACGTTCAAGCGCTTCTCGACGCGGTCGGCGTACAACTGGGCGCTCCCGATGGGCTCGCGGCTGTACTCGGAACAGGAAGTCGACCGCCTGCTGGGCGACGTCGGCCTCGAACTGGCCCGGTCCGAACACGACTGGGTGTTTCCCTACGGCTTCTACCGGAAGATTCCCAACGGCGTGGCCTCCGCGTTCCGGTCGGTCGACACGGCACTCGCCGACAGTTCCGTCGGTACCCGTCTCGCGTCGGTGTCCTACTGGGACGCGCGGGTGTCGGACACCACCCGATAGGTCCCCGTGGACTTTTTAGGGCTCCGGAGCGCTACCGACGGGTATGGACCTCTCGGTGGTCGTCCCGACACTGAATGCCCGCGAGGAGCTGTCGGGGTGTCTGGACGCGCTCACCGAACGCACGGACGCCGAGATCATCGTGGTCAACGGCCCCTCGGCCGACGGGACCTCCGGGATGATACGGAACCGCGACGACGTGGACGTGCTCGTCGAGATTGCCGACCGGAACGCGAACGCAGCCCGGAACGTCGGCGTCGACCACGCGGCTGGCGACGCGGTCGCGTTCGTCGACCACACACTGTGTGTCACCGACCAGTGGACCGAGGCCGTGATTGACGGCCTGGCCGAGCACGACGCGGTCACGGGGCCGACGAACACACAGCTCCGGGCCGGTATGGTGACCGAGGAGATGGAGGCCAGCACGGTCGCCGGCCGGAACGTGACCTACGCCAACGCGGGGAACGTGGCCCTGCGGCGGGCCCCCCTCGACGAACTCGACGGGTTCGACGAGTACCTCGAGGTGGGCGGCGCCCGGGACTTCGCCCACCGCTTTGCCGGCGCCGGGTTCGAGGTCGCGTGGGACGACCGCATGAGCGTCCGCCGCGAGGTCGGTGCCGACGGCGGCGAACGCCGGTCAGACTGGGGCTGGAAATACCGCTCGCTGGCCTACCGGCTGGTGAAAAACTACGGCCTCAGACCCACCGTCGTCGGGCGGTTGTGCGGGCACGCAGGCAAAGACGCGGCCAGCGAGTTGCGCGGCGTCTTCGCCGGGGAGAACCGTCCCTCCTACTGGCTGGGAGACGGCCGCGACGTGGTGACCAACATCCTCCGGGGAGTCAAGGACGGCCTCTTTGCCCGCCGTCTCGACCGCTCCGACCGGCGCAACCCCCACGGCCGGTCCGCCAGATCTGACCGGCCCGTGTCCGTCTACGACTGGCGGTAGTCCGCCCTCCGGGTATGATTTCGCACTACGGCGACAAGTACGACGCCGACGCGCTGTGCAATCGCGCCGACTCCGTCGCCCCGGGCT
>CAYYHG010000033.1:13410-21816 GCA_964471665.1 uncultured Halobacteriales archaeon | reverse complement strand
TTATAGCCGACAGTATCAAACACAACGCCAACCACGAGGCCCGGACAGTCGCAGGGAACCTCCTCCGTGACGACCTCGAACCGGTCGATTACTCCGCGATCCCCTTCGCTGTCTTCGCGTCGCCGGAGGTCGCCGGCGTCGGCGCCACCGAGGGCGAACTCCAGGAGACAGACCGCGAGTACGCGACCAACACCTACCGCTACGAGGACACTGCACGCGGCGACGCGATGAACGAGGAGGGACTCGTGAAGGTCATCATCCACCCCGCACTGTCGGAGGTCGTCGACCGGGCTTTCTCGGGACGATTTTCCCGTCCCGGGGACCACCACACTCACGATCACTGACGAAACCGCGCGTTCGGGAACGGTCGTCGCAAATGCACATACCTGGGAGTGCCGGTGTGTGCGCCGAACTCCGCGACCGTGCGCCGAGGGGGAGTGCCGGTGTGTGCGCCCGAACTCCGCGACCGCCAAACCGAACCGAATCCGTTTTTGTACTGCCAGTCGAGGCGTCGGCCATGGAGTACACGAAACTCGGTTCGACCGGCACGAGCGTTTCGCAGCTGTGCCTGGGGACCTGGCGGTTCGGTCGCGAGACGGGCGGCGTCGTCGAGACCGGCCGGGAGTCGGCGCATCGACTGCTCGACGCGGCCCGGGAACACGGCGTCAACTTCATCGACACCGCCAACGTCTACGGGACACCCAACGGAACGTCCGAACAGTACATCGGGGAGTGGCTGGACGACTACGACCGCGAGGATTTCGTCATCGCCTCGAAGGTGTACTTCCCGTTCGACGGACGGGGCAAACCGGGACCCAACGACTCGGGGTTGGGCCGCAAGCACATCCGCACACAGATCCAGGGGACACTCGACCGCCTGGGTACGGACTACCTCGACATCTACTACCTGCATCGGTGGGACGAGACCACGCCTATCGAGGAGACACTGGCGACCCTCGACGAACTGGTCCGCGAGGGCACGGTCCACTACCTCGGCGCCTCCACCATGGCCGCCTGGCAGCTGACGAAGGGTCTCTGGAAGAGCGACGTCGAAGACACAGAGCGCTTCGAGGTGACACAGCCGCTGTTTCACGCGGGCTACCGCGACGACATCACAGACTACCTCGAGGTGTGTATCGACCAGGACCTGGCAGTCTGTCCGTACTCGCCGCTCGCGGGCGGGTTCCTCACCGGCAAATACGAGCGCGTCGACGAGGACGACCCCGCGGCCTTCGAGGGCCCCGAGGGCTCGCGGGGAGACCTCGACGACGCCTTCGAGGAGTACTATCTCTCCGAGCGGGGCTGGAACGTCCTCGACGAGGTCCGCACGGTTGCCGGCGAGGTCGGTGCCACGCCCGCACAGGTCGCCCTGCGGTGGCTGATCGAACAGGAACGGTTCACCTGCGTGCCCATCGTCGGCGCCCGCACCGTCGATCAGCTGGAGGAGAACGTCGGCGCCGTCGACATCGCGCTGTCGGACGACCAGTTCGACCGGATCGTCGACGCCCGCTACGCCGAGGACGGCCAGCGGTGGGGCCACCGCCGCTGACCGATTACCGCCACTCGTCGGCCCAGCGCCCACGTTCGCGGTGGTCGGCGGCGATCGCGGCGACGCCGTCGCGGTCGAGGGGTCCGTGTTCGGTCACGACGGCGTCGACACAGTCCGGCGGCGTCGCCTCGAAGGTGGGGTTGTGTACCACGACGTCGGCCCCACCGTCGTAGACCTCTGTGGGGTTGCGGTGCTCCCGGTCGGTCCTGGTGTGAGAGACGACCTTGTCGGTAGCTGCGACGACGAGGACTTCGATACCTTCGTAGGTACCGGCGAGTGCGGCCGCGCGCGTGCCGGCCTTGTTGATCACGGATCCGTCCGGACGGATCGCGTCTGCTCCGAGGACCACCGCGTCGGCGTCCCACTCGCAGATGGCGCTCGCGAGCGCTGCGTCGGTCGTGAGTGTGACGTCCGTCGATTCGGCGAGGTCAGCCGCGGCGTCGACGCCTTCGCGGCCGGGTCGCGATTCGGCAACGAGGACCGCCTCGGGTTCGGCGAGCGAGAGCGTCTCGCGGACCGTTCCCGAGCGGGAGAGCGTCGCGACGCGGGCGCCTGCGACGCGGCGTGCGGCGTGTGAGGCCGCCCGTTCGTCCGCACGGAGGGCCTCCTCGACGCCCGCGGCGGCCGCGTGTTCGACGGCGGTGGCCGTCCGAGAGACGCCCGCGGCAGCCATGACGCGGTCGACGCGGTTCTCGACGACAGCCATCGAGGGGCGTGCTTCCCGGAGCGACACCGCGATGTCCGGGAGGGGCTCTCCGTTGTCGGTTCGTGCGGTGAGATGAGCGCTGCCGGGCGTCGGGTCCTGGTCGGTCGCGGCCGTGTACGCGCGGACGGAAGCTTCGTCGCGAAGCACCTCCAGCGCACGGACCGAGACGTACGCCGACCCGTGTTCGTGGTCGTCGGCGACAGTACCGACGCTCGGACGGACGCGGTCGTACGAGGTCCACAGCCCAGGAACCGTCTCGCGGTGGATGATCGCAGTGGGTGCGACCCACGCGTGGTCTGCGGTCTCCCAGTTCGTCTCGACGGTCCGGGTCGCACAGTCGAACAGGTACGGGTGGACGTGCCACCGCTTGTCGAGGTGCTCGTCGGGAACGGCAAACGGCTCACCACGCCGGAGCAGCGTCACGTCCCCGGCGTCCAGGCCAGTCTCCTCGCGGATCTCCCGACGGGCGGCCGTGTCGGGGTCGCTCTCTGCGTGTCCCGCGACTGCACCCCACATGCCTTCGTAGGAACCGACCTCCCGGCTCCGACGAAACAGGAGCACGGACCCCTCGTGCCGGAGAAAACAGGTGACCACGCCCGTCTCGTCCATGGCAACTGCGTTCGCTCGGGGGGGTCATCAACGTGTGGGATACGGAACCGCATCCGTGGCACGCAGTCTATTAGTTGTTCTGCGGAGAAGAAACGCGCATGGACGTTGCCATCATCGCAGACTCGCACATCCCGTCCCGTGCACACCGGCTCCCGGAGCCGTTTTGCGAACTGATCGGATCGGCGGACCACGTCGTCCACGCCGGCGACTTCGACTCACAGAGCGCACTCGCGGACGTGCGGGACCTCGCGCCGGCACTGACCGCGGTGTCGGGAAACGTGGACCCACAGCTCGGGCTCCCGGCGGTCGCGGCGGTCGAACTCGGCGGCGTGGAGTTCGTCGTCACTCACGGCACCGGGCCGCCACGGGGCTACGAGGAGCGCGTCGCCGAGACGGCTCGTGAACACGCCGACCGGGGGGAGCCGGTCGCAGTCGCCGGGCACACCCACGAGGTCGAGGATACGACACACGACGGCGTTCGGATCCTGAACCCGGGGAGCGTGACCGGCGCCTCGCCCGCCTCGCGGACGACGATGCTGACCGCCTCCGTCGCCGACGGGACGCTGGAGGTCGAACTGCACGAACACGACTAGTCGTGGCGGAAACACCGCGACCCGGTAAAGACCATCGCCAGGTCGCGCTCGTTCGCGGCCTCGATGACTGCCTCGTCGTTCTGTGAGCCGCCGGGCTGGATGACTGCCTCGATTCCGGCGTCGGCCGCGCGCTCGACGCCGTCCGGAAACGGAAAGAAGGCGTCGGAGGCCATCACCGCGCCAGCGGCGTCTTTCCCCTCGGCGTGTTCGTTGGCCTTCGTCGCCGCCAGCCCAACCGCGTCGACACGCGAGACCTGACCCATCCCGACGCCGACGGTTTCGGTGCCCGCGGCAAAGACGATCGCGTTGGACTTGACGTGCGTGACGACCTGCCAGGCAAACAGCATCGACTCGATCTGTTCGTCGGTCGGTTCGCGCTCGGTGACGACCGCCAGATCCGCGTCGGTAGGCTGCTGGCGGTCGCGCTCCTGAACGAGTCGCCCGCCGACCAGCGACGTCTCGGTCAGGTGTTCGGTCCGCTCGCCGAGGCTCCCGACGTCGAGTACCCGGAGTGACTCCGACTCGGAGAGGACCGCAAGACCCCCGTCGGTGTACCCGGGTGCGACGACGACCTCCTTGAACGAGTCGGCGACCCGCTCGGCCGTCGCGCGGTCGCACTCGTGGTTCAGCGCCACGACGCCGCCGAAGGCGCTCATCGGATCCGTCGCGAGCGCGCGGTCGTACGCTGTCGGGAGGTCGGCCGCCGTCGCACACCCCGTCGGGTTGGTGTGTTTGATGACCGCCGCCGCCGGGTCGTCGAACTCCGCGATCAACTGGAGGGCAGCGTCGGCGTCGTTGTAGTTGTTGTACGACAGCGCCCTGGCACCCTCGTTCAACTGGTCCGCGTCGACGACGTTTGCCTCGTCGACAGTGTGGTCGGTGTACAGCGCCGCGTCCTGGTGTGGGTTCTCGCCGTACCGAAGGGCAGTCACGCGGTCGTGGCCCGCGAGGCGTCGTGCCGGGAACTCGCCGCTGCTGTCACTCTCGACGCGGACGCCGCCGCGCGGGCCGTCCACGTCGACGCGGTCCTCGGCGAACCACTCCACTGCGCGCGGATACGCCCGGAACTCGCCCCGGTAGAGGACGCGGTCTTTCAGGTCGGCGGCCGTGTCACCCTCGTAGACCGGAACCGGTTCCTGTGTGACGATGGGGCCGCTGTCGATCTCCGCCTCGACGACGTCGCCCGCCTCGTCGGTGGCGTCCGTCACGACGTGGATGGTACAGCCAGTCACCGCCACACCAGCATCGAGGGCGTCGCCCCAGGCGTCACTCCCCGGGAACGATGGCAACAGTGACGGGTGGACGTTCAGCGTCGTGGGGGCCGCGTCGAGGAACGTATCCGAGAGGACGCGCATGTAGCCGTCCAGACAGACCAGGTCGACGTCGTAGCCGGCGAGCGCGTCGAGAATCCGGCGTTCGTGGTCGCGCCGCGACTCGCTTTCAGCAGGCACGACTGTCTCGGTGGGGAGCGATCGCTGCCGTGCCTTCTCGAGGACCGGCGCGTCCGCCGTGTCGGTCAGGACGACAGCGACGTCGGCGCCCCCGGGTGCCCGGTCGGCGATGTGCAGGAGGTTCCGCCCGCGGTTCGAGGCCATACCGGCGATGTGCATGTGCGGGTCCCCGTGTGGCGCGTGCAAATGCGTTCCGGAATGGCCGACGCACCTGATACAGAACGACGCGCCGTTGTGCGGTCGATCCGGTACAGAACGGCAGCAATCCGTCTCAGTCGGCCGTCGCGGGTACCCCCTCGGCCGTCCCCGCGAAATCACCGACCAGCGCCTGCAGGCCGTCCTCGACAGTGTGGGTGTCGCTGTCGGCGTGTGGGTACACGGCCCTCACCTGGTCGTCCTCGTAGACGACGAGACACAGTGCCGGGACGACGAGCCAGTCTGTGAACCCGCCGTTGTCGGCGGAGTAACACTCGCGGATTTCGAAAAACGGTGTGAGCCTGACCCCCCGGTCGTCGGCCCACGCAGTGAGGGTCAGGTAGGTATCGCGGACACTCCCGGCACACGCGTCGACGGGGACCCGCTTGTCCCAGTCGTGTCTGTCTACAGATTCGAGCACGTCGCGTTCGGCGAGGGTCGCCAGCTGCGTCTCGACTGCGCTCGCCTGTTCCCGTGCGGGTGGCGGCAGTTCGGTTCGCACGTACAGTTCCGCGCGGACCTCTCCCGTACCGTTCCTCGATCGCCTATTCATTATGATCAATCATGATGATTCGACCGGTAATAAATGTTGTTGTGCTGTCGGCTACACGCCCGTGAGCAATTTCGACCCCCGTGGATTCGGAGTCGTCACGTCGGTATCGTGATACAGCCGACAGCGTCACTGACTGGTGTGGTCGTCGTCCGCAGGGTCGTCTCCGTCGTCGAGGTCGTCTTTGATCGACTGGAGTTCCGACTCGACGTCGATGTCGACGCGGTTCTCGGGGGACGGCTGTGTCCCGTCGGTGTCGTGCTGATCGGCCTCGGCGGCCGCCAGCCGGTCGTCGATCTCCGTCCGGAGGCTCCGTGCCTCCGCGAGCAGTTCCCGTGCGGGGTCGTCCGGTGGCCGTTCGTCCAGGGCCTGCTGGAGGTCCGCGAGCAGGTCGTCGAGGCGTGTCAGCGTCCTGCGACCGAGCGCCTGTGCGCGTTCGCGGGCCGGAGCGGACTCGCCCGCCCGCGGATCCTCGCCGGCAGCCAGCCGCAGCGCCCGCTGGAGGAGTTTCAGGACCCGCACGTTCGTCTCCAGCGCGAGCACGATGGCCGGGATCGTCACCTCGCTCGTGAACCGGGCGAGTTCCCGGGGCGTCGGCGGGCGGAGCGGCGGTCGCCCGTCGGGTTCGAGTTCGGTCTGTAACTCCTCGACTGTCCGGGCCAGATCCCCGATCAACCCCGAAACGTCTCCCGACGCGTCCCGCCGTCTGTCACTCATACGCCCGGGTAAGGCGCCGGGTCACTTGAAGCGTCCGTCGTCGAGTCCGCCGCTGTCAGGGAACCGCTGTCCGTTCGCAGACGTGACAGTCTGGGAGTAATTCGCCCGTGTTGTGACGACTGTTTTAGGCGTTCCAAAAACCTTATTTCTTTAGGGGGTCCTAAACCTGCCAATGGCGACTCTCGAGGACAGCAGTTCGACCGGGCGCGACGACGAGAACCCGCCGGAACTGGACGTGCCGGTCACGGCCCACCAGGGCGCACCGGGACAGACAGTATTCGTCGAGGAAGACAACACCGACGGTTGGATTTCGTCGAGTCTGACGGTCGAACTCGGCCGGTAGAGGGCGCTCTTCTGCGGGCCGCGACGGTCAGAGTTGCTTCGCCGTCGTCAGTTCATCGCGCTCTCGAAGACGAGGGTGTCGTCCTCGAGGTAGTGCTCGATGTGGTGGGCGTCGTCCTCGGCCTGGACGAGTATGTCACGGAGGATCTGTGCGGTCGCGTGGTCGCCGAGGTTCTCCGCGAGTTCGACGTGGTCGCGGACGGCCTCGATGATGTCACCGTACAGTGCCATGTCGTTCTCCAGCGAGGTCCGGATGTCGTAGACGTCGTCACCCTCGGCGTCGACGGTGGCGAACTCCTGGAGGTTGCCCATCGCTGAGACGGGCGTGCCGCCCAGGGCCTGGGCGCGCTCTGCGAGTTCGTCGGCCGCCTCTTCGACGTTTTCGGCCGCCTCGCCGAGGAACAGGTGCAGGTCGCGGAACTCTGCGCCCTCGACGTTCCAGTGGTGTTTCTTCAGCTGGTGGTACAGCACGTACGCGTCCGCGAGGTCCGCGTTCAGCGCGCCGATGACCTGCTCGGCCTTCTCTGCGTCGAGGCGCAGCGCCTCGCTCTCCTCGACTGTGTCGAACTTCTGGTTCACGGTCTTCTGGGTGCTCATTACATTCATCTATTGGTCGCCCTCCCTCTTAAATCCTCTCATTCTGCAAAATTTTTTTCGAAAGCGAAAACTATAGTACTCGTTTTCGAAAACGAAGGTCGTACTTTCCCCCAGGCCGGCGGGGACGTGCCCCGGGACCGGTCCCGATCAGGGCCGCGTCAGCACGAGCGCGTCGTCGGACTCGAAGCGTTCACTCGAGGGAGCGAGCGTGCGGGCCTGGCGGTCGTGGACGGATTTGAGGGCGTCCAGCTGGGCCGGCGAGAGGTCGTCGGCGAACTCCGTCCAGACGTGACTCGGGAGCGCGAGGACGTAGACTGCGTCGGTCCGGTGGACGAGCGGGTCCAGGTGGAAGTGGTTGCGCCACTCGTAGACGATGTTGTCGACCCCCGGCAAGTCGCGAACGTCGTCCTGGTGGCGACCGACCAGCGACCGGAGTCGGTCGGCGTCGAAGTCCGTCTGGTCGGCGACCAGTGTGAAGGTTCTGTCGTCGAACGCCGCGAGCGAGGGGCGTGGATCCGACATGCGTGACGTTCGCCGGGCGGCGCCAAAGGTGTTGGTCTTCCGGCCCGGTGTCTCCGGGAGCGCTGTCGATGGGATTTTGTCACCGGGCGTCACAGCCACGGGCATGCATCGACGAGCGGCCGAGTTCAGCGAGCGAGCACGCGAGCAACTGGGTTTCGAAGTCGAGGTACACGAGTTCCCCGAAGGGACCAGAACGGCCGAGGACGCGGCGGCGGCCATCGGCTGTGACGTCGCACAGATCGCCAGTTCCATCGCGATGGTCGCCGACGAGCTGGTGGTGGTCGTGACCAGCGGTGTCAACCGGGTCAGCGAACACCGGCTGGCCGAGGTCCGCGACGCCGATCCCGACGGCGTCCGGATGGCCGAGGCCGACGAGATCAAGGAGACGCTGGGCTGGTCGATCGGTGGCGTTCCTCCGTTCCTCCACGAGACCGACGTGCCCGTCTACCTCGACGAGACGCTCACCGAGTTCGAAACCGTCTGGGCCGCCGCAGGCACCCCAGAGGCCGTCTTCCCGGTCTCCCCGGACCGCGTCCGGGAACTCTCCGGAGCCACGGCCGTCCACATAGCCGAGT
>CAYYHG010000033.1:0-13310 GCA_964471665.1 uncultured Halobacteriales archaeon | reverse complement strand
TCCCCTGGACCCGAGCGGTGGTGGCGGGTGTCGGGGCGTTCCTCGTGGGGTACGCGCTGACGGTTCTCGTGGCCGTCGTCGGGGCGAGTTCGACCGAGGGAGGGCTCCTGGATGTCCTCACCCTCCTCGCGTTCGTCTTCTACAGCGCACACAACGTCCCCCTGGAGGTCAGCGGGGTCGGTCGCCTGGACTGGCTGTCCACCACCGCGAGCGCGTCGACGCCGGATCCCGCCGTGCCGGTGATCGTCTTCTACTCGATCCCGGTGGTGGTGTTGCTGGCGGTTGCGCTCCTCGTCGCCTTCCGGGTCGTGGGCCGGACCGACGATCCGGTCCGTGTCGTGGCCGCCGTTCTCGCGTTCGCCGTCGCGTACGGACTGACGGCTGTCGCCGGGACCTTCGTGTTCACGAGCGAGTCGGTGTTTGGCGGGTCTGCGCGACTCGCGTTCGGGGACGCCGTCGTCTTCGGGTTCGCGTATCCACTCGTGTTCGGGGTCGTCGGTGCGGGTATCGCGGGGATCGTCGCGTTTCGTCGAGCCGCCGGGTCCGACAGCACGGCGTGATCTGGGGCGGTCGAAACCCGGTTTTATGCTGCGCCGGGCAGATAGAACGGGGCATGACACGCGTCGCCCGCGACCTGTTCTTGCCGGTCGCAGCGCAGCCGCGTCTCGAGCGGTTCGTCTCGCTGAGCGAGCGTGCCGAGGCCGCCGGCTACGAGCGCGTCTGGCTCCCCGAGACCTGGGGCCGGGACGCCGTCACCGTGCTGGCGACGGTCGCACGCGCGACCGACCGGGTCGGGATCGGGACCTCGATCACGAACGTCTACTCGCGGTCGCCCGCGCTGATCGGACAGACCGCGGCCACGCTCCAGGAGGCCTCCGGCGGACGGTTCCGGCTGGGGCTGGGCCCGAGTGGTCCCATCCTGGTCGAGGGCTGGCACAGTGTCGGATACGAGGACCCGCTCCGGCGGACCCGCGAGGCGGTGGAGGTGGTCAGGCAGGTGCTGGCCGGCGATACAGTCGAGTACGACGGCGAGTGCTTCCAGCTCACCGGCTTCCGGCTCCGTCAGGACCCGCCCGATCCCCCGCCGGTCGACACCGGCGGGATGGGTCCCACCGCCGTCGAACTCGCGGGCCGCTTCGGTGACGGCTGGCACGCCCTCGTGGTGACTCCCGAAGGACTGGTCGACCGGATCGCCGACTTCCGGCGAGGAGCACGACTCGGCGGACGCGACCCCGACGAGCAGCGTGTGACGGTGATGCTCACCTGCTGTGCGCTCCCGGACCGCCAGCGGGCCCGCTATCTGGCTCGCGAACACGTCGCGTTCTACGTCGGCGCGATGGGGACGTTCTACCGGGACGCGCTGGCCCGGCAGGGCTACGAGGAGACGGCGACGGCAGTCGCACAGCACTGGGCCGACGGCAACCGCGAGGCGGCGGTCGGCGCAGTCGGCGACGGCCTGCTCGACGAAATCGCGGCCGCAGGCCACCCCGAGGAGTGTCGCGAGCGTCTGGGTGCGTTCGAGCGCGTCGAAGGGGTCGACGCGGTGTCGGTCGGGTTCCCGCGTGCAGCAAAGCCGGGTGAACTGGCGGCGACGGCAGACGCGCTCGCACCCGAGTAGCGTCTACTCCGACGCGTCGACGACTTCGTAGGTGATGGAACTGTCCTGGAGTTTGTCGGTGTGGGCCGACAGGGAATCGGCGACAGCGAGCAAGAGCACGTCCAGCCCCTTCGTCGCTGCCTCCCGGACACCTTCCGCCGTACCGAACCGGAGGTCGGGATCGAGGTTGGCCTCCCAGGCGACGGCCGCGGCCTCGGTGCCGCTGACGGCGACCAGGTCGTGGTCGGCGGCGAGTCTGGCGACCGTCCCGGCGTCGATCCTGCTGCTGCCCCCGCCCCGGACCGTCGGGACGGAGACTGCCGTGACCGTCCCGAGTTCGTAGTCGACCACGCCCTCGAAGTCAGTGACACCGACTTCGCGGTCGGCCTCGGCGTCGGTGACGGTGACCGCGGTGGCAGAGCCCGCGTCACCGGGCGTCGCCCGCAGGTAGCCGTCCCGCATCGTCAGCGAAACGCGGTCGCCCTCGCCCATCGGCGCCGTCGCGAGCGCGCTCTCGACCTCGACCTGTCCGATGACGTCCTCGGAGACGTGTTCGACGAACGACCGCAACGCGTCTGTCTGTGACATCAGCCAGTCGACGCCCTCCTTGGTGACCTCGTAGCGGCCGCGGCCGTGCTTCTCGACGTGGCCCTGCTTGACCAGTTCCTGGAGGTAGTTGCTCACGGCCTGTGAGGTGATGCCGACCTCCTCTGCGATCTCCTGCTGGCTGACAGCGGGCTGGCGTTCCGCGATCCCGACGAGTATCTGGTACCGCGTTGCGTCGCGCTTGCTCCGGAGAACCCCTGACTCCGTCTGTTGAGCGTTCCCGGCCATCATCGAACCTCCGGACCGATAACTCAAGTACTTTTGCCCTGTATCTCCCAGCCGCCCCGAAAACCGCCATTCCAGGCTGTGTGGAACAAACGAATTTGACATAGTACAACGTCTTTTGGCTATCCGCACAGTCCAGATTGGTCACAGCACTGCCAAGAGGCGGAGCCGAAACGAACCGGGACTGTCGACAAAGAGTCGTCTTCGGCCCCATATCACCCACGAGCAGCATTTCGAAGAGACACGAACGATCGAGGAGACGGAACCCACTCGGCCACCGGAGAGACGACTGACTGTCGTTAATACAACCAAAATTGTTTTAATGTTCAGTGTGCTTGTATTCTGCATGGCACGGATACGACTGCCACACGACGCGAAAGCCGGGCCGACCAAGCCGGAGGTGCGGGCCGTGTTGCTGTCGAAGCTCGACCTCGGTCCGGGCGACCACTTCGCGGAGGTCGGTTCCTGTACTGGGGCGGTGACGATCGAGGCCGCACGCCGTGCGGGCCGGGTGACTGCGGTCGAACGGAAGGCCGGTCGCGCCGAGACGACAGTCGAGAACCTCGCGGCGAACGGGATCCAGGTCGGACAGCCGGCGACGGAACCGGCGACCGACGGCGGAACCGTCGCCGGAGAGACCGACGTCGACCCCGGAGAGCACGCAGACGTCGAGGTACGGGTGACGGAGGCACCAGGTGGGTTGCCCGAGGACGCCGACGCGCTCTTTCTGGGAGGGAGCCGCAACTACGAGGGCGTCCTCGATCACGCCGTCGAGACCGGCGTGGACCGCGTGGTGATGAACGTCTCACGGCTGGAGGTCGCTGGCGCGGCCACCGAGGCGTTCCGCGAGCGGGACCTGCTTTCGGAGGTCGTCCAGTTCCAGGTCAGCCACGGCTACGAACTCGCGGGCGCGACCAGCTTCAACTCCGAGAACCCGGTCTACATGCTCGTCGGCGGCGTCGACGGGAAACCGGACGTCGCGACCGACGGAGGCAGCCGATGACCCTCTACGGAGTCGGCCTCGGGCCCGGCGAGTCCGATCTGGTGACCGTCCGGGGCAGACGGGTTCTCGAAGGCGCCGACGTCGTGTACTCGCCGGGACGGCTCTCGCGGTCAGTCGCGACCGAGTACGTGCCCGACGGACGGATCGGCGACCTCGATTTCCCGATGACCCGCGACGAGGAGAAGCTCCGCCGGGCCTGGAAGGAAGCCGCGGGCGAGGTGGCGCCGGAGGCTCGCGCCGGCGACGCCGCTTTCGTGACGCTGGGGGACCCGAACGTCTACTCGACCTTCGGTCACCTCCGGCGGACGATGGCGGCGTTTCACGACGACGTGGACGTGGAGATCGTCCCCGGGGTGAGCGCGGTGACGGCCTTCGCGACTGCGCTCGGCGTCGAGATATCCTCCGGATCGAGTCTCGCCCTGCGGGAAGCTGCCGGGGGCGACTCGCCGACCGGCCCGGATCGCATGATCCTGTTCAAGGTGACCGACGCGCCGGGGACCCACGAGGGACTCCTCGAGGCCGGCTACGAGGTCACCTACGGACGGCGCCTGTACATGGAACAGGGTGAGACGGTCGTGACCGACGACCCGGCCGAGATCGACGAACGGGACTACTACACGCTGGCCTACGCGGAGAAACCCGGCACGGGGGAGACGCGGGCGACCGCGGAGTTCGTCGCCGAGGAGCAGTCGCCGCGGGCGACGACCGACGGCGGGCAGATCGAGGGCGGCGAGGTCGCGGAACTGGAGCGCTCCGAGAGCGTCCTCTGTGGCGACGACCCCCCCGACTGGGGTGACGAGTCGTGACCGACGACGGCCCGGCCGAGGAGGCCGGACAGGACGACGACGCGAGCGCCGGCGACCCGCAATCGGCCATCGACGCCGCCGGGTCGGACCGTCGCAGCACCCGGCCACAGGAGTTCACCGCGGGTGACACGCCCGAGGGAATCCCCTTCGTCGGCGCCGGACCCGGCGATCCGGGCCTGCTGACGGTGACCGGGAGGGAACTCTGTGAGGCGGCGGATCTGGTGGTCCACGCGGGATCGCTGGTCAACAGCGAACTGCTGGCGGCCTACTGTGACGACGCCGAAACCGTCTCGAGCATCGGCAAGGATCTCGAGGAGTTGATCCCGCTGATGCGTGACGCCTACGACGCGGGGCGAAACGTCGTCCGCCTGCACAGTGGCGACCCGGCGGTTTACGGCGCCGCCCTGGAACAGATGGACGCGCTCGCACAGGAGGGGGTCCCGGCGTACTTCGTACCCGGAGTCACATCGGCGTTCGCGGCGAGTGCGACCCTTCGCACGCAGTTGACGCTGAACGGCGTCGCGAACCACGTCGCGTTCACGCGCCCCCAGGGCAAGACCCTCGACCCCGAGGAGGACCACATCGGCGAGTTCGTCGGGATGGGCGACGTCACGACCTGCGTCTACCTCGGGACCCACGCTGTCGGCGAGACGATGGACCGCCTGCTCGCGGCGGGCCACGACCCCGAGACGCCGGTGACGGTCGTCTACCACGCCTCCTGGCCGGACGAGGACGTCATCGAGGGAACAATCGAGACCATCGGCGGGAAAGTCGAGGCGGCCGGCTACCGCGCCTCGGCACTGGTCGTCATCGGCGAGGCGGTCGGTGACACCGGCTACGAGCGCTCGTACCTCTACGACGGCTGGGCCTCGCGTGGTCCCGACTCCAGCGACAGCGGTACGGGTGCCGACAGCACCACACAGGAGGCCGACGACTGACAATGAGTACGGACACCAACTCTTCGACGGACGAGACGAACAGCAACGACGACAGCAGTGGCCACTGTTCGGCCCCCGACTCCGACGGGGAAGTCGCGGAGGAGATCGCGGTCATCTCCTTCGAGCGCAAGATGGATACGGCCGAGGAGATCAAGACGGGGATCGGCGACCGCTACGGGACAATCGACATCATCGAGTACCACGGAGACGTCTTCGGGGAGTACTGGGGCGAGTACGATTGTTTCGTCGGCCTGATGGCCTCGGGCATTGCGATGCGCAAGACGGCCCCGCTGCTCGACGACAAGTGGGACGACCCCGCGGTCTGTGTCGTCGACGAGGAACTGACCTGGGCCATTCCCATCACGGGTGGCCACCACGGTGCCAACCAGGTCGCACAGGACCTCGCGACGATGGGCGCAGTACCCGCGATGACAACCGCGAGCGAGGCCGCCGGCAAGCAGGGCGTCGAGGAGCGCGCGAAGGCACTCGACACCCACGTCGTCAACGGCGACTCGACGGTGGCGACGAACCTGGCGGTGCTCGACGAGGACCTGGGTCCCGTCGCGCGCCTCGACGGTCCCAGGGCTGTCGTGGTCGGCGACGACGTGACCGTCCTCAAGCGCAACTCCGGGGACGGCGTCGTGCTCGGGACCGGCAGTGTCTCGGGCGCGAAACCGGACCAGTTTCTCGCGGCCTGGGAGTCGGCCCTGGAGAGCACCGACTACGACCTCCCGGACGTGGAGTTCGTCGCCACGGGCACCCGGAAAGAAGAGGAGGACGGACTGCTCGAGGCGGCCGAGGAACTCGGCGTCGGCGTCGTCTCCTTCCAGAAGGAGACCCTGGAGGAGTTCGAGGGTCCGACGCCCTCCCGATCGAAGGAACTGATCGGCTGGCCGGGTATCGCGGAGGCGTCAGCCATCGCGGGCGGGCGCGACCACGACCTGCTGGTCGAGAAACAGCGGTACGACGAGGCCGTGACCGTGGCGGTGGGGCGGTAGCATGGGCGACGATCCCCGGTCTACGACGCCCAACGAGGCGTACGGGACGCTGTACGTCGTGGGAATCGGCCCAGGGCTGCCGGGCGGGATGACCCAGCGCGCGAAGGACGTCATCCAGACGGCCGACTGCGTGATCGCGTCGAACCTCTACCAGGAGTTCCTCCGGCGGGACGGCACACTCCCGCCAGAGAGCGCCGCGATCGAGGCGGCCGCCGACGGGGGCGTCGCCGCGGCGGGCGAGGAAGGGACGCTGCTGGAGCGACCGAACGGCCAGCGGCAGGCCCTGATCCGGTCGACGATGGGTCGCCAGGTCGAACTCGCCCGCGAGGCCTTCGAGCGTGTCCGTGCGGGCGAGGATGTCGCCCACGTCTCCGGTGGCGACCCGAACGTCTACGGGAAGTCCGACCTGATGTTCGTGATGGCCGAGGGAGACGAGGCGACCGACGTTCCCATCGAGATCGTACCCGGCGTCACGGCGGCACTGGGCGGGGCGGCAAACGTCGGCGCCCCGCTGTCGAACGACTTCTGTACAGTCTCGCTGTCGGACAAGTGGCGCGGCTGGGAGGAGATCGAGGAGAAACTCCGGGCCGCCGCAATCTCCGGGTTCGTCGTCTTCCTGTACAACTGCTGGCGCGACTACGAACGCGCAATCGAGGTGTTGCGCGAAGAGCGTGCCGACGACGCCCCCGTCGCGATCATCAACGACGCGGGCCGCGGCGACGCTGGCCGCAACCTGGACGGCGAGACACACACGCTCACGACGCTGGGCGAGGCGACCGAACACGAGGAGAAGGTCGGCGGCATGGGCACGTCGATCCTCGTGGGCAACCACGAGACGGAAGTATGGGAAAACGACTACCGCGACTTTCTCGTCACCCCGCGTGGCGGGCGTGACGTGGAGGATTTCTGATGAGCACTGATACGACCCCCGACACCGACACCGACACCGAAGCGAGTACAGAATCGAAGTGTGGCGCCTCGACGACCGAAACCGACGGCGCGGAGGCGTCGACGAGTACCGGATCGAAGTGTGGAGCCTCGAGTGGTTCGACGAGCAGTTCCTCGACGTGTGGCGCGAGCAGTAGCGACGAGGAAAAAGAGGTCGGCGCGAGCGTCGAGGACTTCGAATCGGATCCCGGGCGACTGGTCGCGGTCGGACTCGGTCCGGGCCAGCCCGAGGGGATGACCCAGCGGGCACAGACGGCACTCGGCGAGGCCGAACACATCGTCGGCTACACGACGTACATCGACCTCATCCCCGACGACATCACGGCGGCCGCGGAGGACATCTACTCGACGCCGATGTGTGGCGAGGTCTCCCGGACCGAGGAGGCGATCGACCGGGCGCTCGCGGGCAACGACGTGGCGATCGTCGGCAGCGGCGACCCGAACGTCTACGCCCTGGCGGGCCTGGCACTCGAGATCCTGGAGTCGAAAGGCGGCACGGCGTCGATGGTTGATTTCGAGGTGGTGCCCGGCGTCCCGGCGGCACAGTCCTGTGCGGCGCGGCTGGGTGCGCCACTGGTCAACGACACCGTCTCTGTCTCGCTGTCGGACCACCTGACACCGATGCCCGACATCGAGTCGCGGCTCCACGCCGCTGCCAAGGAGGGGTTCACGATCACCATCTACAATCCCTGGAGTCGCAAGCGCCGGGAGAACTTCCAGAAGTGCTGTGAGATCCTCACGGCACACCGCGATCCGGAGACGCCGGTCGGAATCGTCCACGCCGCCGGACGCGAAGACGAGGCGACGGAAATCGTCGAACTGGGCGACCTGGCGGAGCTGGGCGAGACGGACCTGATCGACATGACGACTACCATCCTCGTGGGCACGGAGGACACCTACGTGTGGGACGACCGGATGGTCACCCCGCGTGGCTACGAGAGCAAGTACGAGTACTGATGTACCGGGTCACCATCGACAAGGGCGCCTGTGAGGGCATCTTCGCCTGCCTCGTCCGTGACGACCGCTTCGTTGAGGCCGGGGACGGACTGGCCGGGTTCGATCCGGAGACAGCCGAGGACTACCGGGACGGGGACGGTGCCGTCGTCGCCCACTTCGACGACGACCGCGTCGAACAGGCCCGCCAGGCAGCAGCCGCCTGCCCGCCGAGTGCGATTACGGTCGAACAGGTCGACACCGACGCCCCTCTCGAGGAGGTCGAGGCGTGTCGATAGAGACGGGAACGCCGACGGACCTGCTGGAACGCCACCCGGAGACGGCGTACTTCTGGGGGCGGGTCGTCGGCGACGGCGAGGTGACGGCCGACTGCGTGACCGTCCGGACGACCGACGAGACGGCCGCGAGGCGGCTGGCTGCCATCGCGGGGGCGGATCAGGTCGACCACCGGATCCGCGAACGCGAGTACGCCCACGACACCGCGGTGACGCGGACCGAGGACGAGTACACGGTCCAGGTGGTCGGCACCGTCGGGGAACGCGCGAGCGCGTCGCTGGGACTGCCGCTGGGCGACCAGCCCGGCGGCTACCGGCTGGACGTCTTCGACGGGCAGCGCCGCCAGCTGCTCCGCGGGCTGGTGGAAAGCTGCGGGACGGTCTGTTTCAAGTCCTCGTCGGGCACGGTGGGCGTCTCCTTTGTCGCCGGCCAACGGAGACTGCTCGAACGCGTCCGGGGACTCCTCTCGGACGTGCCGGTCTCCGCGCCAACCGGTGACCTCGCGGAGACGTCCTCCGGCGGGTACTGGTTCGGTCTCGACGACGGCGCCGTCCCCGTAGTCGGCCCGTGGCTCTACGAGGGCAGCGAGGCCACGGGGCTGTTCGCCCCGTCGCGGCGCCGGAAACTCCGCCGGAGCCTCGAAAAGGCCGAGGAGGTCGAGGCTCCCGAGTCATGAGCCGGAGTGAAGAGGCCACGGCGCCGACCGCGTTCGCCGAGCGCCTCGACGACGAGGCGATCGTGCTGGCCGGCCACGGGTCGCGCCGCGAGAAGTCCAACGAACAGGTGCGCGAACTCGCCGTCGGGCTCGAGGACCGGCTCGGACTGCCGGTCGACGCCGCGTTCCTCGAACTGGCTGCGCCCGCGATTCCGGCGGCGATCGAGGGACTCGCGGGATCGGTTTCGGAGGTCACGGTCGTCCACCTGTCGCTCTTTGCGGCCAGCCACGTCAAAAACGACGTTCCCCTGGCCGTCGAGCAGGCCCGGAGCGACCATCCGGGACTGACGATCAACAACGGCGCACACCTCGGCGTCCACCCGGCCATCCTGGACCTGCTCGACGACCGCGCGGCAGCCGTCGAGGCGGACCTGGGCGTCGACCGTGCCGACGACGACGTCGCGGTCGTGCTCTGTGGCCGGGGATCCAGCGATCCCGACGCCAACGCCGACGTCCACAAACTCGCGCGGCTGCTCTACGAGGGACGGGCCTTCTCGCGGGTCGAGGCTTCCTTCATCGGCGTCACCGACCCGCTGCTCGACGAGACGCTCCACGGAACCGCCAAACGCCGGCCAGACGCCGTGGTCGTCCTGCCGTACATGCTGGGTGACGGCGTCCTGACTGGCCGCGTCCGGGACGGCGCCGACCAGTTCGACGAAGAGTATCCCTACGTCGACGCTGCCGCTGGCGACCCGCTGGGAACCGACTCCCGGCTGCTGGACGTGCTCGCGGACCGCTGGCAGGCAGCCCGCACGGGCAGCGTCGAGATGTCCTGTGACACCTGCAAGTACAAGGTGGAACTGGACGGCTACGAAGAGGACGTCGGTGGCGCCCGCGCGATGCTGCGTGCGCTGACCCACCAGGAGACACACGCCGACCGCGAGAACGTCGACGACGACCCCCACGTCCACGACGCCCCAGAGAAACACGTCGCCGTCTGTACGAACCAGACCTGTGGCGCCGACGGAGCGCCTGCGGTGCTGGAGCGACTCCGACAGGCGACACGTGACTCCGAGGAGTGTGACGCCCGTGTCACGCGCTCGTCGTGTCTGGGCCGGTGTGGCGAGGGCCCCATCGTCGCCGTCTACCCCGACGGCGTCTGGTACGGCGGGGTCGAACCCGACGACGCCGAGGAGGTGGTCTCCTCGCACCTCGACCGGGGCCGCATCGTCTCCGGACTGGTCGACCAGACGCTGTGAGCGGATCGCCCGCCAGCTGACACCGAACTGTTGCACCGCCTGTAAACCGACGCGACCACATACCACGACACACGACACAGACACATGGCCTGTGAAGAACTCGAAGCACTGCGACTCGGACTGCTGAACGTACTGGGCACCGAAGACGAGAGCGTGCGCGAACACGCCGAGGCGGAACTGGGAGCGGATCTTTCGGGTCCCATCGAGGCACTGAGAGACGCGGAGACGCTCTCGGAGATCCAGCGCCACCTCGACGCGGCGCTGGTCGACCTCGAGGAGGAGGTCGCCGAAACCGACACCGACACCGACGAGTACGACTACGTCCGCGGCCGGCTCGTCGCGGTGCGCGACGCCGAACGCGACGTCGCCCGGCTGACCGCACAGGGACAGCGCCTCGTCGAGGGGTACGGCGAGGCCCACGACCTCCTGCACGAACTGTTCCCCGTCGAGGAATGAGCACCACACTCGACCGGCGATCGACCGACCTCGGCGCGGTCGACCCCGGCGGGTCGCGCCACCGCGGACGACGCTCTGCGGTCGGACTGACCGACGGGTACGTCGTCGCCGGGACTGCCCACGGCGCGGTGCGGGCGTTCGACCGCGAGACACTGACCGAAGCCTGGCAGACCGAGGGGACCGACGGCAGCGTCGTGAACGTGACGACGCTCCCCGACGGCGTCGCTGTCGGCGAACGCGGTCCGGCCGGTGCCGTCCGGGTGTACAACGCGGACGGAACCAGTCGCTGGCGGTACGAGGCCGCCGCCGACGTCGGCGAGCCACAGAGAGACACCCGGTTTTTCCTGCCCTTTGTCGTCGATATCGTCGCGGACGGGGATCGCGTTGCGGGTGCCGACCGCCTCTACGCCGCCACACGGCGATACGAACGCCGCGGTGACCGTCCCGAGGGGGAGCGACGCCACTTCGAGAGCGTGGTGTACGCCTTCGAGGACGACGGAAAAATTGCGTGGCGCTACCGGACCGACGCGTCGCCGATCAGCCTCGACGTCCGGGACGACCGGGTCGCGGTCGCATTCAACCGCTGCACCGGCAACCACCAGCAGGGACTGGTCGTCCTCGACGCGGCCGACGGAACCGAGCGGTTGACCTGGGATCCCGGCGTCGACGGCCAGCGCCGCGTGGGCGACGTCTCGCTGCTCGCGGAGGGTGCCGTCGTCACCAGTCACGGCGACTACCGCGGGTACGCCCTCGACAGGGAGGGATCGGTGCGCTGGCGTGTGGATCTCGCGACACCCCGGGAGGTCGACGGCGAGACAGTCTACGCCTACCCGAACCACGTCTTCGCGACGGAGTCGGGCGTCCTCTTTCTCACCGGGAACACCTATCCGGAGGAGGGCCGCGAGACCGAGGTCAACCATCCGGAAGACCACACCGCCTTCGGCTACACGCCCGGCGGCGACCGCCGGTGGACTGCACCCGTCGGCGGGTTCGCGAACGAGATTGCCGGCGAGGACGGGGTGGTCGCGACTCCCTGTGCCCAGAACTTCCGGCGCCGCGAGGCCGACGCCCACGGCTGCCGGCTGTTCGACGTGCGCGAGGGTCCACTGGAGACGATCGAGACGGAGGGAATCGCGACTGCGGCCGCGGTCGACGGGGAGGCGGTCGCCACGGTCGAGGAACCGGTCGTCTACCACGACGAGGGTGTCGAGCACGGCGCGTACAGGCTCCACGCAGTCGGCCGTTGCTGACTGCGGGGCGTCGGCACCTCCCGACACCTCACCTCTCGAAGGCGGCCCGGAGACGCCCGCGGTCGTCGACGCTCGCCAGCGCGAGCAGGAGTTTGATACGGGCCTTCCACGGTGGAAGGTCCCCGGCAAAGGGGACATCCGCGTCCGCGAGGGTCTGCCCACCGCCAGGGGTGCCGTAGACCGGTTCGGTCGGGCCGGCGTGACAGCGCGAGGCGACGACCACGGGACACCCGGGGTGGACGTCGCGGATCGCTTCGCCCAGGCTCCCGGTGACGTTTCCGAGTCCGGTTCCGGCGACCACGACGCCGTCTGCCCCGGATTCGACCGCACGCCGCACGCGGTCGCCCGGAACGCCAGTTCCGGAGGTGACGACCGGCACGCGCAGTTGGGGGTCGACCGTGCCGAGGTCGACCGAGCGACTCCCTGGCTCGCGGTACCACCGGAGAGACCCGCGCGTGGCCCGGGCGACCGGGCCCGAGTCTGGCGACCGGAAGGTGTCGAGCGCAGCGGTGTGGGCTTTCGTCACCGCCCTGGCGGCGTGGAGTTCGTCGTCGAAGGCGACGTACGCGCCACCGGCCGCCCGGAGTCGCTCGGTGGCCGCCAGCCGGACCGCCGTGTAGAGGTTCGCGGGGCCGTCGGCGCTGCGCTCGTCGGGGCGGCGCTGGGCGCCCGTACAGACCACCGGCGTCCCGTCGGCCAGCATGTCCAGCGCGTACGCTGTCTCCTCCATCGTGTCTGTGCCGTGGGTCACGACGACCCCGCTGGCCTCCGGGTGCTCTCGGACGTATTCGTGGAGCGTGGCGACCGTGGACAGCCGCATATCGAATCCCGGGGTGTCCGCGACGTCGGTGACTGTCAGGTCCGCCAGGTCCTCGAGTCCGGGGACGGCCTCCACGAGTCGCTCGCCATCCAGTTCCGGGGTCGCGCCTCCCTCGCCGTCCCTGGCGGCGATCGTTCCGCCGGTCGCGAGGACGTGTACGTTCGGTCGGGTCATACCACCCCTGGGACGCGGGGCCACAAACCGGTTGTCCCGGATCGAACCCCTGAAACCGGCCCGCGACTACCCGCGACCATGGGCACGCCACGTCCGTCCCGAGAGGCACAGGCCGGCGAGGTCGTCGACCGACTCGGTGAGGAGTACCCCGACGCGACCATCTCGCTGAACTTCTCGAACCGGCTCGAACTCCTCGTCGCCGTGATCCTCTCGGCACAGTGCACCGACGAGCGCGTCAACGAGACGACCGCGGACCTCTTCGAAAAATACCGGTCTGCCGAGGACTACGCCGGGGCCGACCGGGACGAACTGGCCAGCGATCTCGACTCCATCACGTACTACAAC
>CAYYHG010000032.1:0-21946 GCA_964471665.1 uncultured Halobacteriales archaeon | reverse complement strand
GGGATATAAATGCTACGCACGCCGTATGTACGCGCATGGGAACAATCCACTACACCTACGACATCGCCGACGATCACTCGATTGCCGACCTCTCGTGTCCCCTCTGTGAAGGGACCGACTGTCTGGAGGAGATCCAGGTATGATACGCGAACTCGGCGAGGCCATCGGCGACACGGTTGTCGAGTCCGTGGGGCGTGCGATCGGGCGCACCCAGGAACAGCGTCCCCTGCCGGCCGACCTCCTGGAGAGCGACGACGCGTACCTGGTTGTCTTCGACGCGCCGGGCGTCGAACCCGGGGACGTCCAGGTCAGATTCGAGGACGGCGAGGTGCGGGTGCGTCTCGACCGCTTCCGGGAGTTCCACGAGGGCCACGAGATGCGCTTTCCCGGCCGCGGGCTCTCCCTGGCGGGGAGCCTCCGTCTTCCCGAGGGTGTCCCAGTCGACCCGTCGGGGGCCTCCGCGTCTCTCGAACCGAACGGGACGCTCCAGGTTCGTGTTCCGAAAGACCAGTCGGTCGACGTGCTGGACGAGACGTCCTCCGACGCCGAACACGCCGAAGAGAGTGGAGACGAAGAGAACGCAGGTTCGGAGGCCGGCGACGAGCAGTAGTCAACCCAGGACGGGATCGAGACCGCGGGCCGGATAGGCGACGACGTGGTCGACGCCGGCCTCGCGGAGCCGGTCGACACGCCCGGAGACGGTCCCCGTGTCGCCGACGAGCGCGTACCGCCGACATCCCTCGAGCAGCGTCTCGCGGGCCTCGCCTGTCGCCGCGCTGTCTCTGGGCGCCGTTTCGGGGAGGCGCTCGCGGACGTCCGGGCGGCGGCCGGCGTAGCCACCGAGCGCGTCGAGGATGGTGTCCGT
Organism: uncultured Halobacteriales archaeon; assembly: GCA_964471665.1. GTDB lineage: Archaea > Halobacteriota > Halobacteria > Halobacteriales > Haloarculaceae > SW-9-67-25. Next base: position 21,081 of record CAYYHG010000032.1, on the reverse strand, counting down.
GTCCTCGGTCAGGACGAGCGGGGCGTACACCGCCATGCCGCCGTCGAATCCAGCGGCACGGAGTGCCTGCACCTCCGTCTCGGTCGTCCCCGAGAGGAGGTCGAACTGGGTGCCGCCGACGGCCATGGCGACGCGCTCGACGCTCTCGGTACCGATCCAGGGATCGTCGGCCCGCCGGGCGAGTTCCGCCAGGCGCGGTGCGACGGCGCGGCGACGCTCCCGGGCGTCCAGATGTGCGGGGTTGCCTGCGACGACGACGAGGTCGACCGCCGCGGGGACGTCCCGGAGCAGGTGATCGTCTCCGTACGGGTCGTACCCGTCGGCCCGCACCGGAGCGGTGAGCCGGACGTCGCGGTCGGCCGCGAGGTCGTCCAGCGTCGACGGATCCGGGACGTGCTCGGGGCCGTCGTAGTCGATCGTCAGCGTCTCGACGGACAGGCTGGTCGCGCGTTCCAGATCGACTTCGGGGGGTTTGAGCGCGACGGCGTCGACACCCACATCGGCGAGTGTTGTCCCGGTCAGTACGGTCATTACAGCAGTGATCCAGCCACGCCGGCAAAATCCTGTCGTTTGCTCGCTGTCCACACGACCCGACCTACACGGGGTATTCGGCGTCGGCGTCCACGACCCGGTCGGGTTCGGGGGGAATCTCCCAGTCGGTCGCGAGTTCGAGAAACTGCGCGAGTATGCGTGCCGTCGCGCCCCAGACGGTGTACCCTCCGACGCGGAAAAAGTGCAGCCGGATCTCTCCGTAGTAGGGGTGGTCGCGGCGCTCGCTGTCGTAGTTTGCGAGGTCGGTCAGGTCCGCCAGCCCGAGCACTGCGATTTCGGCGACCTCCGCGTCACAGGGCCTGTAGGTCCTGTCCGGGACGCGGGCCACGAACGGGCGCACGGAGTAGCGCGTCACCGTGCGGATGTCGTCCAGGCGGCCGACACAGTCGACCTCGTCGCGTTCGAGTCCGACCTCCTCGTTCGCCTCCCGGACTGCAGTCTCGCGGAGGCGGCCGTCCGCGGGTTCGCTGCCGCCGCCGGGAAAACTCATCTGCCCGGGGTGGTCCGAGAGGTGTTCGGCGCGTTTCGTGAACAGCACCGCCGGCGCACCGCTGTCGATCACTGGCACGACGACGGCCGCCTCCCGCTCCTGGTCTGTGACCGACGCCGCCTCGTGGTGTCGCACCCCGGACAGGTCCATACCGGCCCAGTAGGGCCGGCGGAGTCTTATTCTATTGGTTGCGCTCGTCGTCCATCCGCTCGCGCGTCGCCGCCAGGTCCAGCCCGCCCCAGCCCTCCAGTTCGTAGCTGGTGTCGAGCAACGACCGGATCCGGTCCCCGTCACCGGCGTCGATAGCGCTGGCGGCGTCCCGACGGAACTGCTCGGCGGCAGCGGCAACGACGTCCTCGCGGTCCAGTTCCCGGTCGGGCACGTCGAGAATGTGTGGCAGATCACTCGCGTCTTCCGGCAGTTCGGGAAAGGCAACTGGCCCGACGACGAGCAGTTCCCCGCCGTCCGAGGCGTCTCCAGCACTCCCTCCCGGGTCTGTTGTCCCCGCGCTGGCGGCGTCCACGGCAACCAGGTGGTACGATCCGAGCGCGTCCGTGACGGTGTCCTCGAAGCGATCCGGATCGTACTCCCCGCCGCGCTTGAACGCGAGTTCGGCCAGCCCCCGGCGCAGTTCCGCCCGCGTCAGCGCCCCGAACAGGTCCACCACGCCCGCGAGTTCGTCCGGCGTCGGGTCCATGTCGGGAAGGCGGACCCGGACGGTCTTCAGCGTTCGGACGCCCTGGCGACCGCCTCGTCCGAGAGTGCCCGGATCTCCGACGGATCGACGGGTGCGTCCCGCCAGGCCGGCAGGCGACGGTCCGCGTCGGGCGGCGCAACCGCGTCGGCGTAGGTGGCCGCCTGTTCGCGTTCGGCGACGGGGTCGTACTCCAGGCCGTTGAACGCCGCGTCGGCCGCGTACTGATCGACGAGTTCCAGCGCGCGCTCGCGGTAGCGATCCGGGAGCGTCCCGAAGTCGGGTTCGACGCCGGCGTCGTCGAGTGCGTGAAAGAGGGCGTCACCGACGGCCCGGGACATGTCACCCAGCCCGTCCGGGCCGCTCACCGACCGGTGGTCGTGTTCGTGGACGCCCAGGTCGACCTGCGCGCTCCCCTCGAACCCCGCCACAGCGTAGGCCTCGCCGAGGGTTCCGATCTCGAGGCCCCACCCGCGCTGGACGCGCAGCCGGCGGACGACGTCGCCGGTGGCGGCGAACTCCCCGGCGAGCGCGTAGCGAAACGCCCCGAGATAGTCCACCAGCGGATCGTCGTGCCGGTCAGCGAGTGCGGCGATCAGCGGCGCGTAGAAGAGCCGGAAGAGCCGTCCGTACAGGCGCTCGCCCTCGACGCGTGCGTAGTACCCTTTCGCGAACTCGTATCCGTGCGCGAGCGGGAAGAGGAGGCGCTGAACGTGGGTTTCGTCGTAACTGGTCGCGTCCGCGTCGTGGACGACGACGTACTCCGAGTCGACAGCGAGCCCGAGCGCGAGCCAGACGTCCCGCCCCTTCCCGGCCGTTCCGTCCAGCCCCAGCCCGGCCAGTCGGGACTCGACAGGGGGTGCCGTACACCACAGTACCTCGGCAGTGAGGTCGAACCCGGCGACCCAGTCGACGACGTCGCCGACCATCTCCTGTTCGGCCCTGAGGGCGACGAGGACGCGTTCGGGATCGACACGTTCGAGAGACCGCAGGGTCCGCTCGGCAGCGAGACTCGCGTAGTCACAGTCTGTCATCGGCACGACGACCGTCGCACGACCTGTCGGCGCGTCGGGGGTGGCGCCACCGAAATCGTGGAGCGTGGCGACCCGCTCCTGTACGTACTCCATCTGCGCCTGATAGGGATTCGACCCGAAAAAGGGGCGCGATCCGCCCGGGCAGGAGGTTTTTGTCACTCCGTGGCATACCCCCGTATATGCAGTCTGTACGCAAGGGGTTGCGTGCCGGCGATCTGGAGAAAGACACCTACGAGCGGCTCACGTGTGCCGAGTGTGGGGAGGAACTGGAGACCCAGAACGACCCCGGGGAAATCGGGAAACTCAGAGGCTGTCCCGAGTGTGGTCGCGAGTGGAAGGAGGTCGGGTAAACAAGGGGAATACTTTAGCCGGGGCGCGGACAAGAACGTCCAGATGGAAGGCGGTGCCGCAGACGCGTTCAGCCGACAGGGGACGCTCGGTATCGAGGAGGAGTTTTTCGTCGTCGACGGTGACGGGCGGCCGACCGCGGGCACCGACGACCTCGTCTACGGGACGGACCCGCCCGGGATCCTCGAGGACCGGCTCGACCACGAACTGTTCAAGTGCGTCGTCGAGACGCAGACGCCGCTGATCGAGACGCCCGGGGACGCAGACGAGTACCTGCACGCGGTCCGGAATGCGCTAATCGAGCACGCCGAATCGAACGGCTACCGGATCGCGGCGGCCGGTCTGCACCCGCTCTGTCGCTGGCGTGAACTCGAACACGCCGAGAAACCACGCTACCGGTCACAGCTCGACCGCATCCAGTATCCACAGCACCGGAACACCACCGCCGGGTTGCACGTCCACGTCGGCGTCGACGACCCGGACAAGGCCGTCTGGGTGGCCAACGAGATTCGGTGGCACCTGCCGGTGATGCTCGCCCTCTCGGTCAACTCCCCGTACTGGAACGGGTTCGACACCGGCCTGCAGTCCGCACGGGCGAAGATCTTCGAGGCGTTGCCCAACACGGGGATGCCCACAACCTTCGATTCCTACGAGGATTTCGACCGGTTCGAACGGCAGATGCTCGAGACCGACTCGATCAACGACCGCGGGGAACTGTGGTACGACGTCCGTCCCCACACTGGGCACGGGACCGTCGAGGTGCGCACGCCGGACGGCCAGCGTGACCCCGAGGTGGTCCTCGCGTTCGCCAAGTACACCCACGCGCTCGTCGAGGACCTGAGCGCGCGCTACGAGGACGGCGAGACCGGCTACGGCCACCGACGGGAACTGCTCGACGAGAACAAGTGGCGCGCGACGCGACACGGCCACGAGGCGTCGCTGCTCTCCCGGGAGTTCGAGGAATCGGTCGGGCTCGGGGAACTGGTCGAGCGCGAGGCCTCGCGGCTGGGCGTGCCGGAACTGCGGGACCTCTACGACCGCGACAGCGGTGCCCGGCGGCAACGCCGACTCCACGACGGGACGGATACGGTCGCCCTCCGGGAGTCGCTGATCCTCGACCTGCAGTGAGAGCCAAAGTTTTTATCAGGCAGCCACTTTCGTTCCTCTAGAGACGACACATGTCTGCTGACGATAGTTCAGAGACGGATCACGGCGAGGAGAGCGACGCCGAGAGTGGCGCCGACGGGTCTGGCCGGGACGTCAGACAGCGACTCGGGCGCGAGGCCGACCGGGCCATCGGGCAGTTCGACGAGAGCCTGGTCGACCTGCTGTCGTGGGTGCTGGACACGGAGACGCGGGCGCGCATCTACGTCCACCTGCGACAGCACCCCCACAGCACCAGCGAAGAGGTCGCCGAGGGGACCGGCCTCTACCCGAGTACAGTCCGGGAGGCGCTGGCCGAACTGCACGAGGAGGGGAAGGTGACCCGGAGCAAACGCGAGAGCGACGGCGCCGGGAACAACCCCTACGAGTACGGCGCCATCGCGCCCAGCGACCTGGTCGGCGAGGTCGTCGAGGACGTCCAGGACCAGCTCAACACGGTGTGCAACCTCGACGGCTACCTCAACGGCGGGACGGAGGAGGACGACGAACCCGTCACCATCACCGTCGAAAACGACACCGACGAGTGATAGTGATTGCTGTAACGAATCCAGCCGTCAGCAGTCGCTGCTCGTGCTCCGGGATCACTCCACCGGAACGGCCGTCGCCACGGACGGTGTCGGAATCTCGTCGAGATACGGATCGGCCGCGAGGTAGCCGGCCGCGGCACGGAGGGCGTTCGCCGCGGTGACGCCGTCTCTCTGGTCGACGCCGATGGCGTCCCCGACCCGTCTGCTCTCCAAAGCGTCCTGCTCGATCAGCGGCCAGCAGCCGACGGCCCCGGCGAGTGCGAGCGGGCCGTGACGGCGGACGAACCGCCTGACGTTGTAGTTTTCCAGTTGCACCGCCAGGACCGCAGCCACGCCAGGGGTGATGTGGACACCCTCGACCGTCTCGTGGATCCGGTCGACGCCAAAGCCCTCCTGGGTCTCGGTCAGGAGCCCGTGGGCCTGGAGGCGGTTCGCGGCCAGGTGTGCCTGCCGCTCGTTGACGTCGGCGGTCCCGATGTACTCCTCGACTGTCGCCGGTTCGTGGTCGAACAGCCAGGCGTACACGTGACACGCCTCGGGGTCGTCGACGAGCAACTCTCCCGGCGTCCGGGTCCGTTCTGACCGCAATCGCGCATTGCCGAGTGCCATACCCGGGCCTTCGAGTGCGTGGTCTTAATACTGCCGGCGATACCGACGTGGGGATACTTCGGCGTCGGGTTGACTGTCGGCCTGGGGCAACCGGACTGTTTTCGCCCAGTCGGTAGTTATATGTCCGAACGAGGGGAGAATTCGTATGCCAGTAGTCCACACAGTCGGGACGCTGGCACAGCAAAGATGACATTCAAGAAAATCACGCTGATCGGAACGAGCCCGGACGGTTTCGCGGAGGCGACCGAGGAGGCGATCGATCGAGCGGAACAGACACTCGAGAACCTCTACTGGGCGGAGGTAGTCGAAGAGGGCGTCAACTTGGCGGGCGAGGGTGGCCGCGAGTACCAGGCCGAGGTGGAAGTGGCGTTCGAACTCGAGGACTAGCACAACCCACAAGCGACTCGCTCGCCAACCCGACACCGTGACCGAACGGTACCGCACAGTCGCCGGTCGGGGACGGGCCCACTTCGAGGTTCGCGGGTCCGAGTTCGTGGGCCACGTCGCGCCCGCCCGGAGCGTCGAGGCGGCGGACGCGTTCGTCGAGGAGATACGGGAGGAGTACTCCGACGCGACGCACAACGTCCCCGCGTACCGCGTTCGGGCGGAGCCACTCCGGGAGTGGGAGAACGACGACGGCGAACCCGGCGGGAGCGCCGGCAAACCCGCGCTGAACGTCCTCCAGCAGGACGGTGTCGAGAACGTCGCCGCGGTCGTGACCCGGTATTTCGGCGGCACGGAACTCGGCGTCGGCGGCCTCGCGCGTGCCTACGGCCGCGCCACGAAGGACGCTCTCGACGACGCCGGCGTGATCGAACAGGTCCCCCACGAGACCCTCACCGTGACCGTCGACTACGACGACTCTGGGACAATCCGGAGCCTCCTCGAATCCACCGGCGTGGAGTTCGAGGCCGCCTACGAAGCGACGGTTCGCTTCGACGTCCGCGTCCCGGTCGAGGAGGCCGCCGACCTCCGGGACCGCCTCCGGAGTGCCACCAGCGGCCGGGCGACTCTCGCCGGCGAGTTCGACAGCTGATACTGCCGGCGATAAGCCCGTGAGTAATTTCGACCCGTGGGGTCGAATATCTCCACGTCGTTATGGCCGGCAGTATCAGTTCGTGCGGAACGCGCGGTCGCCGGCGTCACCGAGGCCGGGGACGATGAAGCCGTCGTCGTCGAGGTGGTCGTCGACGCTGACCGTGACAAGTTCCGCCTCGGGGAAGGACTCGCCGACGCGCGCCAGCCCGGTCTCCGCGCTGACTGCCGAGAGGACAAACAGGTGTTTGGGATCGGCCGTCCCGCCCAGTATCGTCTCCAGGACGGCACACATCGTGGACCCGGTCGCGAGCATGGGATCCGCGACGATGACGGTATCCTCGGATCGGATCTCCGGGAGTTTCACGTACTGCACTTCGATGGGGAACTGCCCGTCCTCGTCCATACCGGCTTCCTCGTTGCGGCTGGCGGAGATGACCCCCTGGCGGGCGCGGGGAAACGCCTTCAGGAGCCCCTCGACGAACGGCGTCGCCGCCCGCAGGACGTTGATGATGACCACGCTGTCCATGTCTTCGATCCGCGTCCCCGTCGTTTCGGTCAGGGGCGTCTGGACCGAGACGGTCTCGGTCTCGAGGCGGCCGTGGATGAGTTCGTACCCGCAGATGCGACCCAGCTTCACGAGTCCCTTCCGGAAGGCGACCTGTTCTGTCTCGACGCTTCGCAGGTCCGTGAGCGTGTGCTGTGCGAGCCCGTGTGTGATCACAGAGGCCCGGTCGCGGTTCTCTATTGTCATAGGCGGGGAGACGGTCGGCTCGGGTTTATAATCCGTCGATATCATACTGTCGGCTATACCGACGGGAGGATATTCCCCGTTCCGGGGTGTCGATACTGCTCACGCGCTCACAGCCGACGGTGGCAGCCCCGGGCCCGGCAACAAAGCTTATTCGCGTCCGGACGTTAACGGTCTCAACACGACCGATGCCGCTCTGTACCGCGATGTCACGGGCCTCCCTGCTGTCCGCGGGAGGGAACGGGCGCCGACGAGAACACGACAATGGCTGAGTTCGACGAGAGTGTCTCGGGGTTCAAAATCCGGGGTGACTGGGTCGACGTTGTCGAGCACGGCGAGCGGATTACGCGTGCGTTACGCGAACTCTCCACGGAGGACGTCGACATCGACGCGGAGGCACTCGCCGAGTTCGACGAGTGGCGCCCCAAGAGCCACGAGCGTCTCGACGACGACGTCAGCGAGAAGACCGCCGAACAGGCCAGCGTCGGTGAAGGGAAAGGCGAACAGGAGGGGAAAAACCCCGACGAGGACCTCCAGACGGCGGGCGAGAAACTCGCCGAGTCCTACGAGAACCTCGACGACCCCGACGAGGCAGTCGACAAGTGGGGCAAGAGCCTCGACTACGTCGCGCGGGCCGCCGACTCGGCCGGGCGGAAGGCGATCCGGGCCGTCGAGGGGACCGTCTACCGGAACGTGATGACCCAGATCGCGCCCTACTACTTCGACAACGAACTCGTGAGTGCCAACCTCCAGCGGGTCGGCCGCGGCGAAGGCCCGGACTACGTCTTCGAGATCAACATCAACGACGACGACCTGAAGATGCGCGTCTCGAACAGACTCGCAGACTTCGAGTCGGAGGTCGACCGCTGGCACGTCGACACCGAGAAGGAGACCGAATCGGTCGAGGCCGCCGAGGGCGTCGAGGCGCCCGACACCGATTCACGGGTGGACTCGAAGACGAACTGATACTGTCGGCTAGAAGCCCGTGAGCAGTATCGGTACCCCGGGGTGCCGAATATCTTCACGAAGTTATAGCCGACAGTATGACAGACCAGTCTTTCTGCGTTGACACCTACGTCAACCCCTTTACTACCGGGGTGCGATAGCCCGGGTATGTCCCTCGACGTCGACCGCATCGAGACGGTGACCGTCGACTCGTACGGCACGCTCGTCGATCCGAGCGCCGCCGAGAAACGCCTGGCCGACCGCGTCGACGACCCCGAACCGGTGTCGAACACCTGGCGTGTGCAGTCAATCGCCTACACGATGATCGCCAACCACATCGACGCCTACCAGCCGTTCTACGAGATGAACCGCGACGCGTTGCAGTACGCGCTGGACGCCCATGGCGTCGACCTCCCGGCCGAGGAGCGCGACGAGATCCTCGCTGTCTACCACGAACTCGACGTCTTCGACGACGTCCGGGAGGGGATCGAACGCCTCCGGGACGGCGGCTATCCAGTGTACGTGCTCTCGAACGGCAACCCCGAGATGCTCTCGTCGATGGTCGAACACGCCGGGATCGGCGACCTGATCGAGGACACGATCAGCGCCCACGAGGTCGAGACGTTCAAACCGGACTCGTCGCTGTACGAACACGCCGCCGACCGGACGGACACGTCCGTCGAGAACGTGGTCCACGTCGCCGGCCCTGCCTTCGACATCCAGGGCGCGATCCACGCCGGCATGCAGGGTGCGTGGATCAACCGCTCCGACGACCCCTGGGGCCGGTTCGACGGCGACCCGGACACCGAAATTTCGACGTTTTACGCTCTGGCCGACGAACTCGGTGTGTAGCACGGATCGGTCGGATATAATCAGCACGCACTTATCCGGGACCCGCCGAGGAGAAACATGCGCATCGTCGACCGCGAACGGCGGGAGGGAGGTCGCGAACGGCTGACACTCGTGCCCGAGAGCCTAGACGACCTCTGGCATCTCTCGCACGTCGTCGAACCCGACGACCGGGTGGCGGGAGACACGACCCGGCGGATCCAGCGGGACGACGACCAGCTCAGGGATACGGGCGGCGAGCGCGAACCCATGTGGGTCGACCTCGCCGTCACCGACGTCGAGTTCGCGAAGTTCGCCAACCGCCTCCGTGTGGGGGGCGTGATCGAGGACTGTTCCCGGGAGGACCAGCTGGGCCACCACCACACGCTCAACGTCGAGGACCGCGAGGAGATCGAGGTCGAGAAGGTCTGGAAACCGGACCAGCGCGAGCGCGTCGAGGAGGCCGTCGAGGCCGCCGACAACCCAGAGGTCGCCGTCGCGACCGTCGAGGAGGGCGAAGCACACGTCCACACCGTCGCCCAGTACGGCACCGAGGAGCGGGCGACGATCACGGCCCCGACGGGCAAGGGCGAGTACGCCCGCCCGCGCTCGGAGCTGTTCGCGGAGCTGACAGACGTGCTGGGCCGGATCGACTCCGACGCGATCATCCTGGCCGGTCCCGGGTTCACCAAGCGCGACGCCCTCTCGCACATCGAGGAGGACGCGCCCGAACTGACCGACAGCATCAGGACCGTCGACACGGCCAGCGTCGGCGACCGCGGGATGCACGAGGTACTCAAGCGCGGCGCAGTCGACGACATCCAGCGCGAAACCAGAATCGCCGAGGAATCGGAACTCATCGACGAACTTACAGAACGCATCGCGGAGGGTGCGAAGGTCGCCTACGGCCCCGGGGCGGTCGCGAAAGCCGCCGACTACGGCGCCATCGAACACCTGCTCGTCCTGGACGAACGCCTCAGAGAAGAACGGAGCGGCGAGGGCGAGTGGAACGTAGACGTCGACGACGTCATCGAGACGACCGAACAAAAAGGCGGCGAGGTGACTGTCTTCTCGGGGGAGTTCGATCCCGGTCGACAGCTGGCGAACCTCGGCGGAATCGCAGCACTGTTGCGCTACCGACTGGAGTGACCGAGAGTTCTCGTCGGTTCGGGGTTCTGTGTCGAACGCGGCGGCGACGACCCTGACCGCGAGCAGGTCGTCAGCGCGCACGGATGGGAGAGTGCCGTTACCGACGGTGAACTGGGTGGGCCCGGTTCGAAATCAGGATTCGGCTGTTGACCGGCCGGCCCGCAGTTCCAGCACGTATTCGAGCGCGAACCAGGTCAGCATCCAGACTGTGATGAGGATGACGACCAGCGCAGTCGAGGAGAGCAAATGGAGTGGTCGGGTGGCGGCCACCAGCGTCGGATAGAGCGGTGCGATAACCGCCCCCGTGATGAGAAACCCCGTGACGCCACGCAGACAGTGCTCGGCAGTGCCGACCGCCCCCGAGAGAGCCTGTTCGGACGAACTATGGGACGTTTGGTTCCCCACGTCGCCGTTGTGTGGTGTGCTCATACATACCACTCCTCGTTCCAGATCTGTAAGCAACGATAATGACTTTTTCGGTTCCGTACACCCGGTGGCGGTCAACAAATGTGCGCCCGGAACACTAACGGCCGGCGTCATCTCCGGCAGCGTGCCGCGTCGGCCGGTTAACCCTCGTGCCGGGCGGGAGGCGTAACGCGCCTCCGATTGCCGAGACGGCGCGAGCCGTCGAAGCGGGTGGTCCGCGAGGACCACCGGTTGCGCGGACGGGCTGAACCCGCGAGCGCGCTGTCGCGTGCCCGGGTTCGCCGCGCTGTCATCGCACCCAGGTGGGTTCACTCGGGCGGGGACTGAGGCACGCGTCAGCGTGTACTCGGCCGACCCGCATGAACCTGTCGCGCCCGGCAGGGAACCGTACAATTGGTGATTCATAGGGACGGTTGTAGTTCTTTACCGGATCACCCGCCCGACGACGGACGGTTGTCCTGGAAAACGGCTACAACCGTCCCTATCACCTGATACTGTCGGCTATCTACCCGTCGACGGGAGTACTGAACGGTCCTGATCAGAGCTTGCGTTCGGCGTCTTCGGCCAGTTCCTTCATCCGCTTTCCGACGCGGCCCGCGTCGGAGAATTCGTCTTCGCTCATCGCGTTCGCGAGGGCGTTCCCCAGGACGAAGACCGCGTGTTTGTGGACGCTCTTGGACTTGTGGACGTCCGCGGGCGTGACATCGAGTTCCTCGTAGGGTTCGAACAGTTCCGGGTCGATCTGTTCGAGACCGCGGAAATACTCCATGATAGTGACCATCTGCTCGTGTAACTCCAGAAGCTCGTCTTTGTGCATATCACGTCTTAGTCCCGTTCCCTTTAAAAGGTGTTCCCGGAGTTGCCCCCGCAGTGCGCGGAGAGACCGCTGGCGAGCGATCAGAACTCGTCGAGACTCGTGCGTTTCGAGTCGCCGGTCAGTTCCTCGAAGTCGGTTCCATCGGCGATGGCCGTCTCGCGTTTGACGCGGTAGTTGCCGCCGTCGGTCGTGTAGAGGTCGCCGGGGTGGAAAAAGTACCAGTCTTCGCGGTCGAACCGGACGCCGACCCGGGCGCGAGCGCCGAAGTTCTGCGAGAAGTACAGCAGTGACTCGACCTCACCGCCGTCGAGATAGATCGGATCGCCGGCGGACGACTTGGCCTCGATGGCGTAGAACTGGTCGCCGTCGCCCGCGAGCACGTCCGGGAGGTCCCGTTCGGTGGCACTCCCGCTGGCCGGCGCGCGCATGACCGCGAACCCGGCCCCGTCGAGCATGTTCACGAGTTCGCGTTCCCGGCGGTCACCCTTCTCGCTGGACATTTGAGACTACTCGCCCCGCGAGCGGTTTAAGCGGTCGGATGCGACAGGTCGAAGCCCCGCCAGTCCGTACGCCGGTACAGTGCGAGAGTACGCCACGCGATTCGCCGACAGGACCGCAGCCGCCCTGGATCGGGCTGGCGTCATCACGCCGGATCGGCTGTCGGCCACGATGGGTCTGGCCTGGCCACGCGTCGTGACCGGCTTCGCTATCATGTCCAAACAGACCGTGGACCTCGCGTTCGTCGGGTGGGCGGTCGGGTCTCGGGCGGTCGCGGGCCTGGCCTTCGCCTACGCCTTCTGGTTTCTCACGAAGTTTCTCGGCGTCGGCCTCGTCGGCGGGACGATCAGTCTCGTCTCGCAGAACTACGGCGGCGACGAGTCGGGGCGCGCGTCGCTGGTAGTCGTACAGAGCGCCTGGCTCGCCGTGGCGGTCGCGGCCCCCATCGTCGCCGGGTACGTCCTGCTGGCAGAACCGCTCGTCTCCCTGCTGAGTTCGGATCCTGCCTCGACACGGGCCGGGGCCACCTACCTCGCGCTCGTGGCCCCCGCACTCTGTTTCGAGTTCCTGAACCTCGTGTGCAGTCGCACCTACGCCGGCGGGGGCGACACTGTCTCCCCGATGATCGTCAGGGCCGGCGGTGCACTGGCCAACATCGTCATCAGCGGCGTCCTGGTGTTCGGGGCCGGCCTCGGCGTGGTCGGGGTGGCTATCGGCACGCTCCTGTCGACGGGGCTGTCTCTCGCCGTCTTCTCCTGGGGGATGGTCGGGCGCTCGTACGGCCTGCCCGGACTCGCGCCCAGTCCGGTACCCGTGGTCCTCCGCGGTCGACTGTTCGACGGTGCTCTCGCGCGCCAGCTGTTGCGAATCTCGGCCCCGATCATGGCCCGGCGCGTGCTGGAGGGGCTGACCGTCTTCCCGCTGCTCTGGATCGCCGGCACGTTCGGCCCCGTCGTGGTCGCCGCCTTCGAGATCGGGCGCCGGGTCCGTGCTGTGATCACGAGCTTCAGCTGGGGCTTCTCGATCGCGTCGAGTTCGCTCGTCGGGCAGGCGCTCGGGGCGGGCGACGAGGCGGAGGCGACCGCCTACGGCGCGGCCATCATCCGCCTCTCGCTGGTCGTCTACCTGGCCGTCGGGGCGGCCGTCCTCGCCTTCCCCGAGCCCATCGCCTCCCTGTTCGTGGCCGACCCCGCCGAGGTCCTGCAGGTGGCCGTGTTCGTCCAGGTTGCCGCGGTCAGCGCGGTCGGGTTCGGTGTCGACGGCTCGGCTACCGGTGTGCTGCGCGGCGCCGGCGACACGCGGTGGCCCTTCGTCGCGTCGGTCGTCGGCCGGTACGTCTTCGCCCTCCCGGCTGCGGCGCTGGGACTCGTGACCCCGCTGGGCGTCGCCGGCCTGTACCTGGCACTCGTGCTCGAGGTGGCAGTGCCGGGGCTGGCCAACTACTGGCGGTTCCGGAGCGGCCGCTGGAAGGCGATCAGCCGCGCCTACCGGCCGGCTGCCTGATACTGATCGCCGTACCGAATTCCCGTTTCGACCGCGCCCCGTCCTGCAGTCGATCCGGAGACGTCCAGCAATCCGGACGCGTGGACCGAGCGGGCTCCGTTACCTCTTTGAGGGTGAGGGCAGAGACACCCACATGGAGCGGCTCCAAGAGTCGGTCAAGACGGCCCCGATCATCGACAAGAACGGCTACTCCTACCTCATCCACCCGGTGAGCAACTGCGTCCCCGCGCTCGATCCCGAGTTGCTCCGCGAGATCGTCGTCCGCATCATCCGGAAGGCCGACCTCGAGAACGTCGACAAGATCGTCACGCCCGAGGCGATGGGCATCCACCTCTCGACGGCCGTCTCGCTGATGACCGACATTCCGCTCGTGGTGATCCGCAAGCGGGAGTACGGCCTGGACGGAGAGGTTTCGCTCGCAAAATCGACGGGCTACTCCGAGAGCGAGATGTACATCAACGACGTCGCGGCCGGCGACCGCGTGCTCCTGCTGGACGATCTCATCTCCACCGGCGGCACGATGCGCGCCATCGTCAGGGCGCTCGACGAGATCGGGTGCGAGATCGTCGACATCGTCATCGCCATCCGCAAGGTCGGCGGCGAGAACGCCCTCGAGGGAATCGACCGCCCTGTCAAGACGCTCATCGACATCGAGGTCGGCGACGGCGCGGTCACGATCGTCGACGAGACCGGCAGCGACGGGGAACCCGGCGGCGTCTGACGGCCGCTCGGACTGCCGGGTATTGACCGCACGAACGCAGTCGGTCAACCCGGAAGACAGTCACAGCCGTCACTGTATCAGCCACGAAGCGCCTCGACGGGCGGTTCCCACGCGGCGCGGTACGCGGGATAGAGCCCTCCGACCAGCGCGACGAGGACGCCGAACGCGAACGCGCCGAGCGGGACGACCACGTTCCCCGGCTGGAGCACGGCCCACAGCGGGAGGTCGGTCTGTGTCGCAGTCACGACGACGGTCGCCGTCCCCAGCAGGGCGCCGACGGCGCCGCCGACGACGCCGAGCAGCGACGCCTCGACGAGCAGGACCCGGAGCACCTGCGAGCGGTGGATACCGACAGCGCGCAACACGCCGATCTCGCCCCGGCGTTCCGAGACAGTCATCAGCATCACGTTGAAGATGCTGACACAGGCGACGACCAGCGAGACGCCGGCGATCGCGAGCAGGAAGCCGTTCAGCAGGCCGAAAAATTCCGATATCTGGTCCACCACGCTCCGGAGCGAGAAGACGCTGACCCGCTGTTCGCGGCCGTTGAGCCGGCTCTCGACCTCGTCTGCGATTGCCCGGGCGTCGGCCGCCGAGTCGGCTCGGATGACGACCTGCGAGAAGCCCGGCTCGGCGAACTCGTCGGAGGGGAGGACGACGGCGGAGTCGGGCTGGAGCGGGGAGATGCTCTCGATCTCGGGCAGGAGGGCGACGACGCGGTACTCGTTGCCCTCGACGCGGACCGTGCTCCCGCGCCGGAGCGAGAGTTCCGCCGCGACCTCCGCACCGACGATGGCCCCCTGGCGGTGGTAGGCGGGGACGGAGCCGTCACCCTCGCCGAACAGTGCCTGCGGGCTCTCTGTCCCGTACACCTGTGCGACTGTCTGTCCCCCGTTCGCGCCGATTGTCCCGCCGGTCACCTTCAGCGGTACGACCCCGCCGCGGCCGTCCGCGGCCCGCTGGATGGCCGCGAGGTCGCGCGTGTCGAGAGACTCCTCGCCGCTCTCCTCGGCCGGACTGACGATGACCTGGTTGCCCAGCCCGCCCAGTTCTTCCGTGGCGGCGAGGCTCAGGGCGTTGCCCAACAGTCCGAGTGTGACGACGGCGAACACCCCGATGACGATACCCAGCGCCGCAAGTCCGGCGCGAACCCGCTGGCGCGAGAGGTTCCGGCCGGCCAGGGTCAGCGCCGGGAACCGCTCGTCCGTGCTACGCACCGCCGACCACCCCGTCGACGAGCCTGACCGTCCGGTCGGCGTACTCGGTGACGAGGTCGTCGTGCGTGACGGCGACGACGCCGACACCCCCGTCGCTTATGCCGCGGATCTCGTCTAGGATCTGGGTTCCCGTCTCGCGGTCGAGGTTGCCAGTCGGCTCGTCGGCGAGCAACACACCCGGCTCGTTGACGAGCGCGCGGGCCAGGGCGACCCGCTGTTTCTGTCCGCCGGAGAGTTCGTCCGGGGTGTGGGAGAGCCGGTCGCCCAGTCCGACCCGCCCGAGGAGGTCGCGCGCCCGGCCCGTGGCGTCCCCGGGCAGAAACGCCGTCGGGAGGCGGACGTTCTCGACGGCGGTCAGCGTCGGCAGGAGGTGGAAGTCCTGGAAGACGAACCCGATCGACTCCCGGCGGGCGTCCGTCCGCTCGGACGGGGAGAGCCCGGCTACCGGGCGGCCCTGGAGTTCGACGCTGCCGCGGGTCGGGTCGTCGAGCAGCCCCAACACGTTGAGCATCGTGCTCTTGCCGCTCCCGCTCGGACCGACGACAGCGACGACCTCGCTCCGTCCGACTGCGAAGTCGACGTCCTCGAGGGCGGTGACCGATCCGCCACCGCGCTCGTACCGCTTCGTGACCCCGCTGAGCCGAAGCTGTGTCGAGCCGTGCTCGCGCTCGCGTGGCTGGCTCCGCGTCATCGCTGTCGGAACTGGCGGGCGAACAGGGCCACCCCGCCGACCACCACCACCCCGAGCAACGCCCCCGGGAGGACCATCGACTCCGAGCGCGTGTCTGCGCCGTCGATCGAGCCGTTCTCGAGCGGTGCCTGTACCGTCTCCGTGCGCCGCTCGTCGCCGGCCGTGTACGCGACCCGGAGCGTGACCGCCGTCGCGTTCTCGGCGTCGGCCCGCGCGGTGAGGTCGAATGGGGCGAACTCGCTGGCCCCGACGGTCCCGACGAAGTAGGTCCGCTGGGGGTACGCCGGGTCGACGTACTCGCTGGGCTGGACGGAGACGACTGCGCTCGTCACCTCGCCGTCGCCGGTGTTCGCGAGGTTGCCGCTGAGGCTGACCGACCCCTCGTCGTCGACGGTCACGTCGAGGCCGGTCACGGCCACGGCCCCCCGGGCGGCCGAGTAGTTGTACGCGAGCACGGACTCGGACCGGCCCCCGGGCGTGTCGTAGCTCGCGACGAACCGCAGCCCGTCGACCCCCCGGACCCGCGAGAGATCGACTGTCGCTGTGGCCGATTCCCCGCCCTCGAGGGTGTCCGCGACGGCGAACCGCCCGACCGACGCGAGGACTGCACCGTCCTCGGTCCGACCGGTCAGGACCACGTCCTCGACGGGCGCGTTCCCGAAGTTCGTCACCGTCACGTCGATGCCGTCTGCACTCTCCTCGTCGTCCTCGGTCTGTGTCTGGAGCGCACTGTCACCTCCGACGAGGCCGCCGATCCCGTCGGGGACCTGCTGAGTGGTGTCCGACGCTGCTGGCTCGGCACGCACGCCGACGTCGACCGACAGCGCCGTCACGTCGACTGTGCGGGCGTGTGTCGCGGTTCGTTCTGCGCCGGTCGGATCAGTGTAGGTCACCTCGACGGCCAGTTCGGCCGCGCCCGGCTGTGGTCCCCGGGCACTCAGATTCACTGTCTGGGTGGCGCCGGAGGCAAGCGCCGGTATCGTCCGCCTGTCCTGGCCGCCGCTCTCGGGGTTCGTCAGCCGGAGGTCGATGTCCCGGAGCGGCGCAGTGGTCGGGTTCGCCACCTCGACGCCGACCTCGCCGTCGGCACCCGCCACCAGCCGGTCGGTGTCGAACTCGAGTTGCGGGGCGCCGACCTCGACGCCGACGGTCAGCGGTCGGGTTGCCCTCGTCGTCTCGTCTTCCTCGTCGGTGCCGACGACGATCAGTTCGAGGTCGTGGACCCTCGGTTCCTCGACGGTGAACGTCACCGGGACCGAGAGCGTCTCGCCCGGCGAGAGCGTCCCGAGGTCCGTCGCCTCGCCGAGCGTCTCCTCGCCGTCTGCGCGGACGACCCGGACGGAATCCAGCGAGAGCGAGGTGTTACTCCCCGCCGAGAACCGGGCCGTCGTCGAGACTGTTATCGGCGCACCGGCCGCCGGCGTATCCGGCGACACCGTTGCGTCCGTCAGCGTGAGTCTTGCGTCGGCTGCCGTGGCTGGATGGACGGCGACCAGTGGCGCACCGCCCACGAGGAGGACTACCACCAGCGCAGCGACGCGGACGCGGGACCATCGCATTCGTCTCTAGTAGGGCTCGGACGGACAAGTATGTTCGCCGGCGGCGGCGCGGATCCGGTCTCTCACTCGATGTCGGGTGCGTTTTCGTCGGGTCGGCCCGGGAGTTCCAGTTCGATTTCGAGTTCCGGCTCTCCCGTGTCGGCATTGTGCGCGAACAATCTTGAATCCCATCCCAGCGGCCACATGGGGGGGTCGACACCGCCCCGGACTTGCACTCGACAGTATCAGTCCCCGACAAAACTACCATCCAGAGAGGCGACGAACCGCAACCGCCGATAGTCGGCCGTCCAGGTCTCCGACTGGGCGTCGTAGCGGTCCGGGCGCAGTCGCCGTTCGACAGCCGCGACGACGGCCTCCCGCTCGTCGGCCGACAGCGGTGCGAGAAGGCCGTCGCCGAACATTCCGAGCCACTGTCGGAGGCCGTCCTCGCCGCCGTCCAGTTCAGTCGGCCGGTCGAACAGCCGCGCGTACGTGACCCTGAACCCGTGGCGCTCCAGCAGACTCGCGTGCTCGCCGACCGTCGGGAAGTACCACGGATGGTCGACGTCGTGTCCACGCCGGGCACAGACCGCCTGGACCGCTTCGACGATGGTCGCAACGTTGCCTGCTCCGCCCAGTTCCGCGACGAACCGGCCACCGGGCCGGAGTAGATTCCGAACTGTCTCCACGACTGCGTCCTGTTCGGGGATCCAGTGGAGTGCGGCGTTCGAGAAGACCGCGTCGAACTGGTCGTCGGTGGCGAAGGCGCGGGCGTCGGCACGCACGAACTGGTGGTCGGGGTAGGCTTTCCGGGCCCGGGCGACCATCTCCCCGGACTGGTCGATACCCAGGACCAGTCCCGTGTCTCCGACGGCAGTGGCGATGTCGGCAGTGAGGTGACCGGTCCCACAGCCGAGATCGAGCACTCGCTCGCCCGGGGCGGGGTCGAGCAGGTCGACCACGTCGGCGCCGTACTCGAAGACGAAGTCGTGGCCGCTGTCGTAGTCGTCGGGGTTCCACTCGGTCGGGGACCCATCCGCACCGTCGGCCATGGTCCGGTGTTCGCACCGCAGGGCCTGA
Source organism: uncultured Halobacteriales archaeon (assembly GCA_964471665.1). GTDB lineage: Archaea > Halobacteriota > Halobacteria > Halobacteriales > Haloarculaceae > SW-9-67-25. The sequence goes on along the minus strand of CAYYHG010000032.1, from coordinate 2,464 downwards.
GTGTTTCGATTCCGCAAGGTATAGCGGCCCGATGACCCGGACTAACAGGTCAATAAATAAGTGTATGGCGGACCTGCTGTCAGACAGAGGGCGCACAACACCGCCAGTCGTGACGGAATGGTCGCCCGCAGGAATAAAATATAGCAAACATGTCGGACAGTAGTAGTCGGTCAACGACGGAGCGGATGACATCTGGAGACGACATACTGGATCGGCACTTGAACGGCGGATTGCGTCCGGGTTCTCTCCTGGCGATCAGGGCGCCGCCAGCGAGCCAGAGCGAGGCGCTCGTCTACACGCTGATGCAGAAGCGTCCATCGCTGTTCATCTCGACGATACGCCGGGAGAAAGCCGTCCGTCGGGACCTCGACCGGGTCACCGACCGGGGCGCGCAGGTCGAGGTCGCCTCCATCGTCAGGGAGACGAACATGCAGAGCACACTGGCAAAGGAGATCACTGGCGGGCGGTCGCTCTCGTCGGACCTGACCGACGGGAGTACGCCGCTCGACGATACCTTCGAACTGGTCCGGTCCGTCGACAGACAGGCCAACGTCGTCCTGGACTCGGTGACACCCCTGGAGCGGACCGGCCAGGAGAAGAAGTATCAGACGGTCCTGAACGAACTCAAAGAACAGGTCATGCAGACCAGCGGCCTGGGAATTCTCCACTGTATCGACCACGAGGACAAACCGACACTCCGGGAGCGGACCCTCTCGATAGCAGACATCGTCTGGACCCTGGAACCCGTTATGAAATCGAGGGAGAAGAAGTATCACCTGCAGGTGTCGAAAAACCGCGGCGGGGACATCGTCAACGGGCAGATCGAACTGACCCTCGACAGGGTCCTCCACATCGACGACACCAGAAACATCTGATCGGTGGACGCCTGCCCCGATCTGCGCGAGTCAGGTCCCGTGTTGCCAGGAGTCCATGTACTCGCGTTGTTCGGCGGTGAGGTCGTCGATACTGACGCCCTCGGCCGCGAGTTTGATCTGGGCGATTTCGCGGTCGAGGGCGTCCGGGACGTCGTGGACGCCCGCGCCGTAGGCCCCGCCCTCTGCGACGAGTTCGCGGACACAAACAGCCTGCACGCCGAAACTCTGGTCCATCACCTCGACGGGGTGGCCCAGGGAGACGGGCGCCGCGAGGTTGACGAGTCGGCCCTCTGCGAGGACGTGTAGTCGCCGGCCGTCTGCCATCTCGTAGGCCCGGACACCCTCGCGGGCCTCGTAGGTGTCGACAGCCAGATCCGAGAGTGCGTTCAGGTCGATCTCCACGTCGAAGTGGCCGGCGTTCGCGAGAACGGCGCCGTCGGCCATCGCCTCGAAGTGCTCGTCGACGATGATGTCGCGGTTCCCCGTCGTCGTGACGAACACGTCACCCTCCGCGGCGGCCTCGGCCATCGGCATCACGTCGTAACCCTCCATGTGGGCTTCAAGCGCGCGGCGGGAATCGATCTCGGTCACGACGACGTCGGCGTTCTGCCCGCTGGCTTTCCGGGCGACGCCTTTCCCACAGTAGCCAAAGCCAGCGACCACGACTGTCTTGCCCGCCCAGGAGAGGTTCGTGGTCATCGCGATCGAGGCGAGCGAGGACTCGCCGGTGCCGTGCACGTTGTCGAACAGCCGCTTCATCGGCGTGTCGTTGACCGCGAACATCGGATACTCGAGGGCACCGTCCTCGGCCATCGCACGCAGCCGGTGGACGCCCGTGGTCGTCTCCTCGCAGCCGCCGAGGATGTCCGGGACGCGTTCGGGGTAGTCCTCGTGGATGGCGAACACGAGGTCCCCGCCGTCGTCGACAGTGACGGTGGGTTCGTGGGCGATGACGGCCTCGATGGCCTCGTAGTACTCCTCGTCGCCGATACCGCGGCGGGCGTAGGAGGTGACCCCGTCGATGGCGTCGAGTGCGGTGCTGACGTCGTCGTGTGTCGAGAGCGGGTTGCAGCCAGTGATGGCGACCTCGGCGCCGCCGGCCGCCAGCGTCTCGGCAAGCACTGCGGTCTTGGCCTCGACGTGCATCGCCATGCCGATCCGCTCGCCGGCGAACGGCTGCTCGGCCTCGAAGCGCTCCCGGAGGTCCGCCATGATCGGCATGTGCTGGCGTGCCCAGCCGATCTTTCGACTGCCGTCCTCGCGCGCGGCGGCGGACTCGTCGAGTTGCTCACTGATGGGCGCAATCATGCCAGAAGAGAAGGGGACGGGCGGGAAAACCCTACCGAAGCGACGCGGCTACCTGTCAGTTGCCCGGCGGTCCTCTGTCGTCCGGCGGACCGCCGCCGTTACCGTTGCCGTCGTCGTTGCCGTTTCCGTTGCTGTTGCCGTTTCCGTTACCCCGGTTCCCGGGCTCTTCGTCTTCTTTCTGCTCGTCTTCCTCTTCGTTCTCGTCTTCTTCGTCTTCCTCGTCCTGCTCGTCTTCTTCGTCTTCCTCGTCCTGCTCGTCTTCTTCGTCCTCCTCGCCTTCT
>CAYYHG010000031.1:0-22238 GCA_964471665.1 uncultured Halobacteriales archaeon | reverse complement strand
GGACGAACGCGGTGTCGGCGCCAGTCCCGATGTCGACACCGCCGACCATCAGGTGGAAGGAGCCGTCCTCGTTCATCATGATCTGGGCGCCGCCGAGTTCGTCCCCCGCGACGCCGGTCCCCTGTGCCGAGAGGGCCATCCCGGCCCCGCGGTGCAGGTGATCGGCCTCGGGCTGTTCGATCTCGTCCCAGCCGATGGCCGCCATGCCGCGCTCGACACACTCGTCGAGGCCGCACGAACGGATGACCCGCTCGGCACCCTCCCCGCCCATCATGCCGGCGATCTCGTCCAGGTCGCCCTCCTCCATGTAGTGGCGCTGTCGCAACTCGATGGGGTCCAGTTCGAGGTCACGGGCGACCTCGTCGAGGTGTCCCTCCAGCGCGAGCGTGCCCTGGGGCGCGCCGTACCCGCGCATCGCGCCCGTCTGTGGCGTGTTCGTGTGAACGACGTCGGCCTCGAAGTGGATGTTCTCGACCTTCGAGTAGAGGGGCATCGGCTTGCTGCCGACGTTGCCCGCGACGGTCATCCCGTGGCTGCCGTAGGCGCCGGTGTTCGAGAGCGCGTAGAGTTCCAGGGCCTCGATGTCGCCCTCGGCGGTGACGGCACTCCTGGCGCGCACCTTCATCGGGTGCCGGGAGCGCATCGCCTGGAACTCCTCCTCCCGGGTGGCCTCGTAGATGACCGGCCGGCCGGTCGCGAGCATCAGCGCCATGGGGATGGGTTCGACCACCATCGCCTGCTTGCCGCCGAAGCCGCCGCCGACGCGGGGTTTCTTCACCCTGATATCTCGGATGGGGATGTCGAAGAGGTGCGAGAGTTGCCGGCGGGTGTGGTTCGGGACCTGCGTGCTCGTGATGACGACGTGGCGGTCGTCCTCGTCGGTGTAGGCCAGCGTCGTGTGGAGTTCGACCTGCGCGTGGGACTGGCGGATGGTCTCCCACTCCGTCTCGTGGACGTGTGTGTCCTCGCGGTCGTAGGCTGTGTCCACGTCGCCCAGCGTCCCGCCGATGTGGGACATCCGGTTGCGGTCGTAGTCGTGTCCGACGATCTTGTTCTCGACGTCCTCCTCGGCGAACAGTTGCGGGGCGTCCTCGTCGAAGGCCGCCTCGGCGTCGAGAACGTGGTCGCCTTCCTCGTACTCGACCTCGATGGCATCGACGGCGGCCTCCGCCGTTTGCTCGTCCTCCGCTGCGACGGCGGCGATTGGGTCCCCGACATACCGGACTTTCTCGTTCAAGACCTGCATGTCCCAGGGGCTCGGTTCGGGGTAGGACTGGCCCGCGCTGGTGTACTTCGCGTCGGGGACGTCCTCGGACCACGGCGTCAGCACGGCGAGGACGCCGTCCATGGCCTCGGCCCGGCTGGTGTCGACCTCGACGACGCGGCCGTGAGGAATCTCGCTCCGGCGGACCCGCGCGTGAGCGAGGTCGGGGAACTGCTCGTCGTAGTCGGCGGTGTACTTCGCCTCGCCGGTGACGAGTTTGCGGTCGTCGTGTTTCTCTGTCGGCCGGGAGACGCTGTGTCGGTCCTCGGGGTCCAGCCTGTTGTTTGCGGGCTCCTCCACGTCAGGCGATTGGCCGGTGTCGTCGATCTCGTCCACGTCCGTGTCGGCCTCCGTTCTGGATGCTGTACCGCCGTCCGCTCGGGTATCGTTGTCAGTCACTGTGATCACCAGGTTTCGAGGAGTCGCGCTCGACGGTTCGAGGCTGGCCGCCGTCGGTCGCGGCGGCGACGTCGAGTCGGTCGGCCGCGTCGAGGATCGCCTCGACGGGTTTCTGGTAGCCGGTACACCGGCAGACGTTGTCGTCGATTGCCTCGCGGACCTCCCGCTCGGAGGGGTCGGGCGTCTCCGAGAGGAGGTCCCTGGCCTCCATGATCATCCCCGGGATGCAGAAGCCACACTGGACGGCGAAGTGGTCGACGAAGGACTGCTGGATGGGGTGGAGGTCGTCCTGCGTGCCGAGGTTCTCGATGGTCTCGACGTCGCTGCCCACGGCCTCGCTCGCGTCCAGCCCGCAGGCCATTTGCGCCTCGCCGTCGATTATGACCTTCGAGGCGCCACAGACGCCGCCGTCACAGCCACACTTGACACCCTTGTAGCCCGCTGCCCGCAGGGCCGTCGCCAGGTCGTCGTCCCCGCGGGCCTCGATGGTCTGATGCGTGCCGTTTATCGTCAGGTCGATTTCCACGTGTATCACTCCTGTCTGTCCGCGGCCGGTCCCGCCGTCTCCGGACGGCCTCCAGAACCGCGCGACCGGCCCACGGACTGTCGTACCTCGGAAGATGGACGCACCGACACAAATATCTGTGGTTGCCACAGCTCTGCCGGTCACTCCCCGGTTTCCTCGGCGGATTCAGCCGGCGACGTCGCCTCCAGTGTGGCCGACTCCGTGACGACGATGCGCAGCGAGAACTCGCCCTCGTCGGTCGGCGGGCCCTCCTCGACGGCGAACCCGTGCTTGTAACAGGACCGCCGGATGGAACGCTCTGCCGGGGGGTAGTCGCCCGTGACCACCAGTTCCTCGCCCGGGTCGAGTTCCATCAGACACCGGCGGACGACCGCCGTCGGTTGCGGACAGACGAGACCACTGACGTCGAGTTCCACACCTGTTCGGTATTCGGTGCCTCGTTATAAATTCTCCTGGCCGGGGGTCGGTAGAGCACGGGGTTTTTGTACCTGACACGATTAGATGAGATTAGACAGGAACTGACACAGACGATGCCAATAGAGATACACCGCGACGACGACGAACCGGTCGACGTGCGGCCGGGGACAAACGAGGCTCAGATTTTGGCCGTTCTCGCGAGACACCCGAACGCGGCGTTCACGAAGACCGAACTCGGGGAGTATGCCGGCGTGAAACAGACGAGCGTTTACAAAACAGTCGACCGGCTCCTGGAGAAGGGACTTGCCGAGTGGCACGCTGACGGGACGCACGTCCACATCAACCACGACCGGCGGGACGCCATCTACCGCCGTCTCCGGTCCTTCGAGGACGCCGAAACGTTCGAGCGGTTGCTCGGGGAGGACGACTTCGCGGCGAATCCCGACTGGGACGATGACCTCCCGGATCTCGGAAAAGAACCGTTACCCCCACAGGAGTCTGACCGGGAACGGGACGACGCGGAGTCGGAGCTGGACGACATCGCCGAGATGCCGGATATCGACGAGTGAGGGATGGCCACCTACTACCCCCAGGGCGCGGTCGTCGTGCTCGACCACGATCCGTACGGTGCCAGGTCGAGCCGGCCTGCGCTCGTCGTTTCCGACGACAAACACCCGGACAGATACGACGAGACTGTCGACGACCCCGCCTATACGGCCGCGCTTCTCACCACGGGCTTCTATGCCGAGAACGCGTGGGCGCGGAAGATCACCTACACCGACCTGGACGAGGGCAAGACACTCGCACGACGGGACTCGTACGTAATGTTGTGGGCACTCCGGCCGATCTACGAGTCCGAAATCGAGAAACGCGTCGCGCAGGTCTCCCCCGATTTCCTCCGAACGCTCGGCGAGGACTACGGGGCGTTTCTCGATCCCGACCGGACAAAATTGTAGAGCGAACCCCTTCGGAACCCGCGATCAGGGTTTCACTTCCTGCGCGCTCTCCCGGGCCGCTTCGAGGTCCAGGTTCTCGGCGATCTCCTGGGCTTCGCTGCGTATCCCCTCGGCGTCCGCGACGAGGACCTCGCCGTCGGCCATCAGCACATCGCCGTCGACCATTGTGAACTGGACGTCCGAGGCGCGTGCGCCGTAGACGAGATGGGAGAGCACGTCGTGCAGCGGCGTCGCGCGGGTGACGTCCGTGGTCAGGCCCACGACGTCGGCCCGCCACCCCTCCCGGAGTTTCCCCACCGTCTCGAACCCGGCCGCCCTCGCGCCGTTGATGGTCGCCATCTCGAACAGCGTTTTTGCGGGCGTGACCGTCGGATCGAGACAGTCGACCTTCCCCAGGAGGCTGGCCTGGCGCATCTCGGTGAAGGGGTCGAGCGTGTTGTTGCAGGGCGGCCCGTCGTTGCCCAGCGCGACGTTGATGCCACGGTCGAGATAGTCCGGAACCGGCGCGATGCCGCTGGCGAGTTTCATGTTCGAGGACGGGCAGTGGGTGACGTGCGTGCCGGTCTCGGCTAGCACCTCCCGCTCGCTCTCGTCGGTCCAGACGCAGTGTGCGAGGACGACGTCCTCACCCGTGAGCCCCACTTCGTCGAGCCAGTGGATGTTGCGCATGCCGGTATCGTCCTCGACGGTCGCGATCTCGCTGCGGTTCTCGCTGGCGTGAGTGTGGATGCGCACGCCGTCGTACGCGTCCGCGAGTTCGCGCGACCCCCGGAGACACTCTTCGGTGCAGGAGACCGCGAAACGCGGCGTGACGGCGTACCGGATTCGGCCGCCGTGGCTGCCGTGGTACTCCCGGATGAGACGCTCGGTCTCGGCGAGTGCTTCGTCGGTGTCCTCCCGCAGACCCTCGGGCGAGCGCTGGTCCATCAGCACCTTCCCGAGTCGACCGCGGATACCCATCTCGCCGGCGGCCTCGAACGCGCGGTCGGCGTGGGCGACCGAGAGGTGGTCGATGGCCGTCGTCGTCCCGCTCTCGACGAGTTCGAGGTAGCCCAGGCGTGCGGCGACCTCCATCTCCTCCGCTGTGAGCGTCGCCTCCATCGGGAGGATGTAGTCGAACAGCCAGTCCAGCAGTTCCGTGTCGTCGGCGATGCCCCGGCCGAGACTCTGGACGGAGTGAATGTGTGCGCCGACCTGGCCCGGCACCAGCACGTCGTAGGACTGCTCGCGGTGATCCGGGTACCGGTCGACGAGGTCTGCCCGGTCACCCACCGCGACGATGTCGGTCCCCTCGACGACGACTGCGCCGTCCCTGACGAGCGTTGAGGAATCCGCAACAACGGTCCCCGTGAGTATCATACCACGTCCACCAAGCGCACACGCCGTTAAAAACTTCACCCGTCGTCTTCGACGACTGCGACTACTCGTCGGCCTGCTGGAGGACGGCCCGACCGAGCACCTCGACGCCCGCGAGGACGTCCTCCCACTCGGTGTACTCGCTCTCGCGGTGGCTCACCCCGTCGACGCTCGGAACGAACACCATCGCCGTCGGGCAGGCGTCGTTCAGGTAACTCGCGTCGTGTCCGGCGCCGCTGGTCAGGCGCGTCTCGGGGTAGCCCGCCTCGGCCATCGCTTCGAGGATGCTCTCGACACACCCCTCGTCGAACGTCGCGCTCTCGACGCGCATCAGTTCCTCGCACTCGAAGTCGAGTCCCTCCCGCCCGGCGGCCCACTCGATTTCCTCCTCGATGCGCTCGACTGCGGCGTCGACGACAACGTCCTCGGCCGAGCGGAGGTCGACGGTGAACGTGACGCGCTCGGGGATGACGTTCACCGAGTCCGGCCAGACGTCGAGACTCCCGACGGTCCCGACGAGGTCGTCACCTCCGGTCGCGGTCAGCCGGCGCACCGCAGTCACGACGTCGCTGGCGCCGACCAGGGCGTCCTGCCTCGTGTTCATCGGCGTCGGCCCGGCGTGGTCCGCCTTTCCCTCGACGGTGACTTCCAGCCACGCGAAGCCGAACACGCCGTCGACCGCCGCCACTGACAGGTCGTTGTCGTCGAGGTAGGGCCCCTGCTCGACGTGTAACTCCAGATAGCAGTGCAGGTCGCGGGGCTCGCAGGGGACCTCCCCCCTGTAGCCGATGCGTTCGAGTTCTTCCCCGACAGTGTTCCCGGCGTCGTCTTCCCGGGAGTGGGCGAACTCGGTGTCGAACTTCCCGCTGAAGACGCCGCTGCCCAGCAGGTCGGGCTGGAAGCGGACGCCCTCCTCGTTGGTCCAGGAGACGACTTCGAGCGGCCGGTCGGTGGTGTGGCCGGCGTCGTTCAGCGACTCGACGATTTCGAGCGCGCCGAGGACGCCCACGACGCCGTCGAAGCGCCCGCCGTTGTACTGGCTGTCGACGTGCGAGCCGAACAGGACCGGGTCTGCGTCGTCGCGGGTGCCCCTGCGGCGGCCGAAGATGTTGCCCATCTCGTCGACGGTGACGGACAGTCCCGCATCCTCGAACCACTCGACGAGCGTGTCCCGTGCCTCCCTGTTGGCGTCGGACAGCGCGGGCCGGTCGACCCCGCCGGCGTCGGTGGCACCGATCCCGTTGAACGTCTCGAACCGCACTCGGAGTCGGTTCCCGTCGATGGCGAACCCGTCCATGCGGCCACCAGCCGGGGAGGGGGCTTGAACCCACCGCGTCGACTCGAACCTCGCAAATTTATAGTCCCATCCGCGGAAGGACCGGTCGTTATGAGTCTCGAAGAGGCGACGCCGGCCATCCGCGAGTGGGTCGACGACCACCGCGAGGACTGTATCGAGTTCCTGCAGGACCTCGTCGCCATCCCGTCGGCGACGACCGTAGGAGAGGATGAGGAGGAGGTCGCAAAGCGCATTCGCGCGGAGATGGAACGGCTGGACTACGACGAGGCGTTCGTCGACGAGTTCGGGAACGTCCACGGCGTCGTCGAGGGCCGGGAGGACGGTGCAGTCATGCTGAACTCCCACGTCGACACCGTGGGCTACGGCGACCGCGACCAGTGGGACCGCGACCCCTACGCGGCCGAAATCGAGGACGGGCAGATGTACGGGCTGGGCACGGCGGACATGAAGTGCGCAATGGCGTCGATGGTCTACGGCGGCGGGGCACTGGCGAGTCTCGACCGCGACCCCCAACACGACGTCTACGTCACCGGCGAACTCATGGAGGAGGTCAGCGAGGGTCACGCGATGAAGTACGTGATCGAGGAACTGGACGTCGACTGGGAGGCAGTGGTCATCGGCGAGGCCTCGGAGATGGACGTCAAACGGGGCCACCGCGGGCGCTGCGAGTTGCGGGTCGACCTCCGCGGACAGTCCTGTCACGCCAGCGCGCCCGAGCGCGGCGTCAATCCGCTCTACCACGCCGCCGAACTCCTCGACCGCGTCGAGGAACTGAACACCGAGACTGCGGCACACGACTTCCTCGGGAAGGGAACCATCGCGGCGACGAACGTCGAGGTCGACACGCCGTCGAACAACGCGGTTCCGGCCGGGGTGACCGCCTACGTCGACCGGCGGCTCACCATCGGCGAGGACGAGGAGACCGCCCACGCCGAACTCCGGGACGCGGTCGACGCGGCCGTCGCGGCGTACGGCGACGAGGTCGACGCGTCGGTCGAGACGCTCACGTTCGACCGCCCGACGTGGACGGGCTACGAGATGGAGTCGAAGAAGTACTACCCGACGTGGCTCCTCGAAGCCGACCACCCGCTCGTCCGGGATACCCACAGGATCGCCGACGCGGTGCTCGACAGCGAGGTCGAGGTCAGGAAGTGGACGTTCTCGACGAGTGGCAACTACACGATGGGCGTCGCGGAGATTCCGACCATCGGCTTTGGCCCCTCGCGAGAGGAGTGGGCCCACGCAGCCAACGAACGGGTCGACGTCGAGAACGTGGTCCGGGCCTGCGACGTCTACGCCGCGCTGGGCCTGGAACTCTGAGCGCCGGCCCCGGCCCCGGGCCCCGGACTCCGGGCGGGTTCGGTCTCACTGACTGCCCGACGCGCGAGCAGTTTCGGCACCCCGGGACGCCGAACATCTGCACGGAGGGACGCGACAGTATCACCACAGCGCGATGGTGCCTCTGTAGACGGCCAGCGTCACCAGTAGCCTGTTGGCACTCCCGACGAACGTGCTGACCGCAAACTTGTGGTAGTCCTCGCCCAGAACGGAGAAGGCGTAGATGGAGATGGTGTCGGGAAACCCGGGCACTGAGAGCGCGGCGGCGAGCCCGACGTAGCCGTACTGTCTTGCGATCCGGACGGCCTGTCGCCTCGACCACTCCCGGATCGGGACGCCGAGTCGCTCGATCGCTCGCACGACCGGACCGGCCTGCCTGGCCTCGTAGCCGATGTGGAACGCGAACACGCTCCCGGCGGCCTTGCCCGTGGCGCTGACGAGGATGACAAACAGCAGTTCGAGCCACCGCGGGATCGGGAGTGCGAGCGGGGCAGCGAGGACGACCTCGCTGGGCAGTGGCAGGAGGAACGCGATCAGAAAGGAGTAGACCGCGATGACGACGAACCCGCCCCAGCCGGTTGCGGACTCGACGAGGCGGGCCAGCCAGTCCAGCGATCCGCCGACCGAGGCCAGCGCACAGATCACGGGCTGCGTTCCGTCGGGCACGGCCCTAAACCTGTTGAGATCCGAGACGGCGCGAGCGCACTCGCGGCCGCAGGCGTCCCGGTCATCCGCTGTCCAGGATCGTCGTCCCGGCGTCGCCGTCGAGCGCGTCGAGGGCGTCGTCCAGCGCGGCGACGTGCGCCCGCCGCTCGCGCCGGGACTCGCCCTCCACGAACCGGATCGCCGCCTCGACTTTCGGGCCCATGCTTCCCTCGGGAAACTGGCCGTCCGCCTGGTGGTCGCGGAGCTGGTCCGCGGTGACCTCCTCCAGCAGTCGTTCGTCGGGCGTCCCGTAATCCAGGTAGACGCCGTCCTCGTCAGTGAGGATGACGAGGTTGTTCGCGTCGAGCGCGTGGCCGACGACCTGCGTGAGGAGGTCCTTGTCGACGACCGCGTCGTAGCCGTCGATCTCGCCGCGGTCCCTGGCCACGGGGACGCCACCGCCTCCCCCGCAGATGACGAGGTCGCGCTGGTCGATCAGCCGCTTGACCGGCACCTCCTCGACGATACCCTTCGGTTCCGGCGAGGGGACGACCCGCCTGTAGTCGCGGTCGCCGGTGTCGGTGACTTTCCTGACCGTCATCCCCTGGTCGCGCATCGCCCCGGCTCTCTGTTCGTCGACGAACGGCCCGACCGGCTTGGTCGGGTTCTCCAGGGCGGGGTCCTCGGGATCGACGATCGACTGCGTGAGGAGACACGCAACCGGGACGTGTTTCCAGTCCTGTTCGAGTTTCCGGTACATCTGCTGGGAGAGCATGTACCCGATCTGACCCTGCGACATCGCGCCACACGCTTCGAGGGGCTGGGCGGGCGGTTCGCCCTGTTCCTGCTGGAGGAGTAGGGCTCCGACCTGGGGGCCGTTGCCGTGTGTCAGCACGACCTTGTAGCCGGCCTTCATCACCGCGACGACGCGCTCGGCGGTCCGCCCGAGGGCGTCCATCTGCTCGGCGAAGGTGCCCGTCCCCCCGGGCGGCGTGAGCGCGTTCCCGCCGAGGGCGATGACACAGAGGGGCTTCTCGCGGGGAGTCCCCCAGAAGTCCGGCGCCTCGACGTCCAGTTCGAAGTTCGGCTCGGGACCGATCGGTTCGTAGGCGGGAGAATCGTCTGCCATCTTACCAGCCGCGGCCACCCATCGTCAACAGCATCAGTCCCTTCTGTGCGTGCATCCGGTTTTCGGCCTGGTCGTAGATGACCGACTGCGGGCCGTCCATGACCGCGTCGGTCGCCTCGAACCCGCGCTTTGCCGGCAGGCAGTGCATGTAGATGGCGTTGTCGTCGGCGTTGTCGAGCGTCGCCTCGTCGCAGATCCAGTCGGTGTGTTGATCGTGTATCTCTTTTTCCTCTTCGGTGCCCCGCTCGCCCACTCTGTAGGAGACCCAGTGTTTCGGGTAGACGACGTCGGCACCCTCGAAGGCACGCTCCATGTCGTGTTCGACCGTGAAGTCGACGTTGGCCTCGTCGGCGTTGTCCTGGGCCTGCTCGACGATAGTCGGGTCGAGGTCGATCTCCTCGGGGTGGGCGAGCGTGACGTCTGCGCCCATCTTCGTAAAGCCCAGCACCGAGGAGTGTGGGACGCTGACGGGCCGGCGGACCTCGGGGGCGTACGCGTACGAGATGGTGAAGTTCACGTCCTCGATCGAGCCTTTCCGCTCGCGGACGGTCTGGAGGTCGGCGAGCGTCTGACAGGGGTGGTACGTGTCACACTGCATGTTGTAGACCGGGATGTCGGCGCCGGCCTGGTAGTCCCGGAGGATTTCGGTTCCACGGGGATACTCGAAGTCCACGGCCGAGCCGAGACAGCGCACCGCGAGGGCGTGGCCGTAGCGGGAGAGCACCCTCGCAGTCTCCGCTGCGGACTCGCCGTGTTCGAGCTGGAGCTGGTCGGGGGTCATGATGTGGGGATAGCCCCCGAGCTGGTTGACGCCCGCCTCGAACGACGAGCGGGTCCGCGTCGAGGTGTTGTAGAACAGTTCGAACAGGGAGTACCCCTGCAGTGCGCCGAAGTGTGCCCACTGGTCGGCGGCGAACTCCGCCTTGAGCCGGTCGCCGACGTCCAGTACCGAGGTGAGTTCCGGCTTGCTCCACTCCTGGACTGTGATCATGTCCTTGCCGCGAAGGTCTGTTTGCATCTCTGAGTACACTCCTGACTACCGCGAACAGTCGTGCAGTACGTCAGTCTCCGGGCCGCTGGTTAAAGCTTCCGCCGGCGAGACCGGTCCGTGTCCCGACCCGACCGACCCGCGGTCTCGACAGTCACCTCCATTTTGGCGATGGGAAGAGTGTCCACCGCCACGGTTCTCCGAAAAGAACGAACAACTCCTGGCGAGACACGAGCGGGCCACGTATAGTTTCGGGGGCGAACGGCGGCGTCCGTGGCGAAAGTCGTCGCCGGCCCATACTTATTTATCCGCTCTGGGTCTACGACCAGGACGATTCCATGAGCGACAGTAAGCGAGTCAGCGACAGAGGGGACCGCGTCGGCATGTATCTGCAGGACAAACATTCCATCCGCGAGAACATGGCGCTGGTCCAGTACGCCGAAGACCAGGGCTTCGACGAGGTCTGGCAGGCCGAGTCCCGACTGGCCCGCGACGCCATCACACCCATGGCCGCCTACGCGGCTGTCACCGACGACATCAGGGTGGGATCGGGCGTCATCAACAACTGGACGCGCAACGCGGCGCTGATCGCACAGACGATGAGCACACTCGAGGAACTGGCCGGGCCCGGCCGCGTGCTCTGTGGGATCGGCGCCTGGTGGGATCCCCTCGCGGAGAAGGTCGGAATCGACCGCAGCGGTGCGCTCCGTGCGATGCGCGAGTGTGTCGAGGTCGTCCAGGATCTGCTCGACATGGAGAACGTCACGTACGACGGCGATTTCGTCGAGATGCGCGACGTCGAACTCGACGTGGTCCACGGCGACGCCGGGCCGCGAACGGTGCCTGTCTACGTCGGCGCGACCGGCTTCAAGATGCTCGAACTCACCGGTCACTTCGCCGACGGCGTCGTCCTGAACTACCTGGTCAGCCCCGAGTACAACCAGAAGGCCCTCGACGCCCTGGAGACGGGCGCCGACCGCGGCGACCGCACACTCGAGGCCATCGACCGCCCGCAACTCGTGGTCTGTTCGATGGACCACGACGCCGAGGAGGCCCTGGACAACGCCCGCGAACTGATCACGCAGTACCTGGGCCAGCAGCCACACATCATGAAAGCCAGCGGCGTCAGCCAGGAACTGATCGACGAGGTCGGCGAGACCATCGGTGGCTGGCCGGCAGACAAAGAGGACATCAAGAAGGGGATGCACCTGATCCCCGACGAGGTGGTCCACAAACTGACCGCCAGCGGCACGCCCGAGCAGTGCCGGGCGAAAGTGCGGGAGTACGCCGAGAACGGCTGCCAGTGTCCGATCCTCTACCCACTCGGCGACGACCCCGAGCTGATGATCGACGAGTTCGCCGACGGGTACATGTAGCCCGAGGCACTGGCCGCCCGCGGGACACTCCGTACACACGTTCATTCCGGCCAACAGAACTCTACTCCTGTGGCTCCCGAGGAAACGAACGTGTCCCAAATCGGCCTGTGAGAAGACGACGATTCTCAATCGTCGGCCGGGGCCTGTTCGGCCGTCCCGTAGAGGGCCTCGACCTCCGCGATGTCGGGGTCGACGCGCTCGACGCCGCCCGTGGCCTGCTTGGCGCCCTCCGTGTCCTTCAGGCCGAAGCCCGTCGACGAGATGACGACCGTGTCGCCGGGGTCGACAGTTCCCCGGTCCAGTGCCTCCCGGACACCGGCGATGGGCGCCGCGGCGGCGGGTTCGGCGTAGATGCCCTCGGTGCTGCCGAGCAACACCTCCGCGGCCAGGATGTCCTCGTCGGAGACGAGCACCGAGGTGCCGCCACTCTCTTCGAGGGCGCGGCAGGCCTTGACGGTGTTCCGGGGTCGCCCGACGGAAATCGAGTCGGCCATCGTGTCCGCGACGTCCGAGACGTCCTCGTGGCCGTGGAAGGCGTCGTGGATGGCCGTCGCGCCCTCGGCCTGGACGCCCAGCATCCGCGGGCGTTCGTCGACGAATCCCAGCTCGTAGAACTCACGGAGCCCCTTCCAGGCGCCGGCGATGGTACAGCCGTCGCCCATCGAGAAGACCACCCAGTCGGGGACCTCCCCGCGGACAAGCGATTGTTCGGCCAGCTCGAGGCCGGCCGTCCGTTTGCCCTCGACCTGGAAGGGGTTGATCGCGGCGTTGCGGTTGTACCAGCCGTACTGTTCGGTCACCTCGACGCTGAGGTCGTAGGCCTCGTCGTAGGAGCCATCGACAGCGAGGACGTCCGCGCCGTAGACGAGCGGCTGGGCGAGTTTCCCCTCGGGGGCCGATCCGGGCACGAAGATCCGACAGTCCAGGCCGCCCCGGGCCGCGTAGCCACACAGCGACGCCGCGGCGTTGCCCGTGGAGGCGCAGGTGATAATCTCCCGACCCGCGTGGCGTGCCTTCGTGACCGCGACCGAACTGGCACGGTCCTTGAAACACCCCGTCGGGTTGCGCCCGTCGTCTTTGACCAGCGTCGTCACACCCAGCTCGTCGCTGAGCGTCGGTGCGTCGAAGAGGTCGGTTCCACCCTCGTTGAGCGTCACCCGGTCGGCGTCGTCGTCCACCGGCAGGAAGGCCTCGTACTTCCACTGGCTCGGAATGTGACCGTCCAGGTCGGCGTCGAAGTTCTCCCGGACGGCTCCGTAGTCGTACTTCACTTCCAGTATGCCCTTCGTTCCCTCGTGTTCGTCGCAGGTGTAGACGATTTTCTCGGGGTCGTACGCCGCCCCGCAGAGGGTACACTCGAGGGTAGTGACGTGGTCCATCGCCATGTGGAACACCACTGGTCGCCGGTACTTAAACCGTGTGTCGCCGGGCCGGCGTTCGACGCGAGACGCGACATCCACCCGGGCTACGCCATCGGCCCGCGCGGGAGGAACTCGCCGTCTCCCGGCCGGGCCAGCACCTCGTGGTCCCGGGCCGCCACCTCGCCGCCGGCGAAGACGGTATCGACCTTCGCGGTCCACTCCCGGCCCTCGTACGGCGTCCAGCCGCCGTTGTACGCGAGGTCGTCCGCGGTGACGGTCCACTCGTCGGTCCGGATCAACACCAGGTCGGCGTCGGTTCCCTCGCGGACGAGTCCCTTCCGTGGAAACACCCCGGCTTCCTTCGCGGGTCGCGCACAGAGGAGTTCACAGAGCCGCGGCCAGGAGAGCCGTCCCGCGTGGACACCCTCACTGACCAGAAACTCCAGGGTCGTCTCGATACCCGGCAGGCCGGCGTAGGGCTCCCAGATGTCCTCCCAGCCACGCTCGCGGTTCTCCCGGTAGGTGGGGAAGTGCTCGCTGGCGATCAGGTCGATGGTTCCGTCCTGGACGGCGTCCCAGAGACGGTCGACCTCCGCGGGGGACTTGAGGCTGGGGTTGACCTTGAGAAACGGCCCCTTCTCGGCGACGTCCTCCGTCGAGAAAGCCAGGTAGTGCGGACAGGACTCCAGCGTCACGGGCACGTTCGCGCGGGACTTGAACCGTGCCCCTTCGCGCGCGCCGCTGCCACTGGAGACGTGGACGACGTGCAGCGGACAGCCGGTGTACTCCGCGAAGTATCCGACGCGGCTGATCGCGTCCAGCTCCGCCTCGACCGGCCGCGAGTCCATGTACACCCCGGGATCGTCGGAGTCGATCCCGGCGCGTGCGTGGTCCATGATCCCCTGGGTCTCGCAGTGAACCCGGACCTTCCCGCCTGCAGTGGCCACGCGGTCCATCAACTCGACGATGGTGCGGTCCTCGGCCAGGTACGGATCGGCGGTGAACGTCTTGAAGTCCCGCGTCCCCTCCTGTACGATCCCCGCCACGTCGATGTCCGCGTTCTGGACGTTGCCACAGACGAGTCCGAAGTCGACGTGGGCGAGGTCCTCGCAGGCGCGGCGTTTTGCGCGGAACGCTCCGGGGGTGGTGACGGGCGTCTGTGTCGGGAGTTCGACGACGGTCGTCACGCCGCCGGCGACGGCACTCGCCGTCTGCGAGGCGAAGTCGATGCCGTCGGGGAACAGTTCGTCGTCGTGCATGTGGTTGTGGACGTCGACGACACCCGGCAGGGCGACCATCCCCGTGGCGTCGACGACTTCGGCGGCGTCGCGGGAGAGATCGCCGACGGCCGCGACCTCGCCGCCCTCGATGGCGACGTCGGCCTGCCGGACGCCAGTCGGACTCACGACGTCCGCGCCGGCGATGAGGTAGTCGGTCATGCGGGGAGACACGACCGCACCGACCAAATAGTTTTGTAGGCCCCCGGCAATCGGACGGACGTGATACTCAACGCTGGCACGCTCGTCACGATGAACGACGAGCGCGAGGTCCGCACCGAGGCACACGTCGTCGTCGAGGACGGCGAAATCCGGGCCATCGAGGACGGTTTCGTCTCCGACGCCGACGTCGACGCGCGCGAGGAGGTCGTGATCCCGGGGCTGGTCAACTGCCACACCCACATGTACGCCCTCCCCATCCGCGGGGCACCACTCGACGTCGCACCCGAGAGTTTCTACGAGGCGCTGGTCGACATCTGGTGGCGCGTCGACGAGGCGTTCACCCACGAGGACGCCCGCCTCTCCGCGCTGGGGTCCTGTGCGGAGATGCTTGAAAGCGGCGTCACGGCCTTCTGTGACAACTACTCCGGACCCAACACCCTTCCCGGGGCGCTCGACGCCGTCGCCGAGGGAGTCGCCACGACGCCCATCCGCGGGATGCTCACCTTCGAGCAGACGGCCCGCAACTCCGAGGACGAGGCGATGGCGGGTCTCGACGAGAACGCCCGCTTTATCGACGAAGACAGCGACGGCCGGATCCGGGGTCACTACTGTCTGCACACCCTCTTTACCAACACCGAGTCGGTCGTCGAGGCGACCACGGAACGCGCCCGCGAGGACGACCGCCCGATCCAGATCCACCTGGAGGAAGGACTCGTCGACGTCCACCGCGCGATCGAAGACTACGGCAAACGTCCGGTTCCCGCACTCGAAGACATGGGCTTTTTCGACGCCGACGTGATCGCGGCCCACTGTGTCCACTCGACGGAGTCGGAACTCGAAATCCTCGCCGAGAACGACGTCGCCGTCGCGCACAACCCCTACTCGAACATCAACAACGCCGTCGGCGTCGCGAACGTCGAGAAGATGCAGGCCGAGGAGATGACGATCGGCGTCGGCGACGACGGCTGGGATCCGGACATGTTCGAGACGATGCGCTCTGCCGTGGGCATCCACAAACTCAAGGACACGAACCCCAGCGGGTTCGACGCGGCCACGGCCCTGGAGTGGGCGACCATCGGGTCCGCGGCGGTCATGGGGATGGCCGACGAGGTCGGGAGCGTCGAGGTGGGCAAACGCGGGGACTTCGTCACGCTGGATCTGGGTCCCAACCCCGTGCTCGAGGGAAGTGCGCCCTACTACGTGGTGAGTGCGGCCAGCCGCGGCGACGTGACCCGCACCATCGTCGACGGCGACGTCGTCTACGCCCGCGGCGACGGTGTACGGAGCGTGGACAGAGCGGACATGCAGGCGATCGGCGAGGCCAGCGAACGCCTCTGGAACCGGCTGTAGCCGGAAGACGGTCGCCCCGTATACCGACGGCGGACAGTTTTTACACACTAAGTGTGTGAATTGCTGCTGGCGAGCGGGGAGTGTGGCGAGCAGTGTGTCCAGTACAGTTATGAGACGACAGGCGAAACACAGAGTCGATGGCTTCCAGCGGCGGATGCAAACTCGACCGCGTCGTGGCGGCGTACTGTCTCGAGGACGCCGACCCGCGCCACGACTCGATCCACGAGGGATTGCTCGCACGGTGGCGGGGCGAGGCCGAGCACAGCGCGGTCGGGTACCGGACGCTGACCGAATGGTTCAACAAGCGACTGCTGTGGCGGGCCTGTGTGGAGAGTGGCCGCGAGACGGCAGGGGGTCGGATCGACCACGACTACGAGGCGCTGACCGGCGATGACCCTCTCCGTCGGGCGGACGTGATCGAGAGTCTGCGGGCCGACGGCGTCGAGGCAGACGCTGTTCGGGACGACATGGTGTCGTGGGGAACCGTACGAACCCACCTCACCGACTGCCTGGACGGCACGAAAGAACGCACCGGCGGCGACTGGGAGCGCGACACTGTCGGGATGGCGCGGTCGTTCGCCCGCGAGAAGGTCGAGTCGGCGCTGTCCTCGCTCGAAACCAAGGGACAACTGGCCGGCCTGGATCGGGCGTCCGTCTCGGTACAGATCCAGTTACACTGCGAGGAGTGCCCGACGCGGGTCCCCCTCGACGTGGCACTCGACAGGGGATACGTCTGCGAGACACACGCCGATGGAGCGACCACCGCATGACCTGGCAGATCTGGATCGAAAACATCGCGGGTATCCTCGAGGGGCGGGCGAGCGTCGAACCCGGCCCCAACGCGGTCCGGGCGTCGAACTGGCAGGGCAAATCGAGTTTCGTCGCGGCCATCGAGACTGCACTCGGCGTCGCAACGCCGCTGACGGAGGACGAAGACCGGGGACGTGTCCGGATCGAGACACCCGAGCAGGTCGTCGAGGTCGAACTCGTCCGGGAGAACGGGACCGTCCATCGGCGCGGGGACCCGTACCTGACCGACGAGTACGATCACAGCCGCGCCGACCTGTTTGCGTGTCTCGACGAGACCAACGAGCTCCGGCACGCGGTCCGTGCCGGCGAGAACCTCGAGGCGGTCCTGCTTCGCCCCCTGGAGGTCCAGAACATCGACGAGCGGATCGCCGACCTGCAACACGAGCGCGAACAGGTCGAGTCGAAGCTGGCACAGGCCGAGGAGGCCGCCAGACGGGTGCCCGCCGTCACGGAGAAAGTGACGCGCCTGGAGTCGGACCTCGAGGCGTTGCGCGAGGAACACGACCGGGCGGCCGGCGACCGGGCCGACGGGTCACCGGTCCAGTCCACACAGCGGGAACTCGCGAACGCGCGCTCCGAGCGCGACCGGGCGAGCGAGCGGGTCCAGCGTCTCGAGACGAGTGTCGAACGGACCGAGTCAGAACTCCAGGAGACACGCGAGACGCTCGAGGATATCGATCCGGACGGCACAGCGGACCTCGACGCACGCCTCGAGGAGGTGCGGTCGGAACTCGAGCGACGAGAACGGGACCTCGAGGTGTTGCAGTCGGTCTACTCGGCGACGGAACTGGTACTCGAGGAAAACAGGATCGGGCTGGTCACCGACATCGAGCGGGAACTGGACGGCGACGTCGTGACCTGCTTTACCTGTGGCGGGGAAGCCGACCGTGCCGACATCGAAGCGCAGCTGGCGGCGCTGGGAGAGCGGATCGCCAGCCACCGGTCGGAGACCGAGACACGCCGCGAGGAACTGGCAACACTGGCGGACCGGCGCGAGCAGATCGAAAACGCACAGCGGCGAACACGCGAGCTGGAATCGGAGATCACACGACTCGAAGAACGGCTGGCCGACAGGCGCGACCGCCTGGCCGAGGCACGCGACCGTCTGGACCGGGAACGAGAGCGCGTCGAGGACCTGGCCGAGACCGTCGACGAGGCCGTCGAGGAACTGACCGACCTCGAGAGCGAGATCAAGTACCGCGAGGCCGAACTGCAGGAGGTCCGCGACGAACTCGGGTCGCTGGAACAGCGGGCCGACCGGGTGGAGCGCCTGTCGGCCGAGCGTGACTCGATCGGTGACGAGATCGAACGGCTGCGCAACCGCAAAGACGAGATCAGGTACGAGACACGGGAGGCGTTCGACGAGGCACTCGCGGACGTCCTCGCGCGGTTCGACACCGGCTTCGAGACGGCGCGGCTGACCCCCGAGTTCGACCTCGTCGTCGCGCGCGACGGCCACGAGGCGAGTCTCGACGCACTGAGCGACGGCGAACTCGAGTTGCTGGGCTTTGTCGCGGCCCTGGCCGGCCACGAGGCGTTCGACGTCGACGGAATCGTCCCGGTGATGCTCGTCGACGGCGTCGGCGGACTCGACGAGGCCAACCTCCGGACGCTCGTCGACTACCTGCGAGACCGGACGGAGTATCTCGTCTTTACCGCCTACCCCGAGTACGCCGGGATCGACGGTCAGGAGATCGATCCGGCCGACTGGACCATCGCGACCGACCGCGAGACGCCCGTCGAGTGACCTGCTTCGAGAACTCGTTCCCTGCGGGCGACACATAAAATATCTTACTATATCAAAGATAATATATGGAGAGGAATATAGATACAGACGACCGCGACAACACCGCTGGCGACGAGTCGTCGGAGACTCTCGGCAGTTCGGGGTGCCAATCATCTGATGAGGTCGGGACCGACGGTACCGCTTCTGGCGAAAACATTCAAATCCTGTGGATCTTTCGGCCACGTCTATCCACGTATTCGGTCAGTCTATCGAATGTCGAAACTGATAGGTCTGTTCACATCACAGACAACCAGAACGACACGCGCCAGCAGTTCTCTTACAATTATATGACTGTAATTCGGGCACGCCAGCGGATCCCGATCCTCCGGAGAGTCGGGCGTCGGGAGACGGAGATTCACATAATGAGAACGTCAGGCCGACAGTTCCGTCTCGAAGGTGTCGACTGCGTCGAACAGGGCCTCGACCAGGTCGTGGTGGAGACGCCCGGTGTCGATCCGGTACTTCGGGCCGCCGACGCTGAGGCCGCCGAGGATAGTCCCGTCGGTGTCGTGGACCGGAGCGCCGACCGCGAGGAGTCCGGGAGCGAACTCCTCGTCGACGACGCCGTATCCCCGGTTGGCGGTCTCCGAGAGCGCAGCGAGGAACTGTTCGCGGTCCGTGATCGTCGCCTCTGTCTCCCGTACCAGTCCCCACGTCTCGAGGACGCGCTCGACGCGGTTCCGGTCCATCTCCGCGAGGATGGCCTTCCCTGCGGCCGTGTTGTGCAGGTAGTACTCGGTCCGGACACCGGCCGCCTCCTCCCCGTCGGTCGACCGTCCCGAGGCCCCGTGGACGAACAGGAGTCGCCCGTGTTCCAGGACTGTGGCGTTGGCTTCCTCGCCGGTCGCCTCGGCCAGCGCCTCGACGACGTCGCCGCCGACGGCGTCCACCGGGTTCTCGTGCCTGACCCGGTCGCCGAGTAACGGGAGCCTGAAACTGACCTCGTAGGTGTCGCCTTCCCGCACCAGGTACCGGCACTCGTGGAGTGTCGTGAGGTGGCTGTGGAGAGAACTTTTGGGTTTGTCGATCATCCTGTGCAGCTCGGCGAGGGTCAGCCCGTCGTGTTCGAGGACGAGTTCGAGCACTCGCAGGGACGTCCGCGTCGTCTTGAGCGTCCGCCCGCTGTCTTCCCCGAACATACTGCCACTCACCCTCGCCCCGCCACTTAGTTGTTTGCATAATGTGAACGGTGCGGGGGCGGCCCGGACGAATCAGCTCACTCGTCGGGTCCGACGCCCGCCTCGCGCATGTACTCGTCGAGTTTCGCGGCGATGGCCTCGGCGAAGGCCTCGTCGTTGATGTCGGTCTCCATCTCGACGAGTTCGACGCCGGCGTCGACGCCATCGCGCAGCGCGTCGAACAGCGCCGCGTCGGCCTCTGGGTCGTGGAAATCCTCGCCCTCGACGTCGATCATCGAGACTCCGGCCAGGGGCAACGCCAGCGCCGTCGGACCGGCTGCGGCGTTGAGTTTCTCGGCGACGATCGCGCCGATCTCGGCGGTCTCCTCGGGCGTGGTCCGCATCAGCGTCACCTGCGGGTTGTGAACGTGGAACTGCCGTCCCTCGAACTCCTCGGGGACGGTCTCGCGCGGTCCGAAGTTGACCATGTCGAGCGCTCCCGTCGAGACGACCTGCGGGATCCCCGCCTCGGCGGCGGCGTCCAGCCGCTCCTCTCCGGCACCGAGGACGCCCCCGACGTGCTGGTCGGCCCACTCCGTCGTGGTGACGTCCAGCACGCCGTCGACGATCCCTTCCTCGATCAGGCTCTCCATCGCGCGGCCGCCGGTGCCGGTCGCGTGGAAGACAATGCTCTCGTAGCCGCGGTCCTCGAGGTAGTCGCGTGCGGTCTGGACGCAGGGGGTCGTGACGCCGAACATCGTGATGGCGACTGTGGGTCGGTCCTCGACCGCGACGTCGGGATCGTTGGCGACCATCCCGACCATCGCGAGCGCGCCGTTGGCGATGACTTTCCGGGAGAGTTGGTTGAGCCCCTCGATGTCCGCAACCGAGTACAGCATCGCGAGGTCTCGCGTCCCGACGTAGGGTTCCGTATCGCCGGAAGCGACCGTCGAGACCATCAACTTCGGAACGCCCACCGGAAGGGCACGCATCGCTTCGGTGGCGACCGACGTGTTGCCCGATCCGCCGAGCCCCAGAATGCCGTGAAGGATCCCCACCTCGTGGAGGTCGGTGGCGATCTCGGCGGCGCCCCGTCCCATCGTCTCGATCGCTTCGCCGCGGTCGCCGGCCTCGCGCAACGCCGCCAGCGAGGTGCCGCCGGCCTCCGCGACGTCGCTCGCGGGCGTGTCCGGTTCGATCTCTGGGTCGTCCATCACGCCCGTATCGACGAGGTGGACCTCCACGCCCTGGGCTTCGATCACGTCGCGGGCGAAGCCGATCTCCTCGGCCTTCGTGTCGAGGGTGCCGACGACGACGACGGCCATCGGTCAGTCACCCCCCACGTTCTCCTCGGTCGGCAGTTCGCCCGGCGGGACGGTCTCACACCCGGGGAGGTCGGCCAGTACCTCCTCGGGCCCCGGCGGCGCGTAGACCGCCAGCAGGATCAGCGTCTCCCAGCCGGTGTTCCAGGTGCCGTGTTCGACACCCTCTGGGATGTAGACCATGTCGCCGGCCTCGACCTCGCGGCTCTCGTCGGCGACCTCCTGCTTGCCTTGGCCACGGATCACGTACAGGAACTCGTCGCTGTCGGGGTGGGTGTGTCGCTCGTGGCCCTTGCCCGGTTCGAGCCGCACGACGCCGGCGCTGAACCGTTCGCCGCCGGTGACCTCGGGCGTGGTCTGCCACTTGAGGTGTCCCCAGTCGAAGACCTGTGTCTCCACGTCGTCCGGTTCGACGAAATACTCCGTCATGGGTCGATGTCCTTGAACTCGCGTGCCTGGTTCTCGATCGCTTCCTCCGTGGGCAGGCGTTCGAGGCTGGACGCGCCGAAGAAGCCGACCACGCCCTCCGTGTTGTCGAGGACGTACTGTGCGTCCTCGGGCCAGGCTATCGGTCCGCCGTGGCAGATCACGAGCGCGTCCTCGTTGATCTCCTTGACAGCGTCGTGGTGGGCCTGGACGCGCTCGGCGGCCGTCTCCAGATCGAGTGCGGTCTCGGCGCCGATGTCGCCCGAGGTGGTCAGGCCCATGTGGGAGACGACGACGTCCGCGCCCGCCTCGGTCATCTCGCGGGCTTCCGCTTCGGTGAAGGCGTACGGACAGGTGAGCATGCCCTGCTCGCTGGCCTCCTGGATCATGTCGACCTCCTCGTCGTAGCCCATTCCCGTCTCCTCGATGTTCGCGCGGAACGTCGAGTCCCTGTCGAAGATGCCGACAGTCGGGAAGTTCTGGACGCCCGAGAACCCGCGGCTCCTCAGTTCGGCGATGAACACCTCCATGTCCCGGAAGGGGTCGGTACCGTTGACGCCCGCGAGCACCGGCGTGTCCTCGACGACCGGGAGCACCTGGTGGCCCATGTCGAGGACGATTTCGTTGGCGTCGCCGTAGGGCAACAGGCCGGCCAGCGAGCCCCGGCCGTTCATCCGGTAGCGCCCGGAGTTGTAGATGATGAGCAGGTCGACGCCCCCGCGCTCGGCGAACTTCGCCGACATCCCGGTTCCGGCGCCTGCTCCGATGATCGGTTCGCCGTTCTCGACTGTCGCCCGAAGCCGTTCGAGGGATTCGTCTCTGCTGTATCTCATGTGGCAACTCTTACCGAGGACCGAACTGGTCTTCAATATTTTGGTCGCCCACCCGGGGTTGCCACAAGTTTTAATAACTACTGGTCTCCCTATGAGAGTGCA
>CAYYHG010000030.1:5465-22369 GCA_964471665.1 uncultured Halobacteriales archaeon | reverse complement strand
GCTGTCGCTCGAAGACGGCGGCTTCACCGTCGCGAACGCGGCCTGATCTGGGCTGTCGACGTCGTTTCACTGCTGTGATACTGCCGGCCATAACTGCGTGGAGATATTCGACCCCACGGGGAGTCGAAATTACCCACGGGCTTATGGCCGGCAGTATGAGGCAATCTCCCGGCACCAACACTCCTAATACTGACTACCGATATACCCGACACAGAATGGCTCGACTGCCGGCTTCCGACGCGACTGCGTCCAGACGGGAGGTCCTCGCAGCCGGGGCAGGGGTGGCAGCCGGTCTCCTCTCGGGGTGTGCAGGGGCCCCGGGACCGTCGGTGGAGGTGAGGCAGTTCGACGAGTCCGATCCGCTGGTGACCTACAACAGGATCGGCAAAGGACCGACCGAACTGTCCTACTGGACGAGTCAGTTCTACATGCCAGAACAGTCCGGCAACACCCAGCCCGAACTGTCCCCGCTCACCGGTCCGTTCTACAGGACGCTCAAACAGCAAAGCGCACAGCCCGCTGCCGCGCCGGCCCTGCGGGCACAGCACGAGGAGTGGGCACGCGCCCACCCGGACTACCGGATCGGGCTGTCCTACCCCGGCTCCGACGGGTGGAAACAGCAGCTCTCGACACAGCCCCCCGACGGATCGACGGTGAACAATCCCTGGATCCCAGACCTCTACGACCAGCTCCAGCCCCTCGACGACTACGTTTCCGACGTGTACGACTTCTTTCCGTTCGTCCGCGAGACCGCGACGCACGACGGGTCGCTGCTCGCGGCCTGGAAGTACACCGACTGTCGGTGCCTGTACTACCGGCAGGACCTGATCGACACGTACGCCGGCGGTGACCCGCCGCGGACGTGGGACGACCTGGTGGCCGTGGGGAGCGCGATCGCCGACGGCGAGGGGATCGACGGATTCCAGTTCCGCCGCGGGTCGTCGACCACCATCCCCTTCTTCTGGGGACAGAACGGGCGGCTGGTCGACGAGGTCGGCGACGTGGTGCTCTCGGCGGCGGAGAACCGCCGGGCGATGCAGCGGACGCTCGCGTTCCTGCGACGGCTCGTCGAGGAGGGCGCCAGTCCCCGACGGTCTGTCGACATCACCGAGTACGAGACCCTGGCCAGGAACGCCCGCGAGGACGAGGTGGCGATGTTCGTCGGGGGGAGCTGGCAGATAGAGAAAGACTTCAGGAACCGCACCGAGGACGACCGGTGGCGGCGCTGGAAGGTGGCCGAGATCCCGATGCGAAAGCCCGACCAGTACGCGACCGCAGTCGGCGGGTTCGCAGAGGGAACGTTCCGCGAGGGCGACTCCGGCGGCGCGGCCGCGCTCAAGGACTTCGTCGCGAAGTTCGTCGAACCGGCGTCGATGGGCCGGTACTGCGAGGCGGCCGGGCAACTGCCGACCCGCCGGTCGGTGTTCGACGACAGCGACCTGTACAGTCCGGACGCGTTCCCCTACCAGGAACAGTTCCGGCAGTTTCTGGAACACGGACAGGCACCGCGGCCCTTCCCCGTCTACTCGGCAGTCAGCGCCGCCTTCGAGGACGCGGTCGGGGCCGTGGTCTCGGGTCGGTCGACGCCCGAGGAGGCCACAGACGCGATGATCCGACAGTTCGAGGGCTAGCCGACACATGTGGGCGACCCAGGGTGGTCCGGCGGTGGTTCTGGCGTCGGGACTGACAGTGTCCGGGACCGTCGTGGTGTCGGGCCTGGCCGGAGCCATCGCCGGAGGAACCGGGGTCTGGGCTGCTCGCGCGCTCGCGGCCGGGTCCGACCGCCACCACGGGGACCTCCTCCGACCGTTCGCCGCAGTGGCAGCGGTGATCGCCGCCGGCGCGGCGGGGTTGCCGGTCGTCGCTGGGCCGCTCCGGGCGGGCGTGCTCAGCGTCGTGCCGCTCGTAACCTTCCTGCTGGTGTTCGTTCCCTGGAACGTGTTCGCCTTCCGCTATGCCGGCCGCGGGAACCTCCTGACGCGCTGGCGCGTTCTCGCCGTGGGGTCGCTCGTCACCGTGCTCCTGGTGGTGTACGTCTCCGTCGCGGTCGGCGTCTTCCAGCCCTCACAGGAGTCGTACTCGTCGGTGCTTCTGGCGGCCTCGACGCTGTTGCTCGGGGCCGTCGCGCTCACGTTCGTCTCGAGTGGCCTGGTCCTCACCGCGGCGTACCGCCACGGCAACGTCCCTGTCGCGAGCGGTGTCGCCGTCGTCTTCCCCGTCGCGGTCCTGGTGATCGGCATCCAGGTGGTGAGTCTGTCCAACTTTCTGACGCGGGACCTGCTGGCCGGCTTCCACCTTCTCGTGGCGGCCGCGGGGTTGCCGGTGGCGGTCGCCCGCTACGACGTCCTCGCCACCCGTCCGGGGACGACCACGCTCGGCGAGCGCACAGTGATCGAGGACCTCAACGAGTCCGTCCTCGTCGTCGACCGGGCGGGCGGGATCATCCTGTCCAACCGGCAGGCCGAGCACCTGTTCGGGACCGACCTCGACGGCCGGGAACTCGAGGTCGTCGTCGGGACCGACGTCGCCACCCTCCGCGAGCTGTCGACCCTGGAGTGTTGGACCGAACGGGGGTACAGGCGCTTCGATCCCCGCGTCTCGCCGGTGACGGGGAGTCACAACCGGACGCTCGGCCAGACGGTGACGCTGATCGACGTGACCGACCGGGAGATGCTCCGCCAGCGGGTGCAGGTTCTCAACCGCATCTTCAGGCACAACATCCGGAACGACCTCGACGTCATCAGGTCACACGCCGAGTTCGCGCTCGAGAACGGGGACGGAAGCAGGACCGACGAGTCGATCGCACGGATCCTCGAGGTGACCGACGAGGTTGCGCGGTTGAGCGCCGACGCCCGCCAGATCGAGCGGCTGACGCGGCACTCCTCGGACGAACAGTCGGTGGTGGATCTCGCACAACTCGTCGATACTGTCGTCGAAACTGTCACGCGAGACCGGCCGGACGTCTCCGTGACGGTCGAGGTCCCGGAGGTCGAACTCTCGGTGAACCGCGGCCTTCTCAGATTCGCGCTCCGGAACCTCGTGGACAACGCCGTCGAACACAACGACAGTCCGTCGCCGCGTGTCGAGGTCCGGGCCACCGGGCGGGAGTCGGGGGTGCGGATCGAAGTCACCGACAACGGTCCGGGAATTCCCGACGCCGAGTGGCAGGTCATCGAGGCTGGCAGGGAAGAGATCCACGACCACGCGACGAGCCTCGGCCTCTGGGGAACCAAGTGGACGGTCCAGATGATGGGCGGGGACCTGTCCCGCCGCGACAGCGAGAGCGGCGCCACTGTCGTCATCGACCTCCCCACGAAATCGCCCGTCGCGAACGACTAGTGCTGCCGGCTATTTTTCGACCACTTCTTCCAGTGGCCTCCCACACTGTGGGCAGTCGTCGGGCACGTCCTCACCGATAGTGAATCCGATCCAGCGACCGCATTCGTATTTCGCGTCCTGTTTTCGAGGTTCCGGTGGCATCTTATATCTTTTAGGGTTAATTTAATGACAGTGGATACGAACGGTTTTTCCTGTAGCCAGAGTCTCCCTGGCACTGGGGTCGCTATGTGTCATGCTCGACCGTTGCCTCGGATTCTGGGAGTCCTTCCGGGCCTCAGAAGCGCGTGAAGAAAAGTATATGGGTCGCCAACGGGAAAAACCGGACCAGAGAGACGTCGTGTTCCGGGACAGAAAACAGTCCGCGCCGGTCCGTGGCGACGTGTGGACCGGCGGATCGTTCGCGGGCGCGACGACGCTCGACCTCTAACTATGCAAGGACAAAACCAACAGCAGGCCTACGACCGGGGGATTACCATCTTCTCGCCGGACGGCCGGCTCTACCAGGTCGAATACGCCCGCGAGGCCGTCAAGCGCGGGACAGCAAGCATCGGCGTCCGAACGACAGACGGCGTCGTACTGGCGGTCGACAAACGCGTGCGGTCGCCGCTCATGGAGCGGGACAGCGTCGAGAAGATCCACAAGGCAGACGACCACGTCGGCATTGCCAGCGCGGGCCACGTCGCCGACGCCCGCCAGCTCATCGACTTCGCGCGCCGGCGCGCGCAGGTGAACGAACTCCGCTACGGCGAACCCATCGGCGTCGAGACGCTCACCAAGGAAGTCACCGACTACATCCAGCAGTACACCCAGGTCGGCGGCGCCCGTCCGTTCGGGGTGGCACTGATCATCGCCGGCATCGCCGACGGCGAACCCCGCCTCTACGAGACCGACCCGTCGGGGACGCCCTACGAGTGGAAGGCCCTCGCGGTCGGTGCCGACCGCGGCGACATCCGCGAGTACCTCGAGGAGAACTACTCGGAGGAACTGGACCTCGACGGCGGCGTCCAACTCGCGATGGAGGCGCTCGCGTCCGTCAACGACGACGAACTCTCCCCCGAAGGGGTTGGCCTCGCCACCATCGACGTCGAGTCCGAACTGTTCCACCAGCACGACGACGAGGAGAGAGCCGCCTACCTGGAGGAGTTCGACCTGCTGCCCGAGGACGGCGAGGACGAGGCCTGACACGTCGGGAAACACCTTTAGGCGCCCCCGTGTAACTGCCCTCCATGATATCGCTCGACGAGGCGGTGACGGCGCGCCTGGAGTCCCACGGCCAGCGGTTCGAGGTGCTCGTCGACCCCGACGCCGCGCTGGCGATCTCCCGGGAGGAGTTCGAGGGCGACCTGGAGGAGGTCATCGCCGCCGAGGACGTCTTCGAGGACGCCTCGCGGGGGGACCGCCCGCCCGAGAACGCCCTCGAGGAGGTTTTCGGCACGACCGCCCCCCTCGAGATCATCCCCGAGGTGATCAGGCGCGGCGAGATCCAGATCACGGCCGAACAGCGCCGCGAGATGCAAGAACAGAAACACAGACAACTCGTCAACCACATCGCGCGCAACGCGGTCAACCCCCAGATGGACGACGCGCCCCACCCGCCGGAGCGTGTCGAGTCGGCCCTGGAGGAGACGGACTTCCGGATCGACCCGATGGAACCCGTCGAGAGCCAGGTCGACGACGCACTGGACGTACTCCGGCCGGTCATCCCCATCCGCTTCGATACCGTCACCGTGGCCGCCCACCTGCCCGCCGACCACGCGGGCAGCGGCCAGGCCAGAGTCCGGGAGTTCGGCGACCTGGACCGCGAGGAGTGGCAACCGGACGGCTCCTGGATCGGCGTCCTCGAGTTCCCCGCCGGCCTCCAGAACGACTTCTACGACCTCGTCAACGAAGTCTCCAGTGGCGAGGCGGAGATCAAGATCCTCGAAGACGAAGACGACATCGGCACCCGGTAGTGCGTGCGGTCCCCCTGCCCGGAACGGATCGAGCGCGAGCGCCGCGGGCCGGACGTGCAGGCGCCGCGAGAGGCCGTCTGCGGCCCGGATTTATATATCCGGGCACCGTAGGTTCGGGCGAGTGACGGCCAACGACACCACTACGGAACGGACCGTTATCACGAAACGGGTCGACGAGGGAGAGGCCGATACGACAGAGATCAGGGACCTCGCGCGGGCCGCGGGGTACGAGATCGTCGGGGCAGTGACACAGACCAGAACCGAAGACCCGGCCTACCACGTCGGCGAAGGAAAGGTCGAGGAACTGGCCGGTCTCATCGGGACACGGGGGGCGTCGGTCGTGATCTTCGACAACAAGCTGGGGCCCTACCAGACGTTCAACATCGGGAACAAGCTCCCGGCGGGCGTGCGGGTCATCGATCGGTTCCGCCTCATTCTCGAGATTTTCGGCCAGCGCGCGCGGACCCGGAAGGCCCAGCTCCAGGTCGAGCTCGCCGAACTGCGCTACGAACTCCCGCGGGCAGAGGCCAAGGCCAGCCTCGCGAAACGCGACGAGCGGCCCGGATTCATGGGCCTGGGCGAGTACGACGAGAGCCGCGAGCAGGACATCAAGGCCCGCATCGCGCGCATCAGTGACGAACTCGAGCGGATCGAGCAGACCGACCAGCAGCGCCGCGAGCAACGGCGCGAGTCGGGGTTCGACCTCGTGGCCATGGCCGGCTACACGAACGCGGGCAAGTCGACGCTGCTCCGGCAACTCGCCGCCGACGTCGACATCGACGAGAACGAGGACCGCCATCCCGACCTGGATACGACCGCCGAGTCCGAGGACCGCCTGTTTACCACCCTGGCCACGACGACACGCCGGGCGGAGATGGACCGCCGGGACGTCCTGCTGACCGACACCGTCGGGTTCATCTCGGACCTGCCCCACTGGCTGGTCGAGTCGTTCAAGTCTACCCTCGACGCGGTCTACCGCGCGGACCTGGTGTTGCTGGTCGTGGACGTCGGCGAGTCCATCGAGGAGATCCGCGAGAAACTCGTCACCTGCCACGACACGCTCTACGAGCGCAACGAGGCGCCCATCGTCACCGTCCTGAACAAGATCGACACGGTCGAGCAGTCGGAACTCGAACGCAAGCGCGACGCGCTGTCGGCGCTCGCCCCGAACCCGGTCGCGGTCAGCGCCAGGACCGGTGCGAACGTCGACGCACTCCGGGGTCGGATCCACGCCGATCTGCCGGACTTCGAGCGGGAACGACTCGTCCTGCCGATGACCGACGAGACGATGAGCGTCGTCTCCTGGATCCACGACAACGCCCACGTCGAGACTGTCGAGTACGGCGACCAGGTCACCATCGAGTTCGAGGGCCGGCCCGCCGTCGTCGAACAGTCCCGGGCGAAGGCCGGCGACCTCGTCGAAGCTTCCGTGTGACTTGCGGGATTGCGTGTACGATTGCTGTCTGGCCGAGCACGAGAGAGAATTCAAGAGCCAGTCGTGGCGACCCCACTCCGGACGACCCCGAGACGGGATTTCGTCCCGAAGTACTCGCCGACACCATCACGACACGCGCATCGCCCGGGGAATGGCGTCGAGCATGTCGCTGGCCATCAGGCCGTCGCCGCGGTTTTCCAGGACGATGTCGCCGGCGCGGCCGTTGACGTAGGCGGCGATTGCTGCGGCGTCGACCGGTTCCTGTGTCGCCAGG
Organism: uncultured Halobacteriales archaeon; assembly: GCA_964471665.1. Lineage (GTDB taxonomy): Archaea > Halobacteriota > Halobacteria > Halobacteriales > Haloarculaceae > SW-9-67-25. The sequence continues at coordinate 15,369 of CAYYHG010000030.1, read as the reverse complement.
AGCGCGCCGGTGACACCCGCGAGAACGTCGCCGGTGCCTCCGACAGTCATCCCCGCGTTGCCGGTCCGGTTGACCCGCGAGGTGTCGCCGTCCGAGACGACGTCGTAGCGCCCCTTCACGAGCAGCGCGTGTCCGAGGTCGGAGGCGAACGACTCGACGTGTTCGCGACGGTCCTGCCAGTCGGCAACGGTCGTCCCGCCCATGTCGACGAGTTCGCCCTGGTGGGGGGTACAGACGAGCGTCGCCTCGGTCGCGAGGTCGGACACGACCGAGAGTGCGTCCGCGTCGACGACCGCCCGGCCGTCGTACCCTTCGAGGATGGCTCGCGTCGCCTCCAGGGTCTCCTCGTCGTCGCCGAGTCCGGGGCCGATGACGACGGCGTCGTGTTCGGCCGCGAACGCCAGCACGGGCCCGACGTGTCCGGGTTCGAACTTTCGGCCCTCCATCGGGCGCACGATGAGGTCCTCCCGGTAGCCCTGGATCTCGTGGGAGACGGCGGTGGGACAGGTCACCCGCACGAGGTCGGCGCCGGCCCTGAGCGCGGCCTGGCCGGCGAGCGCCGGAGCGCCGACGTAGGGTCCGCCCCCGATGACCAGCACCTCGCCGTTCTCGCCCTTGTGACTCGCCGGGTCCCGGGAGACACGCAGCAGGTCACCCCGCTCGACGAACGTCTCCGCGGCCGCGGGGACGCCGATGTCGGCGACGGTCACCTCGGCGTCGAGGTCTGGCAGGCCGGGTTTCGTCTCGTGGAACGTGACGACGTGGTCGGGTGCGACGCCGTTGGCCGCGAGAGCGCCCGTGTCGGCGTCCAGCCCCGAGGGCACGTCGACCGAGAGCACCGGAACCGTACTGTCGTTCAGCCCGCTGGCGGCCGACGCCGCGGGCTCCCGGAGGGTCCCCTGGACGCCCGTCCCGAGCATCGCGTCGACGAAGAGGTCCGGGTCGCCCAGGCGGAGCGCGGTCGAGTCGCGAATCTCCTCGGTGGGGTACTCGCTTCGCTGGAGGGCCTCCCAGTTCTCCCGGGCGATGTCGGTGGTGATGGTGTCGGCGCGACCGAGCAGGAGCACCCGGAGGTCGTACCCGTCGAGGAAGCGCGCCGCAACCAGCGCGTCGCCGCCGTTGTTCCCGCGCCCGGCGACGATTGTGATCGACGCGCCGGGGTCGGCGAGGCCCCGGACTGCCCGTGCGACAGCGTTGCCGCTCGACTCCATGAGTTGCTTGCGCGGTACCCCCAGTGCCGCCGCGTTCTCGTCCACCACTCCCATCTCGGTGCCCGAAATCATACCTGCCGGTTGGACCGGGGGCAGGATAAATGGAGTCCATCAGCCAAACTCGGCACTGGCACGGAGTTCGTCGGTAGCGACGGGATCCTCGAAGAGCCCCTGGAAGACGACGAAGACCGCCCGCGACGTCCCGCGGGAGATGGTGACCTCGCGCTCGTCGGTCCAGGAATCGAGAACCGTCGGCGTCGCGGTGGCGTCGTCGACGTACTCCAGGGTCGTCCGCAACGTCCCGTTCTGGCGGTTGCTCGTCGTGTTCTCGACGGCGACCCGGACCCCGACGTCCGTGGGGTAGTCGAACCGGTTGTCGCCAGATCTGTAGACGACCTGTGCGTTGGTCGCGTACAGCCCCGGACCGGGGTCGTCGTCGCTACCACAGCCCGCGAGACTGCCACAGAGCGCCAGCCCGGCCCAGCAGAGCACGCGGCGCCGAGATGTCCCGGGCACCGCCGTCGGCAGGGCTTCGGTGGGTCCGTTCACCGCCGGACGCGAAATCCCTCCTCGCCCTCGGGGTCCTCGTAGGTGACCGCGACGTCCTCGACGCGGGCGGCGGAACTCCCCTCGTGACAGAACTCGACCATCTCTTCGACGGCCCCGCGGGGACCTTCGAAGACCGCCTCTACCCGGCCGTCCGAGAGGTTGCGCACCCACCCGTCGACGCCGCGGCGGTCGGCCTCATCGCGTGTCGTCGCGCGGAAGTACACACCCTGGACCGTCCCCGAGACGTACACGTGTGCGCGAGTCCGCTCCATGCCTGTGGGTTCCTGCGGCGGCCTCAAAACGCTGGCTCCCGCGGCAGGAGTCGCTCGTTTTCAGGTCTGGGGACGGGAGAGTTCGAGGTCGTCCGGTTCCTCGCGGGGGCGGTCGAAGCGGCCGCTGGACTGGATGATCGAGAGGGCGGTCATGATGTCCGAGCGGGTGAGCAGGCCGGCGAAGTCCTGGTCGTCGATGACGAGCAGCCGGCCGATGTCGTTGTTCTGGAGCTGTTCGAGCGCGCTCGTGACGCCCTCGCCGGACCCCACGGAGTAGATGTCCGTGGTCATGATGTCCCCGACGGCGTACGCGTCGCGTTCGAAGTCCTGGACTGCGCGGGCGTCCTCGAGCGTGACGAGCCCGACCACGTCGCCCTCGCGCTCGACGGGATATCCCGTGTGGCGGTCCTGGAACATCTTGTCGATCAACTCCCGGACCGACATCCCCTCGTCGACGGTTTCGACGCGGTGGGCTGGCGTCATGATGTCGCCGACCACGACACCCTCGAAGGCCGCGCGCATGATTGTCTGCTGGGCCTCGCCGGAGGCGCCGATGTAGATGAAAAACGCCAGCGCGACCAGAAAGAGGTTGAAGCTGACGAGCAGACCGAAGAGGCCGAGCAAGATTGCGAACCCCTTGCCGACCTCGGCGGCGATTTTGGTCGCCTGGGCGTAGGGGCGGGTGCGGGCCAGCAGCGCACGCAGGACGCGTCCGCCGTCCATCGGGAACCCGGGGAGCATGTTGAACGCCGCCAGCGCGACGTTCATGAGCGCCAGGTACCCGAAGACGAACCGCGCGGCGTCCAGTCCCAGGGAGTGCGCGGAGGGCACCCCGAGAAAGATCAGGTAACAGGCGACGCCGACGAGGACGCTCACGACGGGTCCGGCGACGGCGATGTACAGTTCCTGTTTCCAGTCTTCGGGCATCTCCTCTAGGTTGGCGATGCCGCCGAACAGCCAGAGAGTGATCGACTCGATGGAGAAGCCAAAGCGCATCGCGACCACGGAGTGACCGAGTTCGTGGAGAACGACGCCGACGAACAGGCCGACAGCGGCGACGACCCCCAGCACCCACGGCAGGGCGCCGGTCGATAGCACTGCCGGGTCGAGGTTCGCGGCCACGATGTCGTTCATCGTCCCTGCCCACAACTCCACCTGCGAGGCGATGACGAACGCGAACAGCGGCAACACGAGGAGGAACGTCAGGTCCAACTGGATCGGGATTCCGAAGGCACTGCCGATGCGAAACCGGCGCATATCCGGGTGTACGGGAGGCAGGGTCTTAAGAAAGCGGGGCGCCAACGCGAGGATATGAGCGACACCCGCACGCCGCCGCTCGTCCGGAGCGGCGAGGATGTCGAGTACGAGACCGTCAGCGCGGCCGAGGGCCTCCAGAAGGGAGTTCTGGTCGGCGAGACAGCGGGCGGTGGTAACCTCGCAATCCGCCGGTTCACGCTCGCACCCGGCGGCGAGGTCCCGAAACACACCAACGAAATCGAACACGAACAGTACGTTCTCGACGGCGAGTACGTCGTGGGAATCGAGGGCGAGGAGTACACCGTCAGTGCCGGCGACTCGGTGCACATCCCTGCCGGTGCCGTCCACTGGTACCGCAACGAGGGCGACGAGGCGGGCGCGTTCCTCTGTGCGGTCCCGACCGGTGACGACGAGATCCGGCTGGTCGACGAGGAAAGATAGGTCCTCGAAGAGGTCCTGCTTGGCGGCCAGATCCTCCGAGATGGATTCGAGGACGACGTCTGCCGAGTCGACGCCAGCCGCCGTGTCCAGCGTAAACTCGATCCTGTCGAGGACGCCACCCGCCTCCCGATCGGTCAGTTCTTGATCGTGCAGGAATCCGACGGCCCGGCGGATCCGGGTCCGTGCCGTGTCGAGGTTCGCCTGGCGGTGATCGACGAGCCAGACGTCCTGGCCGGTGATCGCACACTGGACAGCCAGCCCGTGTCCCATCGCTCCGGCGCCGACGATCGCGATCCGGTAAGTGTCGCTCACGCGTACCGGGTGATCACGCGTCCACACGGGTGTTCCGGGCAACTGAAATAGGCCGACCGCGTACCGGTACCTGTGTCACAGCAGGTCGGGCGCGTCGAGACGCTGTTTCTCCACGAGGACGGCGACGACTACCGCGTTGTCGTCCAGCGCGAGGGCCGGCGGGTCTTCCAGGGGCGGATCGAACTCAAGGAGACCGACGCCGGTCCCCGGCCGGCCCGCCTGCGGGTCACCGAGGGGACCAGCGAACACCTCCACAGCCCCGACGAGTTCGTCGAACTCGCACGCCGCGCCGACCGGATCCGCATCTCCGAGCAAACCTCGCCCCGGGGCCGCGAGACGCTCCGGGCGATGCTCGATGGCTACCAGCTCGAGGCCAAGGTCGTGCGTACCTGCCGGTACTGTGCCAACAGCGGCCGCTACTCGCCGATCACCGCCCAGACGGCCGTCCAGACCGACGGGGAACAGATCTGTCCGGACTGCGCCCGCGAGGAACTCGACCGCGAGCTGGCCTACCGCGGCGAAATCTCCGGCGCGGCCCGCGAACGTCTCGAGGAACTCCTGCTCGACGTCGGGGACCTCGACCGCGTCACGAACCTCCTCCAGGGCGAACTCGACCCCGAACTGACGAAGTTCGACGAGATCAGCGCGACCGTCGACGATGTCGATCCCGTTCCCACCGACGCGTTGACCCTCCACCCGGGCGTCCGGGAGAAAGTCGAACAGCGGTTCGACACCCTGCTTCCCGTTCAGAGTCTCGCGGTCGCCAACGGCGCCACCGAGGGCGAGGATCAACTGGTCGTCAGCGCCACGGCCACCGGCAAGACGCTGATCGGCGAGATGGCGGGCGTCGACCGGGTCCTGAACGGCACGGGCAAACTACTCTTTCTGGTTCCGCTGGTGGCGCTGGCTAACCAGAAGTACGGGGAGTTCCAGGACCGCTACGGCGACATCGTGAACGTGACGCTCCGGGTCGGCGCCAGCCGCATCACCGGCAGCGGCGAGCGGTTCGATCCCGACGCCGACGTCGTGGTTGGTACCTACGAGGGCATCGATCACGCACTGCGCGTGGGGCGGGACCTCGGCGACATCGGGACAATCGTCATCGACGAGGTCCACAACCTCGGCGAGGGCGAGCGTGGCCACCGGCTGGACGGCCTCATCGCCCGGTTGCGCTACTACTGTCGGCAACTCGGTGCCGGGGGCGGCGACACCCAGTGGATCTACCTCTCGGCGACGGTCGGCAACCCCGAACGGCTGGCGAGGAATCTCGGCGCGACGCTGATCGAGTTCGAGGAGCGGCCGGTGCCCGTCGAGCGCCACGTCACGTTCCTGGAGAGCCGGGAGAAAGTCGACGTGGAGAACAAACTCGTCAGACGTGCCTTCGACACGAAATCGAGCAAGGGCTACCGCGGCCAGACGATCATCTTCACCAACGCCAGGCGCCGGTGTCACGAAATCTCCCGGAAACTCGAGTACTCCTCGGCGCCGTACCACGCCGGACTCGACAACAAACGGCGCAACCGCGTCGAACAGCAGTTCGCGGCCCAGGACCTCGCGGCGGTGGTCACGACGGCGGCACTGGCCGCCGGTGTCGACTTCCCCGCGTCGCAGGTCATCTTCGACTCGCTCGCGATGGGTATCGAGTGGCTCTCTGTCCAGGAGTTCCACCAGATGCTCGGACGCGCCGGGCGGCCCGATTACCACGACACGGGCACCGTCTATCTGCTGGTCGAACCCGACGGGGCCTACCACCACAGCCAGGAGATGACCGAAGACGAGGTGGCGTTCAAACTCCTCAAGGGGGAGATGGAACCCGTCACGACGCGCTACGACGGCGCAGCCGCAGTCGAGGAGACGCTCGCGAACGTGACGGTGGCCGGGGCGGGCGCCAAGCGCCTCAACGGGGAGATGGTCGGCGAGGTGCCCACGAAGTACGCCCTCGGGAAACTACTGGAGTACGAGTTCATCGACGGCCTGGAGCCGACGCCGCTGGGCCGGGCGGTGACCCGACACTTCCTCTCGCCGAGTGACGCGTTCGCCCTGCTCGACGGCGTCCGCGCCGGAGCGGACGCCTCTGACCTCGTCGCGCGCATGGAGTTGCGAGAAGAGGAGTGATACTGCCGGAGTTGCACGCATTACATGACAGCGCCACTCAAGGAAGTCGTGACGAGCTGGGGGTTCGTGTTCGTTGCAGGTGCGGTGTTGTGGCCGCCCCGTGCGGTGTACTGGGAGGACGTTGCAGTCTACGTCGGCGAGACACTCACGCTCGGCAGTGTCGGTCTCCTCGCGGTCAGTCTCTGGGGAAGCACCGACGACGACAAGTTCACCTTCTACATGCCGCCGGTCACGCTGGTGCTCGTCGGAACGGCGACGACGGTGTTCAATGCCAGCCTGCTACTGTAGGATTCCTGTTGAATCTCGCGCCACCGAGGTGGGACAGCGAAAGAAAAATAATAGTTACGGAGTTACTGCTCGTATCCTCCACGATGCCCGATCGGTCCCGTATACTCGCCCTCCTGACAGTGAGTCTGACGCTCGCTGTCGCAAGTGGTGTCGGTTTCGTTCCAGTCGGGGAACAGCGCGCCGACCGAGTGCACGACCCGGAGCAGATGGTCACCGACATGCTGACAGAGAGTCCCGACTCGGTCGAAGGGGAACTGTACGAGGTTGTCAGCCAGAACGACTCGGTGCTGGACCGGGCGGTTCACAACGTTACCGTGCGCCCACCGAGCGGTAAAAAGCGCATCGAATCCCGCCACCCAGGAGAGAACAATCTCACGCTCGTCCAGAACGAGACGACGGCCTGGCTCTACAACCACAGTAACAACGAGGTTCACCGGCACGACTTGGGACAGGCAGAAAACGCGACCGGATGGACGATACCCGCACTCAGGTACGGACACTACAGTGAGCTTCTCGAGACGTTCGACGTGACATACGAGGGAACCGAACAGGTCGCCGGACGTGAGGCACACGTCGTCGTCTTCACCGATCCCTCTGGACAGCAGGGCACTGCGTCCATCGATTTGACCGTCGGTGACACGGAGTACCAACTGGCAGCGGCGACACTCGAGAAGCCAGTGATCGTCAGTGAACATCGTCTCTGGATCGATACCGCACACGACTATCCTCTCAAGCGCCAGACGACGGTCGTCGGACAGAACAATGCCTCGATCGTGCGAACGCTCCGGTACGACTGGATCGACTTCGAACCCGACGAGAGCGAGGACACCTTCCAGTTCGAACCGCCAGACAGTGGGGCAAAGCACAGCACGCTCGAAATTGATACCAGAGAGTACTCCTCAGTACGAGGTGCCCAGTCTGCGGTTCCCTACCCCGTCCCGGAGCCGACGGTTCCGGACGCCTACGAGCTACAGACCGTCCACGTCAGCAGATTCGACGGGTCTGTTCGTATCCACCTCAGGTACAACGATGGGTCCAACAACCTCAGCGTAAGCGTGTTTCCAGCGGTCACTGATGTGCGAGGACTGAACGTCACAATCGGGGACCGAGAGGGAACGCTCAGTCGCGGACAGGGACGGACGAATCTCTACTGGGAGTGTGCCGACCGAACGTATAGCGTGCACGCCGACAGTGAAACGTTGGCGACCGAGCGACAGTTCCGTGTCGCCGAGTCGATCGAATGTGACTGATACTGTCGGCGATAACTTCGTGAAGAGATTCGACACGCCGGGGTGCCGATACTACTCACGGGCTTGTAGCCGACAGTATGAACGTTATTCCACTGGTCCGCCCACGACGGTTACCGACCGGCCTGTCAGCCAAGTGTCGTGACGCCAGGGCGCGAGTCGATCAGTCCACGAACTCGACGCCGGTAATCTCGAACCGTGCGCCGCCAGTTTCGCTGTCAGTGAGACTCACAGTCCATCCGTGTGTCTCGACGATTTCTTGGACGATGGCGAGTCCGAACCCGGTGCCGTCCGCCGTCGTCGAGTAGCCGCTCTCGAACACTCGATCACCCCGGTCGGGAGCAATCCCGGTGCCGTCGTCGTCGACGTAGAATCCACCGGGGACGTCCCGGATGGTGACCGTCACGTCGGTACCTCCGTGGTCTACAGCGTTCCGGATGAGATTTTCGAGCAGTTGCTTGAGGCGACTCCGCTCGGCCAGGATCGTCGCGTCGGTGTCTACGACCAGCGTCGCGTCCTCGGTAGCGACGGTCTCCCAGCACGACTCGACCAGATCTGCAAGCGGACTCGGTTCGAGTTCGCTCGCGGGTTCGCCCCTGCGAGTCAGTGCCCGCAGGTCATCGATGAGCGTACCCATCCGATCGAGCGCCCCGGCCACGTCGTCGAGGTGGTCGCTCTCACACTCGTCGGTGGCCATCTGCAGTCGGCCGGTCGCCACGTTCAGCGGATTCCGGAGGTCGTGGCTGATGACCGAGGCGAACTTGTCGAGGCGCTCGTTTTGCCGTTCGAGTTCGTCACGCTGGCTGCGCAGGTCATCTTCCCGCTGGAGTCGGTCGAACGCCGTTTCGAGTGCTGTCGCAAGCAGATCCAGGAGGATTTCCTCCGTCTCGGTGAACGCGTCCATCCTCGTTGCGGCAAGCAGAACGATCCCGTGTCGTCCGACGGGATACATCATCAGACTCCCGAACGGCGACTTTCGCGTGAGTGTCTCCGACTCGGCAGTATCGTTGATGAAAACCGACTCGCCGGTCTCGAACACGTCCCAGGCGAGCGCGGAGTGGGTACCGGGCGGCGCGTCCCGTACGAACGCCGGGAGTCCGCCGTACATTTTCTCCATCCGTGGCCGATTCAACACCCCCACCAGTTCGAGTAACCCTTCCTGTGTCTCCGACTGCGCGAAGACGGCCCCCAGGTCGAACCCGAGAATCTCGTCAACGGCACGCAGTGCGATATTCGCCGTCTCCGAGCGTGTCTCTGCGTACTCCAGTTCCTGGGTGTAATCCCGGAGACGGATGAGTTTCTCCTCTCGCCGCTCGAGTTGCTCGCGCTGCTGTCGCGTCCGTCGTTCGCGCTCTTTCCGGTCGGTAATATCGTGCACGATCCCACGAACTCGAACGACGTTGCCGTCTTCGATCTGTGGGTCTGCGACGGTTCGGATCCAGCGTACCGCGTCGTCCCTGGCGGTCATTCGAACTTCTAGATCGTACGGTTGCCCTGTGGTAATCGCTCGTTCGACCGCGTCACGGAGTTCCGGACGGTCGTCGGGGTGATACAGTTGTAAAATGTTGTCCGGAGTGAGATCGAACTCCTTGGAGACGCCGTGTATCTCGTAGACCTGGTCTGTCCAGATGAGGTCGCCACTGCCGAGGTCGTGGGCCCACGCACCGATGGTGGCTATGGCCTGCGCTTTCGCAAAGAGGTCGTTCTGTCGTTCGAGTTCCCGTTCGGTATGGTACTGATCGACCGCCCGTTCGATCCGGTTGGCCAACAGTTCGAACTGGTGGGTGCCGGATTGCTTCTGAATGTAGTCGGTTACACCGGCCGAGATGGCCTCACTCGCGACGGCTTCGCTGCCTTTGCCGGTGAACAGAATGACGGGAAGGTCAGGGTACTCCTCCCGGACGATCTGCAGGAATCCGAGGCCATCCATACCGGGCATATTGTAATCCGAGACCACACAGTCGGGCGGGCGGTCCGCGAGTCGATCCAGTCCCTCGTCGGCGCTGGTCGCCGTCTCGATAGCGAACCTGTCGTCCTCGCGTTGGAGAAACGTCCCGGTCAGGTCCACGAAATCGGGTTCGTCGTCGACGTGCAAAATCCGGATCTGCTGGTGAGAGATGGTGGACATCAACTACACTCTCGTGACTATCGTCTAAAACGATTTTGTCTTAATATCAATATTGATATTTTCAGAGCGGTGTGCTGGCTACCC
>CAYYHG010000030.1:0-5365 GCA_964471665.1 uncultured Halobacteriales archaeon | reverse complement strand
ACCCTGGCGACGAGACCACCGACTGCACGGGGACACCTCACTCCGGCAGTTCGAGTGCGACGACGTTGCCAGTCGGGGAGTTCTGCTCGAACCTGATCGACCCACCCGAGCGGGAAACAGTCAACCGTACGAGCCACAGTCCGAGACCGCTTCCGTGGTACAGCGGTGTTTGCTCTTCGTTCCCCAGCAGAACGTCTCGTTCCATCTCGGGAATGCGCGGTCCACTGTCGGCAACCTCGATGCGCACGGCCTCCTCCTCGAGGACGACAGAGAGCTCGACTGCAGGCGATTCGGAGTCGCTGTGCACAATCGCGTTCGTGACGAGTTCTCTGATCGCCCGGTCGAACCGTTTCGTGACCCGGACCGTTACGTCGTCGGGGCATTCGACAGCAATCGTCGCGTCAGGATAGTCCGATCCGACACCCGTCGCGACCTGCTCGAGGAGCGGTCCGACAGTACTCTCTTCGGTGTCCGGCGGTTCCTGCAGCAGTTCCGTCATGTGCCGTTCCTTCTCGGCGGTCTTGATCAATTGGTCGCTCACGTCTATGATCTGTCTGGCAGACTCGGCAACCGTTCTCGTGGTCCTGGTGAGAATGGCTTCGGCTGCTCCCCGGATCACGTTCACGTCGTTGCGCAGGTTGTGGCGCAACATCCGATCGAGGAGGTCCAACTGCTGTTGGCGTTCCTTGCGGTCGGTGACGTCCCGGAGGACCGACAGGTGCTGGCCGGGGACGACGTCGGTCGAGGCGGCGTACTCGACGGTCCGTTCGGTGCCGTCCGGCCGGGCAAGCGGAAACGTGTCGCGGTCTCTCTGTGAGTCCTGGAACTCCTGCCACGCCGTCTCGATATCGAACTCCTCGGGAGCGAACTTCCGGATCGAGCGGCCCAACAGTTCCTCTCTCGGGAGGCCGAACAACTCGGTCGCACGTTCGTTCGCTTCGATGTACTGTCCGTTGTCGTCGGCGATCACCATCGCGTCGAAGGCGTCCTCGAAGACCGCCCGAAACCGGTCCCGCTCGTGCTGGAGTTGCTGTTTGCGTTCCTTGCGGTCGGTGATGTCCCGGAGTACGCCGACCGAACCGTCGAACTCGTCGCCGTCGTACGGGAGGACACCCATGTGATCCTCACAGACGATTGGGTCGCAGTCACGGGGTTGTACCGTCACTTCGAACGTGACACTTTCTGGACCGTCACTCGACAGCAGCCGGCCCAGCTCTCGCTCGGCCCGCTCGACGGCCGCCTCGTCTTTGATCAGCGACGGCGCGCTCCCGAGAACCGTCTCCCGGTCGTAGCCGACCAGCGCCACGAACTCGTCGTTGACGTACGTGAACCGTCCCTTCTCGTCGAGGACGTACACCGCGTCGGTCAGCGCCTCGATGATCGTCTCGTACTCTTCGAGTTCGGTCTTGCGTTGCTTGCGCTCGGTGACGTCACGCGTGACAATGACGGTGCCGTCGGATTCCGTCCCGGCCGTCACCCGGCAGAGGTCACACTCGAGTGTCCGCTTTCCGCGTCCGGGGAACTCGTCGGTCAGCTCGGTCCGGAGTGTGTCCCGCGATCCCTCGACGAGCGCGTCGTACGCGGCCGGCTGGGCCTCCCGGATCTGTTCGAGATACGGGCTCTTCGTGCCCGTGAGCTCCTCGCGGGAAGTGTCACGTATCTCGGCTGCGGCGTCGTTGACGAGGCGGTACCGTCCTCCCTCGTCGTAGACGACGACAGGGTCCGGTAGTTCGTTGAAGACGGTCCGGTAGCGCTTCAGATTCCGCTCGTGGAGCTTCTGTTCGGTGACGTCGTGACCAGCCCCGCGGAGCTTCGTCACCGCCCCGTTCTCGACGACTGGAGTGATTGTCACCTCGAGAAGGCGTTCCTCGCCTGTCTCCGGCTGGAGTCGCCACGTATCGTGCGTTTCCTCGCCCGCCGCGAACGCCTCGTCGAGCGTTCGCCGGATTTCCTCCCGGTCGTCCGGGTGGAACAGTTCGATTGCCTCCGCGAGAGAAATTTCGGATTCGTCGGGACCGCCGATGATCCGCCGGGTGCCGTCAGTCAGGAGGACCGTCTCGCTCTCTCTGTCGAGTTCGAACCCTCCAGTGTCGCCGACGAACTCGGTCAGGCGCGTCAGCTGTTCCTGTCTCTCGGCGCGCTGTGTCCCGCGTCGCGCCTGGACGGCGTTGTGAATCCGGTTGGCCAGGAGTTCGTACTGTTCGGTGCCGCCCCGCTTCTGGAAATAGTCGGTAACGCCAGCCGAGATGGCGTCGCTGGCGACGTCCTCGCTGCCCTTGCCGGTAACGAGAAGAAAGGGGAGGTCGGGATACTCCTCCCGGACGGCCTCCAAGAGTTCGAGTCCATCCATACCGGGCATGTTGTAATCCGAGACGATACAGTCGGGCGGGTCGTCGGTGACGATCCGTAGCCCCTGGTCGGCGCTGGTCGCCGTCTCGACAGTGAACCGGTCGTTCTCGCGTTCGAGAAAAGTGGCAGCGAGGTCCGCAAACTCCGGTTCGTCGTCGACGTGCAGCACGCGGATCCGATCGCTGGGCCCGCCAATCATATTGGTTGTGGTTTTCTCCTCACACGTATACCAGTGTTGTATGACTGGAGAGAGCCCTGCGCGTCACAGTCAGCTACCAACGGCTCACAACCGTCACGAGGCCCGCCTCACGGCCTCGGAGTCTCCAGTTGTCTCGGTCGCACTCTCTTCGAGCGCGTCGTATTCTTCGTCGAATGCTGTAATCGTCGTTACGAACACGGCGAGCACGATCGGGCCGAGGAAGAGTCCAGTCATGCCGATGGCGTAGGTTCCGCCGAACACTCCGATCAGGATCACGGCGGGATTGAGATGTGCTTCCCGGTCGATCAGGATCGGTCGTGCGTAGTTGTCGATCAGGCTGACCACCAGGAGACCGTAGAGAAGCAAAAACAGTGCTGCCTGCGACCGGCCGACGGAGACCAGGTAGGCGGCTGCTGGACCCCAGATCACGAAGGCTCCGACGAGTGGTAACAGCGCGAAGACGATCATCGCAAACGTCCAGAAGACGACGCTCGGAACGCCAGCGACGAAGAGACCGACGCCGCCGATCAATCCCTGCAGGACTGCCACCAGCAGATGTCCGACGACGACTCCCCACGTCGTGTCGTCGACCCGGACGAAAACCCGGCGACAGACGGTGTTTTTCATCGGAGCAACGTCGATGATCCACTCGATGGACCTGTCGCCGTCTCTGAGGAGGTAGTACACCACGAACAGCATGAGCACGAACCCGAGCGAGAACTGGACGCCGAAAGAGACGATCGAGGCGATATCAGTAAACAGAATATCGAAGAGTTCTGTTCCGACCGTGTTGACCGGGTCCGCCAGATCGACGCGCTGCCCGCTCAGTTCGTGGACTGTCGTCTCGATGGCGTCGGTTTCGAGTCCGGAGTCCCCCCGGGAGAGTGCGACGAGGTCTCGGGCCAGCGCGACTGTCAGGTAGGCAACAGGGGCAAACACCGCGATCACGGCTCCGAGCATGACGATGATGGGGGCAAGACGGGAGCCCACCAGGGGACGCAGTCGGTTGTGTATCGGATACAGCACGTACGCGACGAGAACAGCCGCGAGTATGTACTGCAGGAAGGGGAGCACGATGAGGAGACTGACGATCCCTGATAGCACCACCATCACCAGCAGAAAGCCCTGTTCTTTGTTCATATCGTATTTCTCTCTCGACAATTAATGGGTGTAACTTACTACAGAGTAACAGCCGATGGCCTCTCCCGATTCCAGGTATAACCGACAGTGTCGTTCTCATCAACTGGGAACATCCTCCCAGGATTATGCCCCGGGAGGCGAACGTATGAAACGCCAGGGCGTCGGTCGGCTCTGCGGGAGTACCCGTCGCCTGGCAGCCCCAATGCCGTTACAGCGTGTGTGTCCGTGCTACGCTATTTCCCCCTTCTCGGGGATTTCGGGAGTCATACTGTCGGCTATAACTACGTGAAGATATTCGACCCCAGGGATCGAAATTGCTCACGGGCTTATATCCGACAGTATCAGAACACGGCGTCGACAGCAGTGAAGGCACCGTAACTGACCAGGAGCGCCAGGACGAGAGACGCCACCCACGCCAGCACGGTGTAGCCCATCTTCGCGCCCGAGACCGCGCCGCCGCCGGAAGCGTACCCGCTCCCGATGATCGCGGAGACGATGATCTCGTTGAACGAGACGGGAATCCCGAAGAAGACAGCGGTCTGTGCGATGGCGAAAGAGGGGATGAGCGCCGCGATCGACCGGCGTGGCCCCAGCGAGGAGTAATCCTGCGAGAGAGCCTTGATCATCCGGGGGGCGCCGGTCCAGGACCCAAGCAGGAGTCCGAGACCCCCGCCGACCAGCAGTATCAGGAGGGGGACGCCGACCGTCCCCGAGAGCGGGAGCAGGGGACCGATCGCGAGGCCGACCTGACTGCCGCCGGCCGAGAACGCCACCAGGCCGCCGAGCGCGAGCAGGAAGCGACGCTGTCCCCGGGCTGGATCGCCAGCCATGTCGCGTGCGAGTGCGAGTGCGACCACCGTCGCGAACACGAGGGAGACGCCGACGTGGACGAACACGCCCCCGCCGACGCGGGCGACCGCGGCTTCCGCGACGGAGAGTTGCCTCCCGGGTGGGCCGAGCACGACGAAACTGATGTTCGCGAGCAGGAGTCCGACCGCGCCAGCGAGCAGCGGCACGGCGACCCGTTCGGCCACCCGTTCGGCGCGGAGAAAGCGGGCGGTGGCGTAGGCGATTCCGCCGCCGACGAAGGGTGTCAGGATCCACAGCGCGCCGATCTGCTGGTACTTCCCCCAGGCAGGAGTGCCCCCGAGCGCGAGCCCGGCGCCGACGACGGCACCGGTGACGGTGAACGCGGTGGCGATCGGATAGCCCGTGAACACGCCGACCGCGACGAGCACCGCCGCGGTCACCAGGGCGATGATGGCGGCCGCCGGAGAGAGCGTGACGCCGCCGACGAGTTCCTCGCCGACCGCCTCGGTGACGTTCGCCCCCTGGAGGACCGCACCCAGTAGCCCGAGGATGCCGACGTAGAAGCCCGCACGCATCACAGAGATGGCGTTGGCGCCGACTGCGGGTGCGAACGGCGTCGATCCCGACGATCCTGCGCCGATTGCCCACGCCATGAACAGGCTCGCGGCCGCCGCGACCGCGAGCAACCCGAGCGTCTCCGCTGCGGCCATCACCCCGACGTACAGCGGCGAGGATAAATACCCTGGCGTCTCCGTCCTGTCCGTTCGACGCATTGTCAGGAGTGATAGCCGGCAGTATGAGACGGACCGTCGTCGTTCCGGAAGGCTTTGGACAGCGCGCACCAACCGACAGACGATGACCGACATC
>CAYYHG010000029.1:0-22551 GCA_964471665.1 uncultured Halobacteriales archaeon | reverse complement strand
AACTGTCCACCGGTGCGAACGCAGGCGGTCGACCCGGTACACAGTTCCGCGAGGTGGCGACTTCGAGTGGCTTTAGTAGACCTGTCCCGAGCAGTGCAGTATGGTCGACAAGAACGATCTCCGAGAGCAGTTCGTCGAGGCCTTCGAGGGTGCGGACTATCCCGTCTCCAGTCCGATGGATCTGGTGCCGGCGCTGCCAGACGGTCCGTCAACGACGTTCGAGTCCGGCGAGTTCTCGATGACTGCCATCGAGTTGAACGCGAAACTCGACGGCGACTTCCCCTACGACGACGTCGACTCCTTCGTCGACGAGGTGATAGCGCAACTGGAAGATCAGGACCTCATCTGATAGTAATTGCTGTAACTACGCGCAAATATACGACCCCACGGGGGATCGAAATTGTTCACGGGGTCGTAACCGGCAGTATGTCGGTTCCGGGACCGGTGATCGGAAAGTAACCCTTTCGTGGCTGGTCGTTGCCGACGCTCAAAACGAGACCTGCTCGTGGCCGACCTCGCCCAGACAGGGCGCGTCGCGGTCGCTGTACCCCTTCCGGCCGATGGCCTCCTCGCCGAGCACGCTGTACGCGGAGTAGCGGGCGTCCTCCTCGGTCTCGAAGTGCTCGTTGGGGAGGGTCTCGAACACCTCGTCCAGCGTCACCGCGCCGTTTGGCAACTCGAGTTCCACCTCGCCGTGGTCCGCCAGGAACTCCTCGGTCGTACTCGGGAAGGTGTGTGTCGTGAACGATTCCTCGGCGTCAGATGCGATCCTCATGCCCATACGAAGTTCACGGTTCCTAATAAACCTTAACTATTGATTGTGCTGAATTGACCAAGGAGGCTCTAGTGCATATAATGATCACGAAACTTCGACTCGCGAGAGGGCGATCCACCTGGAGTGATACCGTCGGCTATAGGCCCGTGAGCATATTCGACCCCACGGGGGATCGAAATCGCTCACGGGCTTATAGCCGTTAGTATCAGTAGGGGGGTCGAAACGCAGATGTGGGGCGACGCCGAGAGAACGGTATGGTCGTCGCAGACCTCCACGTCCACACGACGAACTCGGACGGTGCCTTGACGCTCGAAACGCTGCCCGCAGTCGCGCGCGAGGCGGGCGTCGGGGTCGTCGCGGTGACGGACCACGACCGCGTCCACCCGGATCTGGACGGTCCGGTCTCGGAACGCGACGGCGTGACGGTCGTCCACGGGCTGGAACTCCGGGTCGACTCGCCGGCCGGCCGGATCGATCTGCTCGGGTACGGCGTCGAACGGACCGACGCGCTCGTGGCCGAACTCGACCGCCTCCAGGACGACCGTGTCGAGCGGGCCCGCCAGATCGTCTCTGCAGTCGAGGAGCGTCTGGGTGTCGACCTCGACGTGGCCTTCGAACCCGGGATCGGTCGTCCGCACATCGCCCGCGCGGTCGCGGAGAGCACGGCGGAGTGTGGATACACCGACGCGTTCGAAGACCTCATCGGCGACGACTGCCCGTGTTACGTGCCACGCGAGATTCCCGGGTTCGATCGCGGGACGGCGGTGCTCGCGGAGGCCTGCGGGCTGGTAGCGCTGGCGCATCCGCTCAGGTACGAGGATCCGGCGGCCGCGCTGGATCTCGCCGCTCATCTCGACGCCGTCGAGCGCTACTATCCGTACGGGCGGCCAGTCGATCAGTCCCCCGTCGACCGGGCTATCGACCGCGAAGACCTCCTCGCTACGGGCGGGAGCGACGCCCACGACGAGACTCTCGGGCGTGCTGGCCTCGACCGGGCGGAGTTCAGCCGCGTTCGTGCGCGACTGGACGCGACAGGGTAGGCGGTGGACTCATACTCGCTGCCGTCCAATCCCGGCCATGGAACTGGCGGCGGTCGTGTTCGACCTCGACTACACGCTGGCCGTCCCCGAGCGGGACAGACAGGTGTTGCTGGACGAGGCCGCCGACGCGGCCGGCGTCGGCCGGATCGACCGCCAGGAGTACCTCGACGCCCACGGGACCGACATCGCGAGCGAGACGCGCGCCCCCATCTTCGACGCACTCGTCGACGGAGACCCCGAGGAGGTGGCGAGGGCGTACCGCCGAGCGGTCGAGGACGCCCTCGTCCCGGTCGACGGCGTGGCGACACTCGTGCGGGAACTGCGCGAGTCGTACCAGGTCGGGCTCCTGACCGACGGGCCGACGCGCGCCCAGTGGGGCAAACTGGAGACGCTGGGCTGGACCGACCTCTTCGACGCGGTGGTCGTCACCGGTGCGTTGCCGGCGGGTAAACCCGACTCCCGGGCCTTCGAAGCCATCCTGCAGGAACTCGACTCCGAGGCTGCACAGACGGTCGTCGTCGGCGACCATCCCGACGCGGACATCCGCGGCGGGGCCGCTGCCGGCATGGTCACTGTCCAGGTTCTCGACGATCGGCACGACCGCACGCCCGAGGCTGACGCCGCCCTCGACCGCGAGGACCTCGCCAGAGGACTCCGGAACCTGTTGCTCCGCCAACGATCACTGTCCCGGTGACCCGGCGTGTGGTGCGGGCAACACCAGGTCCGGCCGACGTCGGCACGGAGACAATCGAAAAAAGAGTCCGCACTGGCGTTCGACTACTGTGCTAGCACGGTCCGAACGACGTCGATGGCTCGTTTGACCGCGGCGCCGCTCTCGACCCGGACGACCAGTCCCTGGTCGGTCGATTCGACCGGTACGGGCGGATCGCCAGCGTCGAACGCGGCGTCACCGGCCAGTCGCAGTCGGACCCGGTCGGGATACAGCGAAACCTCGCCCACGTGATCTCCCCGGTACTCGATGGCGTAGGCGTCGGTGCCGTCGGGCGACGGGGAGGCGTCCCGGTCGGCGTCGACGACCGACACCGCAGCAAGGGGTCCGGTCTCGAGGCCCGACAGTTCCGAGGCGAGCAGCTGTGCGATCCGCCTGCTGTCGGTGACGCGGTCCACGACCATCAGACCTCCTCCCGTGCGCGCTCGGCGAGATCCGAGACGTCGACCCCCTGGCGGCGGGCGTACAGCACCGCTGCGGCCTCGACGGAGAGACCGAGGTCGGCCTGCAGGCGGTTGATCGCGGCGACGGCCGTCTGTTTCTCGACGCCGGTCTCGACGACGGATTCGAGTGTCCGCTCGAAGGTCGAGCGCTGACGGAGGACGGTATCCTCGGGCACGAAGCCGTCCGGGATGTCGACCGCACTGGGATCGAAGGTCGCGACGACGTCGTCGCCCTCGCGGTCGAGCAGTCTCTCGCCGGCCGCGACGTCGACCAGCCGCGTGGCCTGGTCGGGCGAGAACCAGTCCCTGTCCAGGGACAGCGCGACGACGAACTCGCTTTCGCTCATGCGGTCGACGCCACGGTGTACGAACGGCGCGGCGACGGTCCGGCGGAGGCTCATCGTCACCGAGGGGGGGTCGCCGGACTGTAAATCTGTCGAGGGGCGCTTCGAGAGGTTCAAGTGTGCGCTGGCACTCCAGACAGGTATGAAGTACCAGGGCCCCTCGACGCGCAAGCGCACTGGCGGCCGCAGGCGGCCGGCCAGCGACAAGAAGAAACACCAGCTCGGCGACGAACCCACGGAGACGCAGGTGGGCGACCCGCGGTTCAAGACCGTCGACGCCCGCGGCGGCACAGTGAAAGTCCGGGCCATCACGACCGACACCGCGAGCGTCGCCGAGGGCGACGAGGTCGTCGTGGCCACCATCGAGAACGTCGCGGAGAACCCCTCGAATCCCAACTACGCCCGCCGGAACATCATCACTAGAGGCGCCATCATCGAAACCAGCGAAGGACGGGCGCGCGTGACCTCCCGCCCGGGCCAGGACGGCCAGGTCAACGCCGTCTCGGTAGAGTAGAGACCGTCCATGCAGGTCGGTATCGTCTCCGACACGCACGACAATCTCGACGTCATCGGGGAGGCAGTCGACTACTTCGAGGGACAGGCCGACGTCGTGGTCCACTGTGGCGACATCGTGGCGCCCTTCTCGGTGACACCGTTCGACGCGGACTTCCAGTTCTACGCCGTCCGCGGCAACAACGACGGCGAGTGGGCACTGGGTAACGCCGTCCGCGACTTCGGCGCGTACCTCGGCGAGATGGGGCAACTCTCCTTCGAGGGGACGTCGTTCGGAGTCTACCACGGAACCAGCCAGCCCATCGTGAGCGCTCTGGTGGACTGTGGGAACTACGACTACGTGTTGCACGGACACACACACGACCGAGCACACGAGGAACACGACGGGACGGTCCGGATCAATCCGGGCGGCGTCGCGACAGACGTCGACGGCGGTGAGCCGCCGGCGGCCGTCCTCCTCGACACCGACACCGGCGGGACAGAGTGGCACGACCTGCGGTGACAGGCCGCTCGGAACCGGGAACAACACCTATCCGACCGCCGTTCTATGCGGGAGACATGAACCGCTCGCTCCGGGAACCGGCACAGACGGCCGTCGAACAGTGCATGGGCCTCCAGTCCGGGGAGTCGTGCTGTATCGTCACCGACGACGAGCGCCAGGCTATCGGCGAGGCGCTGTCCAGCGTCGCCCGCGAGACGACCGAGGCGACGGTGCTGGCCCGCTACCCGCCGGGCGAGCAACACGGCGAGGAACCACCCCGGCCGGTCGCGGCCGCGATGGCCAGCGCGGACGTCGTGCTCGCGCCCACGACAAAGAGCCTGAGCCACACGTCCGCCCGCACCGAGGCCAACGACGCCGGCACGCGCGTCGCCACCCTGCCCGGCGTCACCGACGGCGTCTTTCTGATGGGACTGGACGCCGACTACGAGCGCGTCCAGGCGGAGTGTCGGCGCGTCCTCGGCGCGGTCGCCGACGCCGACGAGATCCGCGTCACGTCGCCACAGGGCACAGACGTCACGGTCGAAGCCGGCTCGCGGGACTGGCACGAGGACACCGGCGTCGTCCACGATCCCGGCGGGATGACGAACCTCCCGGCCGGCGAGGTGTACGTCAGCCCGGAGACCGCCGACGGGACGGTCGTCGTCGACGGGACGATGATGCCACACGGCCGCCTGGACGGGGACCAGACCGTCGAGTTCGAGATTGCGGACGGCGAGGTGACGGACATCGTCGACGACGCGCTCCGCGAGGCCGTCGAGGCCGCCGCCGAGGAAGTCGGCGACGCGGCGTACAACTTCGCGGAGCTGGGCGTCGGGACCAACGTCGCCGTCGCGGAACTGGTCGGCTCGGTCCTGCTCGACGAGAAAGCCGCCGGGACGGTCCACATGGCGATCGGCGACGACCACGGCATCGGCGGGGACGTCGAGGCGCCGATCCACCTCGACGGCGTCCTGACCGAGCCGACCGTGTTCGCTGACGGAGCCCAGGTCGCGTTACCTCCGAGTGAGAGCTGATACTGTCGGCTATAAGCCCGTGAGCAGTATCGGCACCCCGGGTGCCGAATATCTTCACGAAGTTATAGCCGACAGTATGATGTACCGCCGGGACCGACGGCCGATCCATACTTGTAGGGAGAGCAGGTAGTGTGGGCCATGACGCGGTGGCGCGAGCGGGCCGAGGAGTTGCTCTACGACGGTGAATCGATCGAGGAGACAGTCGAGATGGACAGGGCCCGGGTCGTCGTGACGAGTCACCGGGTGCTGGCGTTCGCGCCGGACCTCGAGGGAGCCACTTTCCGGCAGGTCGACCGCCCCAACGTCACGGGCGTCGACACCGACACACAGTCGGCGGCGGGCCTGCTCGAACACACGATAAAGTTCGGTGTCGTCGGTGCCGTCCTGATCGTGGCGGGATCGCTTCTCGATTTCGGGGCAATCGTGGGGGACGTGGATCTCACGGGCGGACAGGCGGCGGGGCAGGTCGGCGTCGGCGGCGTTCTCGGACCGCTACAGACCGTGCTCGGGGTTCTCCGGAACCTCGACGAGTACATCCAACTGGTCGGCGCGCTCGCAGTCCTGCTCGCGGTGATCCTCTCGTCTGTCTACTGGTATCTCCGTGACTCGACGCTGGTCATCGAAGTCGACGGGGACGAGGACATCCACGTGCCCAGGCCCGAGGACGCTGCGGGGGCCGTCGAACGACTGGAGCGTGCACTCGTCTCGTCGGTACCGGGCGAGACGGGCCCGGCGTCGCCGGGAGAGACGGGGGCCGCCGAGTCGTGAGCCTCAAGCGCTCTCACGCCCAAACTCACTCCGATGGACGCCAGTGCCGTCCGCACGGAGGCGGCCGACCTGCCCGCGGAGCCAGGCGTCTATCAGTTCCGCTCGCAGGATCCCGAGCGCGTCCTGTACGTCGGCAAGGCCGTCGACCTGCGCGACCGCGTGCGCTCCTACGCCGACCCGCGTAGCGAGCGCATCCGCGAGATGGTCGCGGCGGCTGACGCGGTCGAGGTGGCGATCACCGACACCGAGACGCAGGCGCTGCTCCTCGAGGCGAACCTCATCAAGCGCCACCGGCCCCGGTACAACGTCCGTCTCAAGGACGACAAGTCCTATCCGCTGGTCCAGCTGACAGACCACCCGTCTCCCCGCGTCGAGGTGACCCGCGATCCCGAGGAGGGCGCGACTGTCTTCGGCCCCTTCACCGACAAGGGCCAGGTCGAGACCGTGGTGAAGGCCCTCCGAGAAACCTACGGCCTCCGGGGGTGTTCCGACCACAAGTACGCCAACCGCGACCGCCCCTGTATCGACTACGACATCGGCCTCTGTACCGCGCCCTGCACCGACGAGATCGGTCACGAATCCTACCTCGAGGACGTCCGGGCCGTCGAGCGCTTCTTCGAGGGCGAGACCGGCGTTCTCGCGGATCCGCTGGGCCGCGAAATGGAGGCCGCGGCCGAAAACCGACAGTTCGAACGCGCGGCGAACCTCCGGGACCGACTGGACGCCGTCGAGTCGTTCCACGGGACTGGCGGGGCGGCCGTCAGTGCGGCCGAGGGCGACCGGGGACAGGCCGTCGACGTCCTGGGTGTTGCCCTCGAAGGCAGCGACGCGACCGTCGCACGGCTCCACGCCGAGAACGGCAAACTCGTCGAGCGCGAACAGCACGACCTGGAGACGACCGGGCGCGAGGACGCGGCGGCGGTGCTGGGTGCGTTCGTCACGCAGTACTACGCCGAACGCAACCTCCCGGACGCGGTTCTCTGTTCGGAGCGACCGGTCGGCGAAGGGATCGAGGCGTGGCTGTCGAGTGTAGGTGTCGACCTCAGAGTACCGGGCGCGGGGCGGGAGGCGACGCTGGTGGACCTGGCCATCAAGAACGCCCGCCGGACAGACCGTCGCGGCGAGGAGACGCGGGCACTCGCGGCGGCGCTGGACCTGCCTGCCGCCGACCGGATCGAGGGATTCGACGTGAGCCACGCGGGCGGCCGTGCCGTCGTCGGGAGCGACGTGCTTTTCGTCGGCGGCGACCCCGAGAAGTCGGGCTACCGGCGCAAGAAACTCCCCGAAGCGAACGACGACTACGCGAGCATGCGGGCGCTGGTCCGGTGGCGTGCCGAGCGGGCCGTCGAGGGCCGCGACGACCGCGCCGACCCGGACCTGCTCGTGATCGACGGCGGCCGCGGACAGCTCGAGGCCGCTCGCGAGGCGCTCGGGAGTGTCGGCTGGGACGTCGCCGCGGTTGCACTCGCCAAGCAAGACGAGCGCGTGGTCACACCCCGGCGGAGTCACGACTGGTCCGACGACGCGCCCGAACTCCACCTGCTCCAGCGGGTCCGGGACGAGGCCCACCGCTTTGCCCGCCAGTACCACGAGACCGTCCGCGACGAGGTATCGACGCCACTCGACGAGATACCGGGCGTGGGGCCACAGATCCGCCGGCGGTTGCTCCGGCGCTTCGGTACCGTGGCGGGCGTCCGCGGGGCCTCGCGGGCGGAACTCCAGGACGTCGAGGGCGTCGGCGAGGCGACCGCAACGCAGGTCGCAAAACGGCTCTGACTGTCGTCACGTGTGGGCTCGACGGACCGGAACAAACTTGCACTCGGTGACGGACACACGGATATGGAGCTCTCGGGACAGCGGATCGTCGTCACCGGCGGTGCGGGCTTCGTCGGGTCACATCTCGTGGACCGACTCGTCGAGGACAACAGCGTGGTCGTCGTCGACGACTGTTCGAACGGCCGACGGGAGTGGGTTTCCGACGAGGCGGAGTTCGTCGCGGGCGACTGCACGGACCCGGCGGTCGTTGCGGAGGCGATCACGGCCGACGTCGACACTGTGTTCCACCTCGCCGCGGCCAAACTCGTCGACACCGACCACCCCCGCCGACAGTTCGAGGACAACGTCGCCATGACCTACAATGTCCTCGAACGGATGACCGGCGTCGGGGTCGACCGTCTGGCGTACACCTCCTCCTCGACGGTGTACGGGGAGGCGCCCCGCCCGACCCCCGAGGACTACGCGCCCCTGGAGCCGATCAGCGACTACGGGGCGGGCAAACTCGCCGAAGAAGGACTGGTCTCGACGTACGCTCACAGCCACGACCTCCGGGCGTGGGTGTACCGCTTCGCGAACATCGTGGGACCGCGGTTGCGCGGTGCCGTCGTTCCGGATTTCGTCGAGAAACTCCACGCAGACCCCGACCGGCTGGTCGTGCTCGGCGACGGCCGCCAGGAGAAATCCTACATGCACGTCGGGGAGTGCCTGGACGCGATTGTCCACGTCGTCGAACACGCTGACGACGAGCTGAACCTCTACAACCTCGGGACGCGGACGACGACCTCGGTCGACCGGATCGCAGACATCGTCACAGAAGAGATGGACGTCGACCCGGCCTACGAACACACTGGCGGTGAACGGGGCTGGACCGGCGACGTCCCCCGGATGCGCCTCTCTGTCGAGAAACTGGCGGCCCTGGGCTGGGAGCCGTCCCAGTCCAGCGACGAGGCGATACGACAGGCGACCCAGGAGTTGCTGGCGGAACTCGGGTCGTCCGAGTCGGACGGATTGCGGTAGTTCTCTGCCGGATCAACCGCAAACCGACGCGTGGCTGTCCCGAAAGACAGCGACAGCAATCCCCAACCGGCAGTATCACTCGCGCAGCGAGCGGAGCAGGCCGTCGGTCGCCCGGTCGAGCCGGATGTCGATCTGCCGGACGCCGTCGACAGTCTCGATGTCGATCCGGCCGCCGTTGGCGTCGACGAGCCAGTAGACGAGCCACAGCTCCACGCCCAGCCCGTGTTCGAGGGCAGTCTCCGACCCGTTCGTGACCGCCGCGAGGTCGGCGTCGGGGAGCGACCAGTCGCGGTCCTCGACGCACAGCGCGACGGTTCCCCGCTCTGTCCTGAGGGAGACCCCGAACTCGGCGTGTTCGCCGTTGGTGACCGCGCTCTGAACGATGTTGTCGAGGACGAGTCCGACCTCGCCGTTCGCACGGGCCAGGGCAACGTCGGGCAGGTCGGTCTCGATGTCGACGGGATACTCCCCCTCGAGACGACTGACGCGGCGGTCGACCAGTCCCGCCAGGTCGACCGGATCGGATGGGGGGCTGGTCTCGGTGATCGTCACGTTGACCTTCCGGACCTTGTCGGTCAACTCGACCAGCGACTCGATCCGCTGGCTGGCCCGTTCGAGACGCTTGCGGTCGTCGGCGTCGGCCTCGTCCGCCAGGTCCTCCAGCAGACACAGGAGCACCGACATGTCGTTGCGGAGGTTGTGGCGCAACACGCGGTGGAGCACCTGGTTGCGCAGCGTCAGCTGCCGGTTCGTCGACCGGAGTCCCTCGACCACACCGACCAGAGCTCCCGCGACGGTGACGGTCCCCAGGGACGTCACGAGGAGGAACGTCTCCCGCTGTGAGAACGTGAACACGCCCACAACTGTGTCCACGACGACGACGAAGACCGTTCCGGCCCCGAGCGCCAGGGCAGAGTAGACTGCGACCGTCCAGATCTGGTCCTCGTCGAACTCGAGTCTGTCGAACCAGCGCACGGACCAGACCAGCGCTCCCGCGGGCGCCAATCCGGCCACGACCCACAACAGCGCCTCCTGTCCCTCGACTATGAGCTGTCCGACAAGCACCAACCCCAGCAGGAGCCCCGTGGCGGCGACGTAACTCTCACCCAGGGTACGCTTGGTCACCTGCGTGCCGAAGGCTACCACTGTAAACACCTCAGTTCTCGCATTTTTTCCTCTGTACTGCTATTCTCAAACCGGCACTACGTATATTATTACCGGCACTATTATCAAACATAATATCCGTGCCGGCACTCGGTCGGTGCTGGATCACGACGCGGGTCGGGGGCAGTCGGCGTCACTCGACGGTGGAGAACTCGGCCGGGTCGACGTCGCTGTCCGTGACTGCGGACTCGACGTCGTCGGGTTGCTCCCGGAGGTGGCAGGCCGCCGAGTGTTCCCGCCCGGGTTGCAGCGCTGGCGACACCTGTTCGCAGATACTCTCGTAGGCCGCGAGGGCCTCCTCGCCGGCGTCCCAGTCGTCCTCGACGAGCGCGCGGAGTGCCTCTCGAACCCGCTCGCGGTGGGGGTCGGACAGGTCGGTCGTCAGCAGTCGGTCCACGAGACGGTCGACGATTGCCCCGGTCCCGTGCTCGCGCTCCGTGTTCGCGTCGACGTACTCGCGTGCCCCCTCGAGGTCGATCTCGCGGCTCTGGATCCGGTCGCGGACGGTCGCGACGGCCCGGAACTCGGCCTGGTCGATGTCGAGTTCCGCTGGCGGGATGACCGCGGGACACCGGGTCCGGAACCGGCAGCCACTCGGCGGGTTCCGCGGTGACGGGACGTCACCAGCGAGCGTCTCGATGTCCCGTTCCTGTTCGTCCGTGCTCGCCCTGGGGACGCTGTCCAGGAGCGCCGCCGTGTACGGGTGCCGGGGCGAGGAGAAGACCGCCTCGCTCGGCCCGACCTCCACGAGTTCGCCGAGGTACATCACGGCGACCCGGTCGCAGATGTGCCGGATGACAGAGAGGTCGTGGGAGATGAGCAGGTACGTGAGACCGAAGTCGTCCTGGAGTTCGTCCAGGAGATTGAGCACCTGGGCCTGCACGGAGACGTCGAGTGCGCTGGTCGGTTCGTCCAGCACGACGAACTCGGGGTCGAGCGCCAGCGCCCGGGCGATACCGACGCGCTGGCGCTGTCCGCCGGAGAACTCGTGTGGATAGCGGTCGAACTGGTCGCCCGAGAGGCCGACGCGTTCGAGCAGCGCGCGGACCCGGTCGGTTCGGAGTTGCTCCGCGGAGCGACCGACCGACACCGCCACCTCGATCTCGTCGCCACTGGTCACCGACACGGCGAGGTCCTCTGCGACAGTGACCCGGACGTCTCCGTCGACAGCCACCCCGCGGTCCTCGCCAGGACCGACGTCGCCGGTGACGCGCTCGACGCTGACCGTGGCAGTCGCGACGCCCTCCTCCGGTGGCACGATCTTGTCGATGTCGGACCCGACGGTCACCCGCACGCGGTCGGGGGCGATACCGTCGGTCCGGACCCGGGCGTCCGTGGTGACCGCGGGGTCGCTCCAGGGCCAGTCGTGGACCTCGAGTGGCTGTGTGACCGTCTCGCCGATGGTCATGCGCGGGTCCAGGCTGGAGAAGGGGTCCTGGAAGACGATTGCGGTGTTCCGGCGGAACTGCTTGAGCCCTGCCGACCCCAGTTCGAGGACGTTCTCGCCGTCGAACCGGACAGTGCCGTCAGTGGGTTCCTGGAGGCGCAACAGCGTCTCACCGGCCGTCGACTTCCCACAGCCCGACTCCCCGACAAGGCCGAGCGTCTCGCCGCGGTCGACGCCGAAGGTGATCCCGTCGACGGCCTTGATTGCGACCCGGTCCTCGCCGAACAGCCGGTCGACGAGGCTGTCGTTCTCGAAAAAGTACTTCGTGAGGTCCTGGACCTCGAGTAGCGGTTCAGTCACGGCTCTGTCCCTCCTCGAAGTACTCCTCGTCGAGCGCCTGCGACGGGTCGTAGGGGTGATCCGCGAGGTAGCACTTGGCCGGGTGGCTATCGCTCCCTGGCCCCGAGATGTCCGGCGGCTTCTCGAGACACTCCGTCATGGCCTTCGGGCAGCGGTCGGCGAAGTAACACCGGTCGTCCATCTCCTGATCGAGCAGGCTCGGGACGCTCCCCCCGATTGGCTGGAGTCGGCTGCCGGCGTCCTCGACGTCCGGGATCGACCCGAGCAGCCCCGCAGTGTAGGGGTGGATCTGGTCGTCGAACACGTCCTCGAGACTCCCGCGTTCGACGATCTCGCCGGCGTACATCACGCCGACCCGGTCGCACAGACGTGCGATGACGCCGAGGTTGTGCGTGATCAGGAGGATCGTCATTCCCGTCTCCGCCTGGAGGTCGGTGAGGATGTCGAGCACCTGCGCCTGGATCGTCACGTCCAGGGCAGTCGTCGGCTCGTCCGCGACCAGCACGTCCGGCTCGCCCGCCAGCGCCTGCGCGACCATCGCCCGCTGGAGCATCCCGCCAGAGTACTGGTGGGGGTACTCGTCGGCCCGCTGGACCGGGTCGGGGATGCCGACGAGTTCGAGCAACTCGATGGCCCGCTCGCGGCTCTCCGCGGTGACGAACTTCTCCGACCCGAGGACCGCCGAGGCCACGAACGACGAAAACGAGTAGTCGACGCCCCGGGACAGTCGCGGTGTTGCACTCGCGCGGCGCTGGACCTCGACGGCCTCCGCGATCTGCTCGCCGACGGTCAGGGTCGGGTTGAAGCTGCTCTCTGGATCCTGGAAGATCATACTGAAGGCGGTCCCGCGGAGCGACCGGCGGACCGACGACGGCACAGAGAGCAGGTCGACGAACTCGCCGTCGACGGCCCCGGGGTGGTCCTCGCTGACGTCCGCGGCGAAGTCGGCGTTGCGGTACTCGATCGAGCCGGCGGTGATCTCTCCCGGCGACTCGACCAGGTCCATGATCGACAGCGCCGTGACGCTTTTGCCGCTGCCGCTCTCGCCGACGATCCCGAACACCTCGCCGCGTTCGATCGTCACGTCGACGTCCGACACCGCGTTCACCTGTCCCTCGGTGGTGAAAAACCGGGTCGAGAGCCCCTCGATCCGGAGGAGGTCCTCGCCCACGTCAGGCCCCCCGTTCGCTCCCCTCGATGTTGGGATCGAGGGCGTCCCTGAACCAGTCGCCGAGCAGGTTGACGCTGATGACCGCCAAGACGATGCCGATACCGGGGACCATCGCAACCCACGGCCGGGTCCGGAGCACGTCCTGCCCGGTTTCGATCTCGTAGCCCCACGAGAGCGTCGTCCCGGAGAACCCCAGATACGCGAGCGAGGCCTCGATCAGGATGATGATCGCCATCTGGATCGTCGCGAGGACGATGATCGGCGTGAGGCTGTTGGGCAGGACGTGTTTGAGGAGGATCCGCCAGTCGGCGGTCCCGAAACTCTTGGCGGCCTTGACGTACTCCTCGTTGCGGATCGACAGCGCCTCGCCGCGAGCCACGCGGGCGAACCAGACCCACGTCACCAGCGCGACCACGATCGTCACGCTCCCGGGGATGGGGATCGACGCTGGCATCCCCTCGGCGAAGCCCGCGACGACGATGGGGTCGGGCACCCGGATGGGCTGTGAACCGAACACGCCGATCAGCGCGAGCGCGAGCACCAGCGCCGGGAACGCGAGCATGACGTCGGCGAGGCGCATCAGTCCGTCGTCGATCCGGCCGCCGTAGTAGCCCGCGACGAGGCCGAAAGGCACGCCCATGAGCAGCGCCAGGGTCACGCCGAAGACGCTGACCAGAAGCGAGACCCGGGCCCCGTAGAGGAACCGCGAGTAGACGTCCTGCCCGACCGTGTTCGTCCCGAGGATGTGCTCGCTCGTCGACGTCACCCGCACCTCGCTGATGTCGCCGCCCTCCGCGACTGTCGTCGTGTAGTCGAATCCGGGGGGCGGGTACGGCCCGCCCTCCTCGTGGAAGTACCCGGTCCGGGTCGGGTCGTGGGTCGCCAGGAGCGGCGCGAACACGGCCATGACGACGATCAGGGTCAGCAACACCAGCCCGAGTTTCGGCAGCAGGCTCTCCCGGAACGTCTGTTTCAGGTTCGTCCTGACGCGGTCCGAGATCATTTGACACTCACCTGCGGGTCCAGGTACGTGTAGAGTGCGTCGACGACGATGTTGATGAACACGAACATGACGGCGATGAAGAGGATGATCCCCTGCATGAGCGGCCAGTCGCGGATACTCAGCGCCTTGATCAGCCGGAGCCCGAGCCCGGGCCAGTTGAACACCGTCTCGGTGATGACGGCCCCGCCCATCAGCGTCCCCATCTGGAGGCCGAGGACGGTGACGATCGGGATCATCGTGTTCCGGAGCACGTGCTTGTACCGGACGAGCACGCCCGGCAGCCCCTTCGACTCCGTCGCCGTGACGTAGGGTTTGCCGAGTTCGTCGATCATGCCGCTCCGGGTGAGCCGCGTGATCAGCGCGGTGAAGTACGTCCCGAGCGTGACCGCCGGCAGGGTGATGTGTTTCAGCCAGAGTCCGAACTCGGCGAGTGACCCGTCCCGGACGAGCGCCGCCACGGCGGCCCCGAAGCCGACCTCCCGGCGCCCGGTCGGCAGGTCGATCAGGTCGACGCCGACCAGGATCGGCGAACCGGTGTCGATCGTCGGATACGGGACGCCGAACCAGACCCCAACCACGAGGATCAGCATCAGGCCGAGCCAGAAGTTGGGCGTGCTGATCCCTAGCAGGGAAAACAGCGTCGCGCTGTAGTCGGAGGCGGTCCCCCGGCGCGTCGCCGAGACGACACCGAGCGGGACCGCGATCAGGAGCGCGATGACCGTCGCGGCGACGGCGAGCTCGATCGTCGCGGGGACGCGCTCTATCACCATCATCTCGACCTCGCGCTCGGAGCGCCAGGAGTACCCGAGGTCGCCCCGCACCAGGCCCCCGAGGTAATCGGCGTACTGGACGTACATTGGCTCGTTCAATCCCTCGGCCTCCCTGACCTGTTCGATGAGCTCCTGGGTCGCCCCCTGTCCGAGCATCAGCGTCGCCGGGTCGCCGGGCGAGACGGCCCTGAGCCCGAACAGGACAGTCACGACACCCCAGATGACGAAGACGCCCTGGAGCGTCCGCCGGAGCAGAAACTTCACCATCGACATTGGCTATCTCAAGGGCGTGTGTCGACTGGCATGACGTTTTTGTTTCCCGTCCCTCGGTTTTCGTCCGCTATGTCGCGGGCTCGCGGGCCGGCTGTCACTCACAGGGACCACTGTCGGCGTTTTCCAGGTTGACCGCCCGGCGCCTGGCGGTCTCGGGCAGAACGACAGTCGTCTCTGTCAGGCGTCCATGCCCCAGACGTAGACGACCTCGTCGGGACGTGGCTCCCACTGGATGGCCTCGTTGACCCCGTAGATGCTCTCCTGGACGTGGAGGAACAGCCACGGCGCCTTCTCGTGGGCCAGTGCCATCACCTCCTGGAGCTGCTGGGTCCGTTCCTCGGGATCTTGCATCTGCTGGCTCTCCAGGATCGCGTTGCTGAGTTCCTCGTCGTCGAAGGTTCGGCTCGGGTTGTCCGGGATTGTAAAGAAGCCCTGGGTCCCGTAGTCCGCGTCACCGGTGATCGTCCCCCACCCGATCATGTAGAACGGGTGGGCGATGCTGTCCGGGTCGACGCCCGCCGAGTTCTCGTCGGAGACGACGGGGAACTCGACGATGTTCGCCTCGCAGCTGACGTTGCTGAGCTGGTCGATCTGGTCGGCCGCCGTCTCGGCGACCTGGGCGTCGTTGAGATACCGGCCCTGCGGGGCGGTCAGCGTGATCTCGACGCCGCCGTAGCCGCTCTCCTCGACGAGGCTCTCGGCCCTGCCGACGTCCTGTTCGTAGGGTTCGATGTCGGGGTTGTACCCGTTGATCGCGGGCGCGACCGGCTGGCCGACCGGCTGTCCAAAGCCGCTGAGCACGTTCTCGACGATGCCCGCGTTGTCGACAGCGTAGTTGATGGCCTGCCGGAACTCCTGGCTGTCGTAGGGCTCGACCGTGTTCTTCATCGGGCAAAACACCGTCCGGAAGCTCGTCACGTTCCGGATCTCGACGCCCTCGGCGTTCTGGATCGTCGCGACGTCCTCGGGGAGGACGTTGATCGTGAGGTCGGTCTCGCCGGCCTCGAGAGCTGCGGCCCGGCCGCTGGACTCGCTGTTGGCCCGGAAGGTGACCGCCTCGAAAGGAGGCTGTTCGCCCCAGTAGTCGTCGAACCGCTCCAGGACGACCTCTTCGCCGGAAGTGAACTCGACGACCTCGTAGGGGCCAGTCCCGTTGAAGTCCGCCGGGTCCGACCCGGAGATCGCCGAGTTCTCGGCGTCGTGGTTGTCGATCGACCACTGCTTGTTCATCGCCCGGCCGTAGTTGCCGTACTCGAACTCCGCGAGGCCGGGCGCGGCGCCGTAGTTGACCGCGACCGTCAGGTCGTCGACCGCCTCCGCGCTCTCGATCGAGCCGAGGCCGAAGGTGCCGATCGGGCTCTCCACGCCGACGTTCGGGTCGAGCGTCCGGTTGATCGTCCAGGCGACATCCTCGGCCGTGAGGTCCTCGCCGTTGTGGAACACCACGCCGTCCCGCAGCGTGAGGTGAGTCGTTCCATCGCCCTGGACCTCCTCTTCTTCGACGACTCTCGGGAAGATCCCCTCCCCCGGCTGGAAGTCGAACAGCGGCTCGTAGATGTGGTCGAACACGTTGAAGTAGTCCCCTGTGATGTGGTCGAGGGGATCGATCGTGTCCGGGAACTGTGACAGCGTGATCGTGATCTCGTTCGTCGACCCGCTGTCGTCGCCGTCGCCGCCGTCGCCGCCCTCGCCGCCAGTCTGACAGCCAGCCAGCGCGACTGACGTCGCGGTAACAGTTCCGTACCTGAGAAACGCTCGTCGCCGTAATCGATTCTCGTCTGGCATACTCCCATCATTGAAATAGGCGCACAAATAAGTGGTGTTATAACTGTTTGATAGTTCGTGGCGTGGGTTTTGTCAGTGTCGCCGCGGTGGTGCCGTCGAGCCTCTGCCGCGAGCGGGACGCACGGACTGGATCCGAGACTCCGGTCGTGTACCCGACAGTATAATTACGGTGACCCGCCCGTGTAGTACGTATGAGCTCGCGCGTGCTGTCCTGGCTCGGGGCCGCGACGCTGTTCGTCGCCACAGTCGGGACCCGTCGGGCCGCCGGACACGTCGACTACGTGACCGACAGTTCCGAGGGCGGTGATCCGATCCAGTTGCTGGTGTCCGTGTTCTCTGACCCGCTCAACCTGGTGTTGCTGGGCGGTGGCGGCGTCGCGGTCGTCGTGGCGGGGGGCGTCTACCTGCGCGTGCGCCCGGTCCGCCGCGACGTTGCGGTCTTCAGAGAGACCATCGCCGACTACCGGGACCTGCTCCCGTGGTTGCTCCGCCTGAGTTTCGGCCTGCCGTTCGTCGGCGCCGGGTTCACGGGCTACTTTTTCAGCCCGTCCGTGCCGCCGCTCGTTCCCGTGGCGTTCGCGCCGAGCCGGCTGTTCCAGATCGGCGTCGGGTTCCTGCTCCTGTTCGGGCTGGCGACCCGGGTGACGGCGGCGGTGGCGCTGCTCGTCTACCTGACTGCGCTCGCGACCACCCCCGAACTGTTGCTCGCCAACGAGTACGTCACCGGACTGGTCGCGATCATCCTGATCGGGAGTGGTCGTCCCAGTGCCGATCACGTCCTCCAGCAGGTCGCCTCCGCCGAGGGGACCGTCTACGGCGAGTTCGATCCCGTCCACCGCGTCTCGGAGCGGTTCAACCGGATCGTCGAACCCTACGAGACGTACGTCCCGACGATCGTGCGTGTCGGACTCGGGCTCAACTTCGTCTTCCTCGGGCTCACCCAGAAGTTGCTCGCGCCCGACAGGGCACTGGCGGTGGTCGAGAAGTACGAACTCACGACCGTCGTGCCCGTCGACGCCGGCCTGTGGGTTGTCGGCGCGGGGCTCACCGAGGTCGCCCTCGGGGTGGCGCTCGTCCTCGGGCTGTTCACCCGCGCCGGGTCCCTCGTCGCACTGACGATATTCACGCTCACGCTGTTCGGACTCCCCGACGATCCCGTGCTCGCTCACATCACGCTGTTTGGCCTCGCCTCTCTCCTCCTGGTCACCGGGTCCGGTCCCTTCGCTGTCGACGGGTGGCTCCGGGACCGCGTGCGCACCCGGCGTCGGGACGCGCACATCTCCCCCGCCGACGCATAGTTCGTGCTGTCGGCTATACCGGTCGACGTAACTTTTGATACTTCTCAGCCGGACGTTCCCGGCTGAAAGTATCAGGGCTTACGTCGGCCGGTATATAAGCCCGTGAGCAGTATCGGCACCCCTGGGGTGCCGAATCTCTTCACGAAGGTATAGCCGACAGTATCACTCCGGCGGTGCGTCCGCCGGGCGCTGGTCGTCTTTGATCTCGTCCAGAAACGCGTTGGCGAACAGGTCGACGTGCATCTTCAGCACGTCGCTCTCGTCGAGGCCGGCCTCGGCCGCCTGCCGGGCCAGGAACTCGGACAGCTCCGGCGTCGGCTCGTAGCTGATCTGCCGGCCATCGACCTCGAACTCGAGGTCGACCGTGTGTGTCTCGGCGATCAGATGTTCGATCTCCATCAGCGACTGCTCGGTCTTGGTCTCGAGGGCTTCCTCGGTGTCCTGCATCCGCCGGTCTGCCCACTCCTCGGCTGCCTCGTAGAACCAGTCGCCGACCTCGAAGGCCAGCGTCAAAACGACACCCCCTCGTTGCTCTCGAACTCCAGCGTCCAGAGCGTGGTCTCGTCGCAGTTGGGACAGTATTCCCGGCGGGGTTCCTCGTCGAGCGTCGAGAGGCTGATCATCTCGCCACAATCCTCGCAACTGAAGTAGGTCATCTCACTCGGATGGCGGCCACGTATCCGGTTTCGGCTCCGTCTCCGAGAATTCGGCGAACAGTGCGATCATCACGCCCAACAGGATCAGCATCACGACGACACCCGAGATACCGCCCAGGGCGTTCCGCCCGAGGAAGGCACTCGGACTCACCGCGTACCAGTTGAACGCGGTCGCGACCTGGAACAGCGTGAACGTCACCCACGCGAAGATGGCTGCGACCGCGAACGTGAGTATCTTCGAGTTTTCGAGTGCAGTTCGAAGGCTCATGTTATCGTACCTCTTCTCGGACCACGCCCTCCGGTGTGTTAAAACTATCTGCGCACCGCTGGTGTCCACCATCCCCCGCGATCGTACTTGGGCACGCGTCAGTCTCATACTGATTGCTGTACCGAATGACCGTTTCGACCGCGTTGGGTCCTGCAGTGGATCCGGGAATGGCTTACAGCGATCACTATCAGTCGTCGTCTCCGTCTTCTGCGTCGGACCAGGCCCAGTCGGCCTTCCCGGCGGCCTCCGACAGCGGGACGAACTCCCACTCCGGTGGGTCGGCCATCCACGATTCGTCGGGGAGTCCGACGAGCACCATCCGCTCGGCGTAGAACATCGACGTCTCGTCGACGTCCGCGAGTCGCTCGGCCGGCCCCTGGCTGGAACCGTTGAAAAAGTCCACGTCGATCCGGTGGTCGCGCTGGAACTTGTTGATGACGAAGGATCCGACGTCACCGACGATGCCGACCCAGTCGGCCCACGCGTTCGCGTCGGCGGCCACGAGCTGTGGATCCTCGAGTCGCTTCAGCGCCCCGTAGGTCAGCGCCATCGTCATGTCGTCGGCGTCACCACCGTGGGGACCGCTCGCCTCCGGGACACCCGTCTCGCTGTCGCCCGCCCCGCTCGCGCCGGCCCCGGTTTCGGTGTCGTCGCCGTGGTCCGGGGGTTCCTCGGCGGCCTCACTGGCCGTCTTCGCGCCGGCACCACCACCCTCGACGGGGATGCCGACCGGGCTGTCCTTGTTCTCTCGCGGGACGTGGGGCACTCGATCGGTCGGCGCGTCGCCGTCCTCCGTCCCTGCGTCGCCGCTGTCTGGCTCCTCTGGCTCCTCTAGCCCCTCCGGCTGCTCGAGGTCGTGTTCGCTGCCGACCGCTGTCGTGTCGGCCGGCTCGCGGACCGGTTCCTCTCCGGGATCGCCGTCGCTGCGCCAGAACCAGTCGCCGGGGTTCGCCTCCGGTTCGTCGTCCGACTCGACGTCGAGGTCGTCGAGGTCGATTTCCTCTGTCATGGCTCGACGCTCCCGGAGTGGTGTTCGATCTGGATCCGCCGGGTGCAGGGAAACATTGCACGCCAGTAGTGCGGTCGAGAAGATAAAACCTGTCGGCGCAACCGGCTGGTCCGGACACAACTTTTAACTCGCTGTCCGGATATAGGAGGTGATACACCATGTCACACCACAAGGTACTCGACTGGGAGCCAGAGGACGTCGACACGTACAAGGGGAACAACGTCTACGATCACGGCGTTCACTCCGACGACGTCAACTGCGGGTGTGCGGACGCGCAAGCCGAAGCCGAAGCCGAAGAGTAACCGGCAGTCTGGGGTCGCCTCCGTTCACACCTCGGGAAAGACCCGCTTCTCTCGGGGCGGCACGTAGAAGTTCGCGCGCGAGCGGACGGTGATGAACTCCAGCAGGCCGTTGTTCTGCCGGTCTTTCAGGTCTTCGTGTTCCTCCCGGAGCCACCAGCCGTTCATGGCGTCGCGCGTCTTCTCGAAGTCGTCCAGGTGTCGCTGCAACGAGAGGAAGTGCACGCCGGCCTGCTGGCCGTCGGTCGTGTTGAAGTCCCGGCGCAACAGGAGCGGTTCGCCATCCTCGCGGGCGCGGCGCACCTTCTCCCAGTGGCCGACGTCGCCCTCGCCGGCATGTTCCCTGACGGCGTCGGCGAAGGGCATCGACTGCCCCAGGTCCGCGAGGTCATCGACGGAGAACTCCGAGGAGAACATCCGCGAGACGCGCTCCTCGTCGGCCAGGTTCCACCACCCCTCCAGTGACTCCTCCAGGTGCGAGAGGTGCATCGTCGTGCCGCCAGCGCCCGTGCCGTCGGGGATGGTGACGCGGTCCTCGCTGGCCTGCGTCCCGGTCCGGCCAGAGAAGAATCCCGTGAACATCGGTGCGTCCCCGGAGATTTCGGACGGGACTCCCTCGACGGCCGCGTGTTCGGCAGGCAGTCCGTCCCCGAGAAAGCCGGTCCGCCGGGAGGCGACGGAGAACACGTCGCCCAGGCGCTCGTCGACCGACTCCCCGCCCAACGAGTTCCGGGAGCCGAACATGGCACCCTCGACGGCCGAGAGATGGGAGGGGACGTCGGCCGCGAGGACGAGCGCCGCGTCGAACGACAGGAGGTCGGGGTCGTCGGTGCGCGAGATGACGCGCGGTCGCCGGATCGGCGAGTCGCCGAGCGCCCCCAGGCGGTCGTAGTAGGTCGTCCCCCAGGCGAGCATGTGAAACAGGCCCGCGGGTCCCCACTCGTAGGCCGATTCGAGGGTTCGCATCGCGCGTTCGACTGTCGCCGCGTCTGCCTCGGTGGGATCGGTCTCGAGGTCGAGCAGGAAGACGCGGTAGTGGCGGGGAGCCAACAGATTCCCGTCGGCGTCGGCCCCCAGTCGCGCGTCCCAGGCGTGCTGTCGCGCGGGGAGAGCCCCGGCGTTGGGGTTCGGCCCGACGTCGGCGACCGGCGCGGTCGACTGTCGCCCGAAGAGGCCCGAACACCCGGCGAGACTTGCGACTCCCGACACCGCTGCGACGCGCTGGAGTAGCCCTCGGCGGGACGCCATCGAGTGTCACGTTCACGGACGGGCTACTCGAACAAAAGGGTTCCTGAGACCATCCAGCGCGCAGGAGAGCAGTATGATACCGAAGCACAAATATTTTCTTCGTCGGACCGCAGCATACGACTATGCAGCACCCGGTGATCCACTCGGGGGTTACTCCTGCCCTGTCGCCCGAGGTCGGGAGCATGGTCCTCGCGGTCGGTGCCATCGTCTTGAGTGTCATCGTCTACGACATCTACCGCAACCAGTGGCCGGAGTGGATGGGGCAGGACTGATGGCGGCCGACAGCCCCACCGAGACGGAAGATCGAACGCTGTTCGACGGCGTCAGGCTGCTCCGGTATGTCCGTCTGTCCGTCTATCTGCTCACCAGTTTGCTCGCGCTCTCCTTGCTGACGGTCGGAACGATCGCCATCATCGCCGAGATCAAGGGCAGCTGGCACTGGCAGATCCACCTCCAGTCGACGATCAGCTACATGGGACTGTTCGTCAGCCGTCTGTTGTTCGTGCTGGTGCCGCTTTTCGTCGTGCTGGTGGTCGGCCGGCAGGTGATCAGGGATGCGTGAACTCCGGGACGCCAACCCCATCGGACTCGCGACGATCGCGACAGTGACGACACTCACGCTGCTCGTGGCCGGCGTCGGGGTCGTCGGCCTCTGGGCGCGCTATGTCAACACCTGGCGGTCTCTCTTTCTGATGGAGCGAGTGATCGCGATGGCCACACCGGTCACGATTGCACTCCTGGTGGTCCTGTTCGTGACCACCGCCGGACTGATCGCCTGGTCGCGGTAGAGACGGTCCTGCCTGTCGTACAGAGTGTCATAGAACGATTGGTCCACTCATCTCTTGACCTTCCGAATCGCTCGATACAGGGGTACACACGTGCCGCAACGAGTGGGACCCTCTTTGAAATCCGTCAGAAAGCTGGTGAAACAGACAGAGG
>CAYYHG010000028.1:0-22755 GCA_964471665.1 uncultured Halobacteriales archaeon | reverse complement strand
CCCACCCGGGGTTGCCACAAGTTTTAATAACTACTGGTCTCCCTATGAGAGTGCACAGAAACATGGCAATCGATAGTGACAATGCCCCCGAGGCGGACGGGTACAGGAGCGGTGGATTCGAGACGGTGTTTTCGCCAGTCGAGATCGGTGGCGTTACCGCGAAAAACAGGATCATCATGGCCCCGATGCAGACGAACCTCTCGGGGTATACCGAGGGCGAAATAAACGAGCGTCTGATCGAGTACTACACCGAACGGGCGAAAGGCGGTGTCGGGACGATCGTGGTCGGTGCGTCTGCTGTCGACTGGGACACGTGCAAGAGTCCGGTCAACCAGAAGAACATCTCCTTCGACAGGCATCTCCCCGGC
Organism: uncultured Halobacteriales archaeon; assembly: GCA_964471665.1. Lineage (GTDB taxonomy): Archaea > Halobacteriota > Halobacteria > Halobacteriales > Haloarculaceae > SW-9-67-25. The sequence continues at coordinate 22,387 of CAYYHG010000028.1, read as the reverse complement.
TGGGCGGCTCTGAACGACGAGATGCAGTCGTACGATGTCAGGACGTTCGTCCAGATTCACCACGCCGGTCGGCAGATGGCGCCACACTTTCTGGACGCGAACCAGGAACCCGACGAACCCGACCAGAAACCCATCTCTGCGTCTGATGTGCCCGAGAAGTTCATGGGAAACACGCCGAGGCCGATGGAGACGGCGGAGGTCGAGGAGATGGTCGAGCGGTTCGGGGACGCCGCCCTGCGGGTCAAGAGGGCCGGTTTCGACGGCGTGATGCTGCACGGAGCCCACGGCTATCTGATCGAGCAGTTCATGTCCCCCTACACCAACAGGCGCGACGACAAGTACGGCGGCTCGTTCGAGAACCGGTTGCGGTTCCCGAGGGAGGTCATCGCGGACGCCAGAGAGAAAGTCGGCGACGAGTACCCGCTCGCAATCCGGATCAGTGTCGAGGAGTATGTCGACGACGGGTACCACCTGGAAGAGGGCGTCAGGATCTGTGAGGAACTCGAGACGGAGGGCGTCGACTGGTTCGACATCACTGCCGGCATATACGAGGTGATGCCGACGATTTTCTACCCGTTCGCACAGGAGGAGGCCTACCGGATCCACCACGCAGAGGCTGTCCGGGAGGCTGTCGACGTTCCGGTCAGTGGGGTCGGCAAGATCCGGACGCCAGAGACTGCCGAGCGCGTCCTCCGAGACGGGCAGGCGGATATGGTGGCCATGGCTCGAACGCTGCTGGCCGATCCGGAATGGCCAAAGAAGAGCCGGGACGGACGGCTGGACGAGATACGGCCCTGCATCTCCTGTAACCACTGTACTCAGCGGTTATTCGAGGACAAGCCCACTGCGTGTGCGGTCAATCCCGCCGCGGGCAGAGAGATCAGATACAACGAGCAGCTGGATCCCGTGGACGACCCGCTGGACGTGGTCGTCGTCGGTGGCGGCCCGGCCGGGATGGAAGCAGCCTGGCGGTCGGCGCAGAGAGGGAACTCCGTCACGCTGTTCGAGGACAACGAGGAACTGGGCGGGCACCTGTTGATATCGAGTACGCCGCCCGAGAAGGACTCCCTCGAGCGGTTCCTGGAGTGGGAGAAGCGCAACGTCGCCGAGACGGAAGGAATCGATGTCAGGCCCGGAGAGCGGGCCGGTGTCGCCGACGTTACAGCGCTGGGACCGGACGTGGTTGCTGTGGCGACCGGGTCCAGTCCCAGTCTGCCCGATATTCCGGGGAGCGGTCCGGGGGTCTCTGCGGACGCTGTGCTCGGTGGTGACGTTGATCTGTCCCGGGACGAGGACGTGATCGTGATTGGCGGGGGCGTGGTCGGTTGTGAGACTGCGCTGTACCTCATCGAGAACGGCCACGAGATCGTCATGCTCGCGACGGAACCGGACATTGCGACGGACGCAGGACCGATCTACCAGATGCATCTGCACGAGAAACTCGAGGGACAGCAGAACTTGCCGATCGACTCTGTGGAGGAGCGTCTCACAATCCACACCGACGCGACTCCCCAGAGAGTCGACGACGGGAGGTTGCTCTTCGAAACAGATGGTGGCCAGGAGTCTGCTGGCTTCGACACGATTGTGAGTGCTGTCGGGTACGAATCGGACGACGAGCTGGCGAACGACCTCCGGAACGAAGGCGTAAAGACTGTCGTTATCGGAGACGCGAAGAATCCGGGCGAGCTTGCCGACGCAGTGAAAGACGGATACGACTTCGCCAGAAACATCGAAGACTGGTAACTCCATACCTTCGCGTCTCTCGTCGGTCAGCGGAGTGGGCAGGTCGCCGTTGCACGCACCCGGCCCGAGCCACAAACGTTTTGCTGTCGTTCCCGTTTCACACACGCATGGGTGAATCCACCCGCGGAGAACCGCCCGCAACCGGGAGCGGTCCGGCGGACCGGCACGCGGCACTGCTCGCGAGCGTCCAGCGACTCACCGGTGTGGGGGTCTGGGCGCACGACGTCGTTCGCCGGGAGACGTGGTGGAGCGAGCAGGCAAAGCGAATCCACGGGTTCAGTCCCGACGACGACCCGACCGTCGAGGACGCGGTTGCGCGGTACGCGGCTCCCGACCGCGAGACGGTCCTGGAACTGTTCGACCGGGCAGTCCGGGAGGGTGATCCGTTCGACGTCGACGCCGGCCTCGTCGGCGACGGGACGACCGAGCGAGCGATCCGCGTCCGCTGTGAACCCCGGACCGACGGCGACGTCGTCGCCCTCCACGGGACGGTCCGGGACGTCACGGCAGTCAAGCGCCGCGAGCAACGCGTCGAGGTGCTCCGCCGGACCAGCCAGCGCCTCAAGCGGGCCCACTCGCGCAGGGCCGTCGCGGAGGTGATGACCGACGCCTCGAAGAACATCCTCGGACTGGTCAACACCACCATCAGACTGGTCGACGACGACAGGACAATCCTCCAGTCCAAAGTTGCGACCGAGGAGTGTATCGAACGGGCCGGCGAGCGTCCCGACTATCCTGTGGACGCCGACAATCCCGCCGCCCGGGTCTACCGGACCGGCGAACCGGAACTCTACAGCGACATCGCGGCGAGCCAGGGGGCCGAGGTGCGCGGCGAACTGGTCAGTGGCATCTACGTTCCCATCGGCGACCACGGCGTCCTGAGCGCCGGGGACGTCGTCGTCGGCAGCTTCGACGAGACGGATCTGGAAGCGGCCGGCCTGCTCGGAGAAGTGGGCGCGGAAGCCCTCGCCCGGATCGGGCTAGCGAAACGCTCGCGTGCGGTGTAGGCACACCGAACGGGCCGCGTCGACCGTCGTGTGTGGCCCTCGTACCGGCCGAAACATCACAAAAACTGATATTTTTCTGATAGCAATTCCACGAAACAGACGTGCGTTGCAGGCAAAAGTACAATCGTTTGGATATTTACCGATTTTAGGAAACGAGTTATTTTACGCTGTGTTGAGAAGCGATAGTACAGGACACGTTGTGCTTTTTTAGAGTTTTTATAACTGGAAATAATAAATAATGGTTTTGCGATACGGAGTATAAATCCTATTATTATTTATACTATTCGCTCGTGGAGTGTCCCGTGGACAGGACGGACAGACGGGACGGGCGAGAGGGGACAACGTCTATTCGGGTCCACGGCGTACTACCAGCCATGGCAGTGGACGCGGAGGACGTCATCGCGATCGGCGAGGACCTGCTGGAGCGGTATCCCGGCGCGTTCTCCGGGGAGTTCGAACGCAACAGGCGGAAAGTCGAGGAGTTCACCAACCTCCGGTCGCGCCACGTCTGCAACCGCGTCGCCGGGTACATCACCCGCCAGTACGACGAATAGCGGCCGGCGTGACCGAAACTGACTCGTCTGTACACGTGCTGTGTACGCTATGGCTACGATCAGGGTTCGCGAGTGGACCAAAGAACGGATCGAGGAGATCCAGGAGACCGAGGCCCACTCTTCGCACGACTCGGTCATCAAGTCCCTGCTCAAGGACCGGGAACTCGCGCAGTTCGCCGGCACCGACCGCCCCGAGGCGGAGACGCGGGAGACGCCGCCGGAACCGGCCAACACTGCCTTCGAGGACCTGACCGTCCTCGCGGAACTGGCCACGGCCGACAACGGCCTCCTCTTCCTGTGGTGTCCGGGCTGCCCCAACGAGGTCGCCCACCTCGGCGTCGAGAACCCCCTCGGGATCGACGTCTTCGAGGCGGAGTGTCAGCGCTGTCTCACCCGGCTGGACCAGCACGCCATCGTCGGTATCGAGATCGGCTACCCGATCGAGCAACGCGTCGTCAACGAGACGCTCGAGCGGGATCTCAGGCGGTGTGTGGTCGACTACTGGGACCGCGCACTCGAACGGCTTGCCGACAATCGCCTGGACGTCGACGTGGACGACGAACAGTTCGTCTGGATCCTCGAGCGGTACTACCGCGAGTTCGACTGGGAGTGGCCTGCCGACGTGCCTGTCGTCGCGCTCGAACCCGGTCGCTCCTACCGCGACGAGGCCACAGACCGGCGGCTGGACGTCCTGGAGGTGGCCTCGGAGAACCGGAACGCGATCGACGCCTACCGCGTCCGGCGGTACGACGATCCCGACGGCGACGGCGAAACTGACGTCTTGAACGGGACGGTCGTCACCGACCTCGTCCTCGACCGGACGCTGTATCTCGACTCGTAGTGGGACTGCTGGAGTCCAGTTCGGTCCGGGCGGTCACTCGTGGATGGAGTCGTGGTCGAGCAGTTCCCGGGACTGGCCCTCTGGCGGGGGATCGTACGTGATGACCTCCAGCAGATTGCCGTCCGGGTCGAGGAAGTAGAACCCCTCGAAGTCCCCCCAGTCGTAGGGACCCTGTTTGGGGAACTGCCCGTCCAGCCCGTCGACGTGGCCGTCGTAGGTTTGGCGGTCGGTCTCGAAGGCGATGTGGGCCTTGTCGAGTGGGTGGTCGAGGCCGCGCTGGTCCCAGTTTTCGGCACGACCGGTCTCGGCCAGTGTGACGACGGTCTCGCCGGCCGCGAACATGGCGTGTTCGCCCTGGAAGTCCGGGGGCGGCCGCAGGAGGTCGAGACCGAGGACGTCCCTGTAGAAGGGATAGCAGGCCTCGAGGTCGTCGACGTCGACGTTGATGTGGTCGACCGCGTCCATGGTCAGTCGTCGGATTCGACGGGTGGGTGGCACTCGCCGCTGGCGTCGGCCCAGTCGGGCGCGGTCCGGGGCGGGCTGAGGACGCCGACGCCGACAGCCGGCTCGTCCCAGCGGTTCTCCGCGCCGTGGGGTTCGTTGCTCGGGAACACGTACGAGTCCCCCGGTTCGAGGACGTGCTCCTCACCGTCGAGGAGTGCCATCAGGCGGCCGCTGATGACGTAGCCGACCTGCTCGTTGTCGTGGCGGTGGACCGGCAGCCGCTCGCCGGGTTCGACCCGCCAGTGTTTCATACAGACGCGCTCGCCCGTCGCCAGGTCGGCGAGGAACACGCCGTCGCTCACTTCCTCGGGGTCGCGGTCCCGCTGTGTCACTCGCTCCATCCTTCGTCTGAGGACAAACCGAGCGTTTACATAAAAAGGTTTCCTCGGTATATTTAAGTAGTACCCGTTCTACCAGCACAGATATGCGAGACAGAATCAGGTTGTTCCACCTCCCGTTCTCGTTCATGTTGCCCCAGCGGGTCGCGAGCGAGCGCGGGTACTTCGCCGAGGAGGGCCTGGACGTCGACCTGGTCGAGCGGGACCGTGCCGACGTCGACTGGAAGTACATCCCGGCCGAGGAGACACTCACCGGCGACCGGGACGTCGACCTCTACCCGGTCTGCAAGTGGGAGAGCCTCAAGCGCACCTGGGACATGGGCGACGGCCGGATCGTGGCGAAGGGAACGTTCGCGGACCAGCCCTACGCCGTGTTCACGCGGCCCGGGACGGACGTCGAGACGCCGTCCGACCTCGCGGGCGAATCCGTCGGGGTCAACATGCGGACCGGCCAGGAGTACACGGCCCGACGGGCCCTCGAGGAGCACGTGCCTGCCGAGGAGGTACGCCTCGAACACGGCGGGATGCCGACCGGCCGCCTGGAGGCCCTGCGGGACGGCGAGGTGACCGCCGTGACGCTGCTCGAGCCACACTCCTCGCTGGCCGAGCACCTCGGCTTCCAGCGGGTCATGGAGTACGAGAACCACATGGGTGTCGTCGGCGCCGACCACATCGACGCGGACCACGTCGACTCGTTCATGCGGGCATACCAGCGCGCAGTCGACGAGATCAACGCGGATCCCGCGGCCTTCCGTGACCGCTACCTGGCGATGCTCGAGGAGGACCTCGAGGTGGCGCCGGACCTGTTCGAGGCGGTCGACATGGACGCGCTCCGGAACCGCATCGAGGTACCCGAGTACGAGACGCCCGAGCTGGCCGACGAGACCGACCTCGGGGAGCAACTGGACTGGATGAAGAGCCGCGACCTCATCGACGAGGACGCCGACATCGGGGCCATCGTCGCCCGGTTGGGCTGATGTCGATCGAATCACAGCAGTCGGTTCTCGACGACGTGCACGGCTCCCGGGGCGACAGGCCGGTGATGCGCGCCCGCTTCGAGCACAACGGCAGCCCGCGGTACATGCTCTACACGATCAAGCGGCTCGGCCTCGATCACGACCACGGCTTCCACCTGGACGTCCAGCTGGTCTCGGACGAACTCGAGGGCGGCATGGAGACCGTCGAGGCGCGGCTCCAGGACGGCGACGCCGACCTGATCGACATCGACTACATCTCCACGGCACGCGAGCGCGCAGAGGGGGCCTCGATCGTCGCGATCCATCCCTACGGACGGACCGTCGGGGGCCTCGTCGCGCCCGACGACACCGACATCGAGGGCGTCGCGGACCTCCCGGGTCACCGGATCGGTGTCGTCCGCCGGCTGGACAAAAACTGGATACTCACGCGGGCGGCCTGTCGCGAGTACCACGGCTTCGACCCCGACGAGGAGGCGACGCCGGTCGAGGCGGGCTCGAAGGTCGCGCTCACGCAACTGCTCCACGACGGCGAGGTCGACGCCGTCCTCCAGTTCTGGCCCATCGTGCCCGAGATCACCGAACGCGGGCCCTACCACGAGGTGTTGCCGATGGCTGACCTCGTCCAGCGCCTCTCGGAGACCGACAACCGCCTCCCGGTCTCGACGTTCCTGACAAGCGAGTCGTTCCTCGCGGACAACCCCGAGACGGTCGAGTCCTTCAGGGACGCCTACCGGGAGGTCGTCGGCTACCTCCTCGAGGAGGACGAGATCTGGGCGGAGATCGGCGAGAAACTGATGACCTACGACGATCCCGCCATCGTTCGCGCCGTGCGGGACGGCTGGCGGGACATGGTCGTCGAGGACTGGGACGGGGAGACCCTGGCGGGCATGGAGCGGCTGTTCGAGTACCTGCTCGACGTGGCCGGCCCGGAGGCACTGGGCGTCGACCGCATCCCCGAGGGCACCTTCCGACCGGAACGATGACAGAGACGGTCGGCTTCCAGCTCAACTGGGAGCCAAACGGCTTCCAGGCCCCGTACTTCCTCGCCCGCGACCGCGGGTTCTACGACGAGGAGGGCCTGGCGGTGCAGTTCATCGAGGGACACGGGTCGCCCTTCGCGGCCGAGCAGGCGGCGCGCGGGCGGGCCGACATCGCCCTCGCCGGCGCGAGTGCGGTGCTCGCGGTCCGGAGCGAGGGCCACGACCCGCTGGCCGTCGCGGCGGTCACGGGCAAGACCCCGGCGGCCGTCTACACGCTCGATGACGTCTTCGGCGGGCCACTCACCGAACCCGCGCAACTGGCCGGGCGGACTGTGGCACCGTCGGCAACCAAGACACGGATCCTGACCGCGCAACTGCTCGAGGACGCGGGCATCGCCCGGGAGGTCGACCTTCTCGAGGTGGACCCCAACACCCACCACCGCGTCCAGCACCACCTGCTCGACGGCGAGGTCGACGCGGCCGTCGGCGTCGTCACCAACGGGACCGAACTCCAGTGGGAACACGACCGGCAGGCACACGAACTGCCGATCGGCGACTACCTCGACATCTACGGGATGACGCTCGTCACGAACGACGAGATGGTGACTGAACGTCCGGCGGTGGTGCGCGCGTTCCTGCGTGCGACGGCGCGCGGGTGGGCGGCCGCCACGAACGATCCCGGGGCCGCCGTCGACGCACTGGTCGCACGCAACGCGACGCTGGAACGCAGGCGCGAGATCGAACAGCTGAAATTCGAGACCGCCGCCGGGGACCTCCAGTTCACCGACCGCGTCCGGCGCGACGGCTGGGGCCACCACGACCCCGACCGGTGGACGTCGCTCGGCGAGACGCTCGCGGAGACCGACCTCCTGGAGGGGGCTGTCGACCCCGACGAGACCTGGACGAACGAGTTCCTCGACACCGGCGACGAGGCCATCGCGGCCTACGCGAGCCGCGTCGAGTCCGCCTGAGTCATGGTCTACTTCTTCGGGCTGTACCACTGGCGGCTCCGTCTCAAGCGCCTCGGGATCGCGATCGTGGCCGGGGTGGCCGGGGCCGCGCTGGCGCGGTCGGAGTCGCGCTGGCGGCAGGGTGTGGGCGTGCTCGGCGTCGGCTGGGCCACCCGGAAGGCAGCCAGTGCAGTCCACGCGCTGTTGCAGCCGGCACCCTGGGTCGTCGAGCGGTACAAGTACGAGGCGCTCGCGGAGGCGCTCCCGACGGCGGGAGCCCAGCGCTGGCTCGACGTCGGCTGCGGGACCGGCCGGTCGCTGGTGGGGATCTCGGATCTGGTTCCCGGGGGCTGTCGCCTGCTCGGGCTGGACGTCTTCGACGACCGCGTCGTGCTCGGGAACACGCCGGCACTGACCGCGCGGAACGCCAGCAGGGCCGGGCTGGACGCGGCCACGGTGCGCGGCGACGCGACGGCTCTCCCGGTCGCCGACGGGTCACAGGACGTCGCGACCGCCTGTCGGCTCCTGCACGACCTCCCCAGGGAACGAGCGCTGGAGACGCTGGCGGAACTGCGCCGGGTCTGTGCGCCCGGCGGCGCCGTCGGAGTGCTCGAACTCCCGATCACACACGACGGCGCCGGGGATCCGCCCGCGGAGTACTGGCCGGCGCTGGTCGAAGAGGCCGGGCTGGTCGTCGAGCGCGTCCACGAGGTGCCGCGCCGCCGCTCCGACGGCGCCTACGTGGTCGTCGTGGCACGCGCTGGCCCGGACGACGCACGGTAGCGTAAGTATTACGTCAGTACCACCACATCACTCGGACGGCGCATGGCCAACGACTATCTCATCCTCAGGGAACTGGACGAGGCAATCACCGAAGAACAGCTCGACGAGGCCGTCGACGCCTCCGGCGCGGCGCTCGAGGAGCTCCGCGATGACGGAGTCGACATCGAGTGGGTCGATTCCGAAGTCATGACCGACGACGAGGGCGGCGTCGTGGGAACGTTCTGTCACTACCGCGCCGAGAGCGAGGACGCGGTCCACGAACACGCCGACCGCGCCGGGTTGCCGGTGACACAGGTAACCCAGCGCGGCGACCCGCTCGGTGGCGAGTGACGCCAGGAGATGACCCAGTTCGACGACCTGCCACGGCTGCGCCAGCCGGAGTACACCGGCGAGAACCGGTGTCTGCCCTGCACGGTGGTGAACCTCCTGCTGGCCGGGCTGGGCGGGGCTGCTCTCGGACTGGTCACGCACCCGGCGGTCGGCGTGCTCGGATTCGGTGCCAGCGCACTGGTCGTCTACCTCCGTGGGTACCTCGTGCCGGGAACACCGACGCTCACCCGGCGGTACTTCCCGCCGTGGCTGCTCCGGGCGTTCGGGAAAGAGTCCCTCCGTGACCGGCAACTCGCGCGTGACGGGCAGGCGCCAGCGGCCGAGGCGGACGACCCGCTCGTCGCAGCCGGGGTCGTCGCCCGCAAGAACGGCGACCGGGACGTGACGCCGGCGTTCCGCGAGGCGTGGCACGCCCGCATAGAGCAACTCGGCGAGGCTGGTGTCGAGACCGGCATGGTGGCCGAGACCTTCGGCGCCGACGCCGCCGAGCGCCACGGGCCGGCGACGTTCGTCGTCGACGGTGAGGCGTCGGTTCGCTGGGGATCCGAGGCTGCCTGCCTGGCGGACGTGGCTGCGGGGGACCTCCTGTCGGATCGCCTGGACGCGTGGCCGGACTACGGCCGCGACACCCGCCGGTCCCTCCTGATGGGGCTGCGGCTGTGTCTGGCGACCTGTCCCGGGTGTGGCGGATCCGTCCGGGTCGACGAGGACCGCGTCGATCCCTGCTGCGAGAAGCCACACCTCGTCGCCGAGGCAGTCTGTACCGACTGTGGGGCGGCCCTGGCCGACGCCGCCGTCGTCGACTCGGGAACCGAAACAACTGTCCGTGCGTCCTACCTGAACTCAGGATAGCCGTGACGTCGACGACACTATCGCCCACAGCGTGCGACGCCACCCGACGGAGGGACCGACCGTGGTAGACACCGACCTGCCGAAGGTCGGTCCTGGTTCGTCGGACGACGAAACAGAGGAGACAGAGGCGGAGCCGATGACCCTCGAGTACCTGGACCACCGCGCAATCATCGAGCGCGGGTGGGACATCGACGACCCGGACCTCTTCGAGAAGGCCGCGGCGGCCGACCTCGACGAGTCCGAGTACGGCGTCCTCGAGGGCACTCAGGACCAGACACTCCTCCAGATCGCCGAGGAACACGGCTTCCAGTGGCCGTTCCAGTGCCGGTCCGGGACCTGTGCCCGCTGTGCCGGCGTTCTCGGGGGCGGCGAGGCAGAGATGGACATGAACCTCTTCCTCGAGGAGGCGGAGGTCGAAAAGCGCAACTACCGGCTCACCTGCACCTGCTATCCAGAGAGCGAGCGCGTCCAGCTGGTGTTCAACAGCATCCACAGCGAGTACGTCAGACGGATCGCAAAGGAACGGGGCTAGCCCCCGTTCCGTCGGAGCAGGACGTCTGCGAACTGCCCCGGCGAGTCCCGGGGTGTCCGCCTCGTCTACTGGTAGACGGACCGCAGGCGCTGTGCAGCCTCGCCGACGGAGTCTCCCTCGTAGAGCGGTTTCGCGCGCTCGTCGGTCTCCATCGCCTCGACGGCCGCCACCACCGCCTCGGGCGTGGAGAGCGCCGACCGGTCGGCCGACGCGATTCTCGAGAGCGCGACGGCCGCGTGTTTCCTGACCGCCGAGTGGTCGTCGTCGAGTGCCGCCTCCATCGCGTCGATCGTCTCGGGAAACTGCGAGGGGTCGGCGACGACCGCGTCGACAAAGAAACTGACGACGACGATCCGTATCGGCGGCGTCGCCGTCCGGAGTTCCTCGGCGAGGGTCCCGTCCGCGCCGGCGACCGCCTCGGGTGAGGACTCGCCGACCCGCTTGAGCGCGCGGATGGCCGCCTCCTCGATGGCCGGCGCGTGGGACTCCTCGAGGATCCCGGTCATCTCGGGGACCGCCTCGGCGACGGCCCCGGAGTCGCGCTTTGCGAGTTCCGCGAGGCCGACGGTCGCCGACAGCGTGATCGAGTCGTTGCCGTCCGGGAGCAACTCCAACAGCAACTCGCGGTGTGGTTCGACGAGCGCCGGGTCCTGCTTGGCGGCCTCGCGGAGGGCCCGGCCGGCGTCCATCCGCACTCTGGGGTCGTCGGAGTCGAGGCCCCGCCGAACTTCCTCGAAGCGCCGTTCGAGCGCGTCCGGGTCGCCCTCGACGGCGCGCTTCAGTGACTCTGTGTCCGTCATTTCTGGCGAATAAATGTGGTGGGTATACTTAAGCGCGTGGTCCCGGCGCGGTCAGGCCTCGACCGAGAAGACCGACAGGACGTCGCCGCGCGGGCCGCGGCCGACGAAGCCGCTGCCGCCGACCTGGACGGCGACGTACTGCTTCTCGGCGCCGGGGTCGTACCAGGACACCGGGTCGCCCGCGATGGCCTTGTCAGAGAGGTCGAACTCCCAGAGGCGCTCGCCGGTCTCGCCGTCGTAGGCGATCATGTCGCCGTTCTGCGTGCCGGCGAACACGAGCCCCGAGGCGGTGGACATGGTGCCGCCCCAGAGGTAGCGGTCGCTGTCGATCCAGTCGCGCCAGACGACCTGGCCCGTCGTGGGATCGACGGCACAGATGGCGCTGATGTGGCCGTTGTAGTCGTCGGGGACGGCCTCCTCGTCGGGTTCGACGTCGACGACGCCGCCCCAGAACTTCTCGGGCGGGTTGTGTTCCTCGTCGCGCCAGGCTGCCTCGTGTGGGGTGTTCAGCGCCTTGTGGTAGGCCAGCCCCGTCGCAGGGCAGTAGGTCGGGGGCTGCCAGTCGACGCCGCCCAGCAGACCGGGCAGCATCACGTACTGGCGCTCGTCCTCGACGTGGGGCACCATGTGCCGGAAGTTGATCTGCTGGGTGATCGGTTCCGACCGCTCCAGCAGTTCGCCCGTGTCGGCGTCCATCGTGTAGCCCCAGGAGGTCTTGCCCGCGTTGTAGACGATGTCGCCCTCGTAGTCGCGGTGTTCGACCTCGGCGTCGCGGATGAGCAACCGCTGGTTGGCCGAGTCGTAGTCCCAGATGTCGTGCTGGGACTCCTGGTGCATCCACTCGATCTCGCCGGTCTCGGTGTCGACGGCGAGCGTCGAGCACGTGTTCCGGTTGGGTCCGGGACGCACGGTCCCGTTGAAGTCCGGACTCGGGTTCCCGATGGCCATGTACAGGATCCCGCGCTCGCTGTCCAGCGTCGGCGTCATCCAGTTGGTGCCGCCCGAAATCTGGTAGGTGTCGCCGACCCACTCCTCCTCGGGATTGGTGTGGATCCGCCAGAGTTCTTCGCCGGTCTCGGCGTCGAACGCACAGTGGAACCCGCGGACGCCGTACTCGCCGCCGGCACTGCCGGTGAACACGACGCCGTCGTGGATGATCGGCGCCCAGGTCGCCGAGTACCCCTCGTGGTAGTCGGCCGTGCTCTCGTACCAGAGTTCCTCGCCGGTGTAGCGGTCCAGGGCCTGCAGGCCCGAGTCCAGCGTCGTCAGGTAGATCTTGTCCTTCCAGACGCCCACACCGCGGTTGTTGTCGTCACAGCACAGCACCGCGTCCTCCGGGGCGGGGTAGGTGTACGCCCACAGGATTTCGCCGTTGCGGGCGTCGATGGCCTTGACGTGGCTGGGCCCGTTGGCCTGGTACATGATCGGCGGATCGCCAGGCACGACGACCGGACTGCCCTCCATGCTGGAGTTTGCGCCGACCTCCATCTCGTACTCCAGCGTGAGGTCGTCGACGTTGTCCTTCGTGATTACCTCGTTGGGGACGTACCTGTGGTTCTCGTAGTTCTTGCCGAACATCAGCCAGCTCTCGGGATCCTGGCCGGCCTCGTCCAGCATCTCCTGGGTGACGTCGAACCGCGGGATGCGGTCGGTGTCGTGCTGGTCGAGGATGGGCTCCTCGGGCGCGTTGAACACCTGATAACCCAGTTCTGTTTCTTCGGTGACCGTTTCCTTTGCTGCCTTGACTGCTTCGTTTTCTTCAGTTGCCATGGTTACTACCTCGCTGGTGATGGTGCGCGGTCCTCTTCGTTGATCCAGAAGACGTCTTTCATCAGTTCCTCCTGGTTGACAATCGCGACCGCCGACCCGCCCACGAGGGCGGCCGTGACCTCCGCGTCGGTCAGTTCGTCGTTCTCGGCGGCGATCGCCCGGACGCCACGCAGCATCATGTACAGCCCACCGAGAATCGCTTTCGTGTACCAGAAGGCGTCGTCCAGTATCTCCTCGGTGACGAGGATTTCCTTTTGCCAGAGGTGGTGGTCCAGAGCGTTGACCCAGAGCAGGGCCCCGCCCATCGACCGCTGGTGGAGCGGTGGCACGTACTCGACGTCGAACTCGACGCTCCCGGGGATGTCCGACGTCGGGACCCACCGCGAGAGCCGCGTCTTGTTGTTCACGACGTTCGAGAGCAACACTGTCTGTTCGTGGTCGTCGAACCCGAACTCCGAGAGTTCGCCGGTCAGCGCGTCCGCCGTCGCGAGTTCGGCCGCCGTCGTCTCGATGGCCTCGCCCGTGAACGCGGGCAGGTTCGCCTCCACGCTCTCGAAGAAGTCCACCGCGGCCAGGTGGTCGTACACCTCCCAGGCCGGCGCGATGAGCTCCCGGTAGACCTCCTCGGCCTCCGTCTCTCCGTCCGGGACGCCGACATCGCGAACCTCGTCCAGGGTCTCGAGCCGGTTCTCCAGTTTCTCGATCGCACGCTCTATGCGATCGGTGTCGAGGTCGCCCGTCAGGTCCTCGCGGACCGCCTGGCCGACCGACGCGAACGTCGCGTCCGTCTCCGTCTCGACATCGCCCCTGAGGTCCGAAAGCGTGGCCCGCTCGCCCGCGTCACGGACCCCGAGGCTCTCTGTCAGTACTCGCCGTTCTTCCGGGGTAACTCCAGGCTTGGGCGTCTCTGGCATGGACCAGTGGGCTAGTAGGACAATCAACTATTAAAGATTTCTATACCGATCCAATATTTGGGGTACTCCCGCGCGGGTCGGCGGGGCCCGCGCTGTGACGGAGTGTGGCCAGCCCCGGTTGTGTCGACATCTTCACGTGGGTATAGCTGCCAGTGTGTGTATGGACGGGACGAGCCTGCAGGTCAAGCCGGTCGCCAGCGAAGACGCCGGGGACGGCGTGGCCGTCCTCGCCGCCGGAACGGCAGCGGAACTCGGCGTCACCGGGGACGACCCGGTGGTCGTGCGAGGCCCCGACGGCGAGGGAGCGGCCAGGACCCGGATTGACGCGGGCGGCCGTACTGGTGAGGGCGACGTCCGGACAGACGGCGCACTCCGGCGGTCGGTCGGCGCCGACGTGGGAGAATCGGTGTCTGTGGCACCCGCCGACCTGTCCGCGGCCGGACGGGTGACCCTCGCTATCGCCGGCCAGTCCGGCGCGGACGCCCTCGCCCTCCGGGACGAACTGACCGGACGGGTGGTCGTCGCCGGCCAGCGAATCACCCTCTCGCCGGCGGATTCCGGCGCGAGCGAGCGGGGACACACCGCTGACTCACACCACCGGACGCCGGTCCAGGTGCTCGATACGGCACCGTCGGGGCCAGTCGCAGTGACCGACGGGACCCGGATCAACGTCGACCCCGGGCGCGGGGACGCCGAGGAGGTGCTCGCCGAACCCGGGCCAGACGCCCGGCCCGGCGAACCGACGTACGCCGACATCGGCGGGCTGGCGGAGGAACTCGACCGGGTGCGCGAAATAATCGAACTCCCGCTCCGGCACCCGGACCTGTTCGAGCGTCTGGGCGTCGACCCGCCGACGGGCGTGTTGCTCCACGGCCCACCGGGGACGGGCAAATCGCTGCTCGCGACCGCGGTCGCCAACGAGACCGACGCACACTTCAGGTCGCTGTCGGGCACGGAGATCATCTCGAAACACTTCGAGGACGACCACGGGAACCTGGGGCTCACGGACCTCCCCCCGGACGACCCCGTGGTCGTCTTTATCGAGGATCTCGACTCGGTCGCCGGCGGCCGCGAGGGTGGCGACATCCAGCGCTGGGCCGTCGCCCAGTTGCTCTCGCTGCTAGAAGAGATCGACGACCACGGGCCGCGGGTGGTCCTGGGCGAGACCAGCAACATCCAGGAGCTCGATCCTGCGTTGCGCCGGGCTGGCCGCTTCGACCGAGAGATCGAACTCGGCGTGCCCGATCAAGAGGGCCGCGAGGAGATCCTCCGGATCCACGCCCGCGACGTTCCGCTGGCCGAAAACGTCGATCTCGCCGCGGTCGCAGAGAAGACCCACGGTTTCGTCGGTGCCGACCTCGCGAACCTCGTCACCGAGAGCGCGACGCAGGCGCTGGGACGGCGCGCAGACGAGCGCGGCCTCGAGGACCCAGACTTCGAGACCGCTGCGTTCGACGCGGTGAGGCTGACTGCCGACGACTTCTCTGCGGCGTTGCGCGGGACCGAACCCTCCGCACTCCGGGAAGTCTTCGTCGAAATTCCCGACGTCTCCTGGGACGACGTCGGTGGGCTCGACGAGGCCACCCGACAGCTCAAGGAGACAATCGAGTGGCCGCTGTCCTACCCCGAGGCCTTCGAACGCGTCCGGCTCGACCCCGCGAAGGGCGTCCTGCTGTACGGGCCCCCGGGGACGGGCAAGACCCTCCTCGCGAAGGCTGTCGCCAACGAGGCCGACAGCAACTTCATCTCGGTGAAGGGGCCGGAGCTGCTCGACAAGTACGTCGGCGAGTCAGAACAGGGAGTCCGGGACGTGTTCGCCAAGGCCCGCGAGAACGCTCCGACGGTCGTGTTCTTCGACGAGATCGACGCGCTCGCGAGCGAACGCGGCGGCAGCACCGCGGACGCGGGCGTCGGCGAGCGCGTCGTCTCGCAACTGCTGACGGAACTCGACGGGCTGGAGTCTCTGGAGGACGTCGTCGTCGTCGCGACCACGAACCGGCCCGAACTGGTCGACGACGCGCTGCTCCGGCCCGGCCGGTTCGACCGGCACGTCCACGTCGGCGACCCGGACGAGAGCGGCCGCCGCGAGATTTTCGGTATCCACACCGCCGGCCGGCCGCTCGGTCCCGGCGTCGACCTCGACGGCCTCGCGGCCCGCACCGGGGGGTACGTCGGCGCGGACATCGAGTCCGTCTGTCGCGAGGCGGCCGCTGCCGCCGTCCGCTCGTTCGTCGACGGCGGCGGGGACGTCGACGATATCGTCCTGACCGCCGAGCACTTCGAGACGGCACTCGTAGACGCGGAGACCAGGGACGAACTCGGCGGCGAGAGGGCGGGCTGAAACGTGGTGGTCGGTATCCCCGAACCGGTCGTGGCGCTCGTGGTCTTTCTCGTCGGGGTCGGGCTGGTGATCGTGAGCGTCGAGGCGTTCGTCGAGACCGTCAGCGAGGGGGCGATCGCGCTCGGCGTCTCTGCGTTCTTCCTGACAGTGTTGCTCGCGGGCACGGACCTGGAGAACGCGATCCTCGGGCTCGCGGCGGTCGTCCGGGACCTGCCGGGACTGGCACTCGGGACCGTCTTCGGCGAGGCGCTGTTCGTCCTCGGGGTCGCGGTCGGTCTCGCCGGCGTGTTCACGCCCTTCGAGACGACTGTCCCGCGGTCGTACCTCCTGCTGGCGGCGCTTTCGCCGGCGCTGTTGATCGTCCTGGCCGCCGACGGGACGCTCTCGCGACTCGACGGGATCGTTCTCACGCTCGCGTTCCTGCCGCTCGTCGCGGCCGTGTACGTTCTCGAACGGCAGACGAGCACCCGCTATCTCTCCGCCGAGGAAGTCGAGGAGGTCCTCGAGGAGGACGAGGACGGGGGCGAGCGCGGGTGGCTGAAAGCGCCCGTCGTCTTCCTCGCCGTGGCGGGGATGACGGTCGGGTCGGAACTCGCGGTGCGTGGCGCCCGGGACCTGCTCGTGGTCTTCGGTGTCACCGGGCTCGCCTTCGGCGCGACTGTGATGAGTTTCGTCGCCTCCATCGAGGAACTGTTCCTGACCGTCGAACCGATCCGACAGGGCCGACCCCACCTCGGCGTGGGCAACGTCGTCGGCAGCGTCCTCTTTTTCGTGACAGCCAACGCCGGACTCATCGCGCTGGTGGGGCCGATCCCGACCGACGGCGCGGTCGTGACCGTTCACTGGCCCTTCCTGCTCGTCGCGCTCGCGCTGGTCGTCGGGTTGCTCGCCCGCGGGCGCGTCGGCCGACCCGGGGGTGCACTGTTGCTCGCGGTTTATGCCGGCTACTGGGGTATGAACCTGCTCGCATGACACGGAGGACTCCCGCGGACCGCTACCGTTTTGTGCCCGCGAGTCCGTGAGACAACCCATCCGCATGTGGAGGCCCCACCCGTGATCGATGTCAGGGACGTGTCGGTCGTCTACGGGAACGTGACCGCCATCGAGGACGTCGACCTGCAGGTCGCGGACGGGGAGTTCCTCACCGTCGTCGGCCCCTCGGGGTGTGGGAAGACGACACTGCTCCGGACGATAAGCGGCCTCGAAGCGCCGACAGCCGGCC
This sequence comes from uncultured Halobacteriales archaeon, assembly GCA_964471665.1. Lineage (GTDB taxonomy): Archaea > Halobacteriota > Halobacteria > Halobacteriales > Haloarculaceae > SW-9-67-25. The sequence continues at coordinate 4,949 of CAYYHG010000028.1, read as the reverse complement.
GGGTCCGGATAGACGGGCAGCCGCCCGGGACCGCCCGCGCCGCGGGTGACATCGGCTACGTGTTCCAGCAACACACCCTCTTTCCCTGGAAGACCGCCCTGGAGAACGTCACCTTCCTGCGGGAGATGGCCGGCAAGGAGCCCGACCCCGAGGGCGCGGTGGCGCTGCTCGAATCTCGACGAGATCACGCGCGAGCGCCTGGGCGTCGAAATCCGGCGCGTCTGGCGGGACGAACGCAAGACCGTCGTCTTCGTCACCCACAGCGTCCCCGAGGCGGTCTTCCTGGCCGACCGGTGTGTCGTGATGGCCGACACCCCCGGCCGCGTCACGGCCGAGTTCGACGTCGACCTCGCGCGGCCGCGGACCGAATCGGTCTACGGCAGCGACGCGTTCCAGGCGCAGGTCGCCGCGGTCCGCCGCGCCCTCTACGACACCCACGCCCCGCGTGCAGTCAGCCCCGACTCCGGGTCGGCCGACGACCACCGCGGCGGGTCCCCGCCGGCGAACGACCGCGGGGGCCGCTGAGGTGGCGACCCGGACCCGCCCCACGGCGACCGCCCTCCTCTACCCGGCCGGCGCGCTCCTGGCGTTCGTTGTCGTCTGGTGGGTCGCTGCGACCCTGCTCGCGCTCCCGGGATTTTTGCTTCCGCCACCGGGTGCGGTCGGCGGGCGACTCGTCGGGAGTCCCGGCCTGTTCGTGACACAGGCCCGGGCGACACTGGAGAAGGTCCTCTACGGCGGGACCGCGGGTGTCGTCGCCGGGTTCGTCCTCGCGGTGGCCCTCGCGAACCTGCCGTTGCTCCGGCGTGGCGTCTACCCGTACCTGGTGACGGTCCGGGTGCTCCCGAAGGTCGCCGTCGCGCCGCTGCTTTTGATCTACCTGGGTACCGGAACGCTCACCGCTGTCGTGTTCGTCGCGCTGATCTCCTTTTTCCCGATGGTGTTGAGCACCGCGGCGGGGCTCGACCGGACGCCGGCCCGGCACCGCGACCTGCTCGGGACGGTGAACGCCTCCGGGCTCGACCGGTTTCTCCACGTGGAACTGCCCTACGCCGTGCCGGACGTCTTCGCCGGCCTGAAACAGTCGGTCACGCTCGCCGCCCTCGCCGTCCTCGTCGGCGTCGGACTCGTCCTGTACGGCATGGTCGCGCTCCTCCAGCGCCGGGTGAGCTGGGACCGTCCCGACGGCCGGCCACGACCGTGACCGAACGACAGCAATCTCTACCGGTCGTCCGGCGAGCCCAACTGTTATTATGATGTCGGCGTAGTGTGCTGTGTGAGTGATACAGCACACACTCCACCGGGGCCGCCGGTGGTGGGGAACGCGCTGACGTTCGCCGACGATCCGCTGCGATTTCTCGTCGGCGTCCAGGAGGCCTACGGAAACCAGTACCAGATTGTGCAGGTCGACCCGCCGGTCGGACAGTCGCTGAACGTGGTCCTCGACGCCGAACTGGTCCACGAGATTCTCGCCGACAGGGATCGGTTCGCCCGACCAGACGCCGGCCCGGAGGCGGCGCAGCGCCAGGGCCTGCTCTCCAGTGACGGTGTCCTCTGGGAGCACCAGCGCTCGGTCCTGCAGCCGGAATTTGTCGGTGCCAACCTCAGCGAGTACGCCGACGTTGCGGCCCGGACGCTGGAGGATACGCTTGCCGCCTGGCCAGACTCGGGACGGATCGATCTTCACGAGGAACTGTCCGTGGTGACGATGCGGGTAATCACGCAGTCGCTGTTCAGCCGGGACGCGACACCCGCCAGGGGTCGAGAGGTTCACGAGGCGATGACGCAGTTCGGCGAGGAGTTCGAACCCAGCGCGCGGGACTTTCTGGTCCCCGAGCCGCTCCAGTCGGGCGCCTCCGACGAGTTCGAGGCCGCCAGCGACACCATCGAGTCGGTCGCCTCGGAGTTCGTCGAGTGGCACCGCGAGCACGACGACCCGCCAGACGACATGATCACGGCGCTGATCGAGGCACAGGCCGACCCCGACGTGCAACTCTCCGAGAACGAACTCATCGACGAGGCCGTCCTCTTCATGACCGGCGGCCAGGAGACCACCGCACTGACGATCACCTACGCGTTCTACTGGCTCTCGAGACACCCAGAGATGAAACAGCGCCTCCGGGAGGAGGCCGAGTCTGTTCTCGGTGGCGACGCCCCCGAGTGGAGCGACCTCTCGGAACTGTCATACACCGAGCGGGTCGTCCGGGAGACGTTACGGCTGACCCCGGCGGTCTGGAATCTCACGCGCGAGGCCCGCGGGCCGACCGACGTCGCCGGGACCCACCTCGAAGAGGGCGACTTCCTGATCATGCCCGCGTACGCCCACCACCGGGACAGCAGCGTCTGGTCGGCTCCCACCGAGTTCCGCCCGGACCGGTGGGACGGCGAGGTCTCGCGGGGAATCGACGCCTACTTTCCGTTCGGAAGCGGTCCACGCGTCTGCATCGGCAAGCAGATCGCGCTCACCGAGGCGCAGTTCGCGCTCGCGCACGTCCTCCAGCACTACGACGTGACTGTCGATCCCGATCACCTGGACCTCCAGCCGAGCATCACGCTCCGCCCGGCCGGCCCCGTCTACGCGACGATCAGCGAACGGACGCCGTCTGCCTGAGGTCTCCCAGTGCCGGACCGACGACCGGCCGCCTGGAGTGTCGTCACGGGCTTGTACCCGACAGTATCACGGGCCGTGCCGTCGTTCCCACTCGACCCCGAAGGCTCGCGCGAGCGCCGTCGGGGCGAGATAGAAGGCGACACCGAGCGCGGCGAGGGCAACCAGGGCGGCGAAGGACTCCGGGGTCCGGAGCCGTTCGGCGGTGACGAACACGCGGTAGCCGAGCCCGGCACGGAGCGTGACGAACTCGGCGACAACGGCACCGATGACGCTGAGCGTCGCCGCGAGTTCGAGGCCGGCGAACACGCTCGGCGCGGCTGCCGGCACCCGGACGCGGACGAACACTGCCACGGGAGAGGCCGCGACCGACCGCAACCAGCACCGTCCCCGCAGCCGCGAGTACTGCCCGCCGACTCGTGTGCATAGTAGGCACGGGCGAACGAGCTGAGTTAAAACTTTCTTGTAATCATTTATCAACTCCGCCGCGAGCCGCGGATCCCGGCCCCTGGCGCGGAACGAATCCGACTGGTCGTCGGTCGCCGGCGAGCCGTCAGGTGACGGTGTCGGAGAGTGCGCCAGTCTGTCGGAGTGCCATCCGGAGGCGCTGCCAGTCGTCGACCGACTGCCACCCCCAGCCGTGCTCCCGGACGGTGTCGCTGTCGGCGAAGCGGTCGAGCGCGACGTCCAGCCGGCGGCGTTCGGCCTCGACTGCGTCGTCGCTGCGGGCCGCGACAGCCGCTGCGGCCGCTTCCCGGTCGTGGGTCGCGGCGACGACGCCGCGCATCGTCCCGGTCAGGAATCCGACGAGACCGGCCGGCGGGTCACACAGCGCCTCCGCGTGGACCACCAGCGCCGGGCCGGGAACCGGGAACTGCTCGGAGACGAGTATCGAATCGACAGTGTACCCCTCGGCCGCGAGCGCCGGCGGGTCCGCGGCCATCCCCGTCGCCACGTCCGCGTCGTCGCCGAGCAGTTCGTCCCGTTCCTCGCCGCCGGCCTCGACCACGTCGACGTCGTCGACGACGCCGGCCTGCGAGAGAAACAGGCGCGCGAGCAGCGCCGTCTCGGCTCCCGCCGGCATGGCGACGGTCCGGCCGCGCAACTGCTCGACGCTCGAAAGCTCCGCGCCGAAGACAGACCGGACCGTGTACAGAACCGTCATCGCACGCTGGTAGAACAGCGCCACCGGGACGACCGGCCGCCCCGCCGCGAACGCCCGACAGACCACCGCGGAACCGACGACGCCGACGTCGGCCGCCCCGGACTCGACCTGCTGGAGTGCCTGCCCCGAGCCCCGCGCCGAACGGATCGACAGATCCACACCCGTATAGAAGTCCCGCTCGGCTGCGAGAAACAGCGGCGCGTGGAACCCGTTGGGCGTCCAGTTGAGGGCGAGCCGACACGTCTCACCCGTCGGGTCGTCGATCCCGGAGTCCCCCGGATCGGTGTCGGAGTCCGTCAGGTCGGTCCCGGCGACCCTGTCCCCGACAGTCCGCGCCCGCCCGAGGAGCTGTTCGGCGTGACGGCGACGAACCGCGGCGGCCAGATCCGCCCGCCCGTCGGCAGCCTGCCACCCTTTGCGGGGACGCCCGGACGTCCCTCGCTGCATCGATATCGAACTCACGAACCCGGCGTCTTCGAGCGTCGAGAGGGCCTCGCCGGTCCGCTTGCGCCCGAGGTCGGTCCCGATACGGACGGCGAGTCGCGACGCGGCCCCGGCGCCGTTCTCGGCACACAGCACCAGATACGCGAGCACGCGTGCCTCCTCCCGGCCGAGCCCGACTGCGAGCGCGTCGACGACGGGGTCGTCCTCCGGCCCCAGCACCGGAAACTCGCGCGTTCGCATACGCCTCCTCCGGGGCGAATACAGTTAAAGGAAACGAGCGGGGTCACGTTTTTCACCCGCGGGTCCAACCCGGGAGCATGGTACGGATGTTCCGGATCCGAGGGACCTGGCACCACGACCAGGAGGGTAGCTGTGGCGTCGTCGCCACCGAGGACTGCGAGTTCAACGAGAACCTCCCCTGGTCGGAGGCGATAAAGCTCGTCAAGTGGGGGAAGGGGACCCCCTGCGAGGACTGTCTCTGGCCGCGTCGGTGAGGGACTCGCGTCTCATAGGGACGGTTGTAGCCGTTTTCCAGGACAACCGCCCGTCATCGGGCGGGTGATCCGGTACAGAACTACAACCGTCCCTATCACTCGACAGAGAGTGAGCCGTCGTCGGCCCACTCGAACTCGAGTTCGATCTCGAGTTCCCGGGAGCCGTCGCCGATGAACTCGACCTCGACCTCGATCGGTTCCCGGAACTGGAACGGAATCTCCCACTCGTCGCTGGAGA
>CAYYHG010000027.1:22409-22795 GCA_964471665.1 uncultured Halobacteriales archaeon | reverse complement strand
TGTTCGAGATCGACCAGTACGAGCCCCTCGCCGACGAGCTGTACAAGAACGGCGTCCGCATAGACCAGGAGCCGCCGCGGGTGTCCGTCCGGAAGAAACACAAGGACGGCATCTCGGTCAACGCGAGCGTCGACACCGACCTGGACGAGGCGACGATCACGAGCGTGCTCCGCGAGCAGGGCTACGTCAACGCCGACGTGACCATCGGCGAACAGGTCGACATCGACCGCCTTCTCGACGGGATGATGGACAACCGCGTCTACCTCCCCTCGGTGGTGACGGTCAACAAGGCCGACCTCATCGGCCCCGACTACCTCCCGACCGTCGAGGCCGACCTCCGCGACCACGGCATCGACCCCGAGGAGGCCATCTTCATCAGCGCCGAG
>CAYYHG010000027.1:0-22399 GCA_964471665.1 uncultured Halobacteriales archaeon | reverse complement strand
GCTCTGGGCGGAACTCGGCCTCATCCGGGTGTACATGGACAAGCCGGGTCGGGGCGTCGACTACGAGGAGCCGCTGATCGTCCGCGAGGGCGACACTGTCGCCGAGGCCTGCGAGAAGCTCGGCGGCGAGTTCCGGGACCGATTTCGCTTCGCCCGGGTCTCGGGTCACAGCGCCAAACACGACGAACAGCAGGTCGGGCTCGACCACGAACTCGCCGACGAGGACGTCTTGCGTATCCTCACGAGCCGGTGATATCGGCCCGGGACAGGTGAAAACACAGGACTCTTTGTGCCCTCTCCCCTCGTTGGGACATGAGTTCTCGTCGGCGCCTCGTCGCCTACGCTGCACTGTTCGTTCTCCCGTGGTCGCTGGTGTTCGTCGACAGCCAGCTCACGCTGGTGTTCCCGTTCGGGCTGGTCAACTTCGGCCCGCTGTATCTCGTCGACGTCGTCTCCTACACCACCGTCAGTACGAGTGCTCTCCCGCGATTCTTGCTCGGCTGGCCGATCGGCGTCGGCCTGTACGTCCTGGCGCTCGCCAGCGCCGTCTCCGGGCTCGTCTTCGACCGCGAGGACCGGCGGGTGACCGCCGTGCTGGTCGTCGTGGCCGGGCTCACACAGGTGTCGCTCGCGCTGGGCCTGTCCCGGTGGCTCGAAACCACCGCGGTACCCGTAGGCGCCGCCCTGTGCTGGGCTGTCGTCTGGTGGTTCGACTGGCCGGCGATCCGGGCGTCGCTCACCGTCTCACAGCAGTGACGACCGCTTCGGGCACTATCCGAGTGTCACCGCCCGTCAGCCAGCTTCGGTCGGCTCACTCCGGCCGGCCGGCGTCCTGTCGAACTCGCTCACGGTTCGCGTAACTCCCTCGTCGCGGGCCGGCGCAGTCCCGCCGGTCGTGGCGTCGACAGCACCGACTGATCTGCCGTCGCGTCGCACGGGCGTGGTCAGGGTGTTTCGGCCGGACGACCGAGCGATGCAACGGAGCGGCACAGACTCACAACAACCCGTATCAACCCTCGAGCCCGAACTCAAGATCGATACCGGTAAACTCGAACCGAGCTCCGCCGGCAGTCCCGTCGACGATCTCGACTCCCCAGCCGTGAGCCTCTGCAATCCGTTTGACGATCGTCAAACCCAACCCGGTCCCCTCGCTCGCTGAGGTGTGACCGGGTTCAAACACCGCCTCGCGGGTGTCCTCGGGGATCCCTGGTCCAGTATCTTCGACGTAGATCCCGTGTTCATCGACCCGTCCAACGCTGACAGTTACGTCTGCCCCGCCGTGTTCGATCGCGTTCCGAAAGAGGTTCTCGAAGACGTGTTGGAGCCGACTCCGATCGCCAGTAATCGTGATCTCCTCGTTGATCTCGATGGTTGCCTCAGCTGTTGCAACAGCTTTCCAGCTTGCGCCGACTACATTGTCCAGCGCAACCGATTCAGTCTCCGCGACGACCTGTCCCTGTCTGGCGAGTGTGAGTGTGTCCGAGACGAGTTCCTCCATCCGGTCAAGTGACCGCAAGACAGGAGCGAGATGCTTGCTCTCGCACTCCTCGGCAAGAAGCTGTGCCCGTGCCTGTGCGACGTTGAGTGGATTCCGCAGATCGTGGGACACCACGCTCGCGAATTCGTCGAGTTGTTCCTTCTGGTTCCGGAGCGTTCGTTCCCGTTTGACGCGGTCGGTGACGTTCCGTACAACCCCGATGATCTGAGTCACCTCGCCGTTCGTGATGACCGGTGCGAGGTTTGTTTGCCAGAACCGTGCACCCGTCTCGACGGGGACCTCTTCCTGATATCTGATTGGTTCGCGGGCCTTGACACACCGGTGGTAGTTCGACTGAAGTTCCATCCCGAGTGTGTCACCAAACACCTCACTCGGTGTCTTCCCTCGGACTTCATCGGTCGTGAGCCCGGTTTGCTCCTCGTAGGCCTGATTCAGTCGTTCGAATCGAAAGGCGTAGTCGTCACCTGCCGGCTCGACGGTCAGAAAGAAGATACCCACTTCGACAGTCCCGAGGAGTGTTTTGTACTCTTCGGCAAGCTTCTGACGCTGTTTTTCCTGTCTCTTTCGATCGGAGATGTCACGACTACTCACCAGGATACCGCCGATATCCTCGTCATCAACCCAATTTTGCATCGTTGCCTCGATCCAACACCACGAGCCATCGGCACGACGAAACCGTGTTTCGATTATCTGTGTCTCATCAGGATCAGCCTGGAGGCTCTCGATGGCGGTGACAACAGCCTCCCTATCGTCTGGATGTTGGTACTCGTATCCGATCTCTCCGACCAACTCCTCGGGGTCGTACCCGAGTGTGTGCTGTACAGAGGGGCTCACGTACGTAATCCTCCCGTCCGAATCGATGATCGTTATAATATCGGAGGATGCCTCGACAAGCTTCCGATGCAACTCACTGCCCATGTACCTTGCAGGGGTCGTCGTCGGATAAGTGAGGCCATCTCGTCCACTCAGACTGTCGGGTAGAAGATTTTCCAGCCGGTCGCTATCTCGCTTCTGTCGCATCGGTCGGTCGTCGGCAGATCCGGCCGTGTGGGGCGCTGTTTCGTCCCGTGACAGCACGTCTCGCGCAGCCCTCTTCACACTCCGACCCCTATAAGTAGTAATGAGAGAGCGCCCCCCCGAGAGGTGGTTCCGCTGAACCGGTCCGCCCTGTTCCCGACACTCCCGAACCGTCCGACGATCCCCGCACGCTACCGCAACGCCAGCCTCTTCGTGCTGCTCGCAGCCCTCTTTGGCACCTCCTTCGTCGCCATCAAGACTGGCCTCCGCGAGTTGCCGCCGGTGCTGTTCGCCAGCCTCCGGTTCGACCTCGGGGCAGCAGCGCTGCTGGCCTACGTTGCGCTCACCAGATCCCGGTCGGCGTGGCTGCCGAGCACCCGTCGGGACGTCCTGGCGATCGGCGCAGCGGCCCTGTTCCTGGTCGCCCTCAACAACGGCCTGCTGTTCGTGGGCCAGGGGACGATCACGCCGGCGGCGGCGTCGGTGATGTACGGGTTGAACCCGGCGCTCGCGCCCGTGTTCGCCTGGTGGCTGCTCGGCGACCGGATTTCCTGGGTCGGCACCCTCGGGATCGGGGTCGCGCTGGCGGGCGTTGTCATCATCGTGCAGCCGTCGCCGTCGGCGTTCGCCGACGCGGGCGCGGCCGGTCAGCTGCTGGTGCTGGGCGCTGCCGTGGCGGTCGCGCTCGGGAGCGTCCTGCTCCAGCGCGTCGGCCCGCAGATGGACAGCGTCCCCATGACCGCGTGGGCGATGGGCGCCGGCGCACTCCTGCTCCACGCGGGTAGCCTCGCGGTCGGCGAGCCGTCGGTCCGCCTGGCGGGCGTCGGCCCCGCGACGGTCGCGAGCATCCTGTTCGTCGGCATCCCCTCGACTGCGGTCGCGTACGCGATCTTCTTCGGTCTCATCGATCGGGTCGGTCCGGTTCGGACGAATCTGGTGGCGTACGCGGTGCCCGTGTTCGCGGCGTTGCTCGGCTGGCTGCTGCTCGGTGCAGCGGCCTCGTTCTGGACCGTCGTCGGCTTTCTCGTCCTCGTGGTGGGCTTCACGTTGGTCGAGCGCGACACCATCCGGGCGGAGATTCGCCGGCTTCGTCACCGGCGGGACCCGGGTCCGGGTTCGTCCCCGACGGCGGCGCCGCCCTGTGACGACTGATACTGTCGGACAGAAGTACGCGACCGTTCAACGGACGTACGGGCGGGAAATCGAGGGAAAGAGAGCCCCTCAGCGGACTCGGCCGAGAAACATCCTGTCCGACAGTGTGACCGTCGTCGCTTTCGGCCACACTGTCGCTGGTGATCGGCGCTACTGGTTCCCGCCGGTGACGGCCTGCCAGAGGGTCTCGGCGGTGAGCGGCATCTGGAGGGTGTCGACGCCGAGCGGGAGGAGTGCGTCGACTGCGGCGTTGACCACCGCTGGCGGCGCGCCCATCGTCCCGCTTTCGCCGACGCCCTTGGCGCCGACGGGGTTGTGCGGGCAGGGCGTCACTGTCTCGTGGACCTCCATCTCCGGCACCTGCATCGACTTCGGCATCGCGTAGTCCTGTAGCGATCCCGTGATCAGGGTGCCGTTGTCGTCGTAGACGGCCTGTTCGTACAGCGCCTGGCCGATCCCCTGGACGACCCCGCCGTGGACCTGTCCCTCGACAATCATGGGGTTGAACTGGACGCCGCAGTCGTCGACTGCGACGTAGTCGTGAAACTCCAGCTCGCCCGACTCCGGATCGACCTCGACGACCGCGACGTGGGCCCCGAAGGCGTAGGCGTGGTTCTCCGGATCGTATGACTCCATCGCTTCCAGACCGCCCGAGAGCTCCTCGGACAGATCATCGTCCTCGTAGGAGAGCCGTGCCACCTCCCGGATGTCGATCGATCGTGCGGGCGCGCCGGCGACGTGGAACTCGCCATCGTCGAACGCGACGTCTTCGGGGGCGGCTTCGAGGTGGTGGGCGGCCAGGCGCCGGGCCTGCTCGCGGACGGCGTCGGCGGCTTCTTTGAGGACGCTCCCGCCGACGGCCGCGCTCCGGCTCCCGAACGTGCCGGTTCCGCTGGGCAGGTCGTCGGTGTCACCCTCGTGGAGTTCGACGTCGTCGTAGTCGACGCCGAGTTCGTCCGAGAGCAGCTGGGAGAAGGAGGTGCTGTGCCCCTGGCCGTGATCGTGTGTCCCACAGTAGGCGACCACCTCGCCGGAGCGCCGGAGTTCGACCCTGCCGGTCTCGGGCATCCCCGGGGCGCTCCCGGTGTTCTCGACGAAACACCCGAAGCCGATCCCCACGTACCGGTCCTCCTCGCGGAGCTGGGCCTGGCGCTCGCGCCACCCCTCGTAGTCGACGGCGTCGAGGGCCGTCTCCAGCGCACGCTCGTAGTCTCCGCTGTCGTAGACCGCCCCCGTCTGTGTCTCGAAGGGGAAGGCGTCGGGCGGAATGAGGTTTCGTCGCCGCAGCTCGGCCGGGTCGATGTCGAGTTCGGCTGCGGCCTGGTTGAGCAGCCGCTCGGTCACGTAGACCGACTCCGGCCGTCCCGCCCCACGGTAGGGCGCGACCGGCGCCGTGTTCGTGAAGGCTCCCCGGACGTGACCGCCGATGGCCGGGATGTCGTACTGACCGGAGAGGAGGTGCTGAAAGTTCAGCGCGGGCGTATTCCCCCACACGAGGTAGGCACCGAGGTCGATCGAACTCTCGATGCGCAGCCCGCGGATCCGGCCGTCGGGGTCAAGCGCCAGCTCCCCCCGGGTGTGGATTCCCCGGCCGTGGTGGTCGGTCTGGTGGCTCTCGGTGCGCGTCGCAACCCACTTCACCGGCCGCTCTACCTGGACAGCACACCACGCCGCCAGGGGTTCCTCGTGGTACGGTGACCCACCCTTGCTGCCGAACCCACCGCCGACGTCCGGCGCGATCACTCGCATACGGTCCTCCGGCAGGCCGACCATCTCGGTCATCTTCCCGCGGGCCCTGTGGGGCGCCTGTGTCGACATCCACATCGTGAGCTTCTCGTCGTCCGGATCGTACTCGGCGACGGCTCCGCGGGGCTCCATCGCGTTCGGGATCAGCCGCGGGTTGGCGATCTCCATCTCGACGGTGTGATCGGCGGCGGCGAACGCCGCGTCGACGTCACCCTCGTCGAACTGCCAGTCGAAGGCACGGTTGTCGTCGTGCTCTTCGTGGATCGTCGGTGCATCGTCGGCGAGTGCCCCCTCGACGTCGGTCACGGCGTCGAGCCGGTCGTACTCCACCGACACCGCGTCCGCCGCGCTGTGGGCGGCGTAACGGTCCTCGGCAAGTACGACGGCGATCGCTTCCCCCCCGTAGTGGGCTTTTCGGTCGGCGAGCATCGGGAAGTCGGTCGCCTTCTGCTCCGGGAGATCACCCGCCACGTGGATCCGACCCGACGCGCGGGAGTCGGCGACGTCCTCGGCGGTGTAGACGGCGACGACGTCCGACCGGGACGCCGCCTCGGCGGTGTCGATAGCCTCGATACGGGCGTGACCGTATCTGCTCCGGACGACCGCTGCGTGGAGCAACTCGGCGTCGACTCTGTCGTCGACGTACTCGGTGTCACCGGTGATCAGCGCCGGATCCTCGCGACGTTTCGGGCTGGCTCCGATCCCGTGTGTCCCGGCGGCGTCACTTCCCGGGGCCGTCCCGTCCGACTCTGGAGGCTGGCTTCCCATACCCCTGTCCAGTGTCTACTGCCACTATAAGATTTCAGGTATACGGTGACACGCTCCTTTCGTCGTGGGGCCGACACGGGCGTCATCTCGGACAGCCTCGGACAGGAGACAAGCATCTATTGTGAGCTAGCCCGTAATTCTATCGGATGACCGGGCTCTCCGATTCTGCTCCCACTCCCACTTCGCGTCGGAGGGGATCGACGACCCGCTCGTGTGCCGCAGTCGTCGAACACCACCTCCGCCGTCTCGGGACCGACGATCTGGCCGCCCTCGTCGCGGACCTGTGGGCTGGCCGCGGCTTCGAGACGACTCGCGAGGGGACTCTCGTGGTCGCAACCCGCGGCCGAGAGACCGTGACCATCGCCGTAGTCGGGCGACGGCGTCTCGGGACGCCGTCCCTGCCCGACCGCCCCACGGACGTGGTCGTCGCACCCGGCACGGCGACGGTCGATCCGGCCGCCGGGAACCCCCGGATACTTGACGCCAGCGATCTGCGAGAGATGCTCTTCTACGCCGTCGACCGGCCGACGTCGCGACGGCTTTGCGGGCGTCACCTCGGTGAGCCGCCCGGGCAGCTACGACCGCCACTCTCCACGCGACTCCGGAACCGAAGCCGGACGGCCGCCTCGCGCGTGACGCCGGCGGTCGCTCTGGCGCTGGTCGTCCTGGTGGGCCTTGGCGCCGTCGCCGGCCTCGCGTTCCCCCCGACGGCCGAACAGCACGAGTCCCCGGCGACGACACGGGCAGACGCGGACGCGGCGGTCGCGCCGGGGGAGGCGAACAGATCGACAGTCGCGCCGCCCTACGCGGTACTGGCGACGGAATCGACAGGAGCGGCCGAGCCGGCGGACTCCGAGACGGTCGGCTTCGTCGGGACACTCAGGTCACCCCCCGGCGTCACCCACGAGGGAATAACGAACCTGACCGCCCTCGCGGCGGCGCACGAACGCGTCGTGACCAGCCAGTCGTACACCCTCAGACTGGAGCCAACCCGGCCGATCAATCCCCTGTGGGAACGAGACAGGCGCACGATCAGGATCGCCGTCGCCGGCGACCGGTATCTGCTGGCGGAGACGAGAGAGCTCCCAGAGGAGTTGCTGTTGATCCGGGAGATGTACTACAACGGCTCGACCCTGCATGTCGCCGAGTTCGACGAGAACGGGACCATCGAGAGCGTCAGGCAGAGACAGGTCGGGGAGTCGTCGGCTGACAGGCCCGGACCCAACCCGTTCGAACTCCGAGAGACGCTTCTCACCCGGTACCTCTCGACGCCCGAGACGACCATCACGGACCGTATCTCGGAGCCCAACCGGACGGTGACCCGAATCGTCGCCAGGGGCATACCCGACGGGATCGAGGCGGAGCGGGTCCAGAACTACGAGGCGGTCGCGCTTGTCGACGACCGAGGGTTCCTTCGTAACCTGACCGTCGAGTACACCCCCACTACGAGACCGCTGAACTACACGATCCGGTTCGAGGCACGTCACGGGAACCTCGACGAAACGACCGTTCGGTCGCCGTGGTGGCACGGGCAGCCACTCCCGAGTGTCCGCGGACCGGCCCGTGTCGACGGGTTGGGGCCGCCCGGAGTGGACCTCTCGCGGTAACGACCTTTTTTATCCCCGGGTGTGGCAACTTCTCATGGGATCTGTAGAGACAGTAAAAAAGAGTTTCATCGCCGGGGTCGCGCTGATCGCGCCGCTGCTAGTCACGCTCGTAGCCGTCCAGATACTCTTCGGGTGGCTCCGGGGAATTCTCGACCCGATCATCCAGCAGACGGGACTCGCCGCCCTCACGGCCAACGTCGAAATCGTCGCCGAACTCGTCGCGCTGATCGTCCTCGTCCTGGCAATCGCCGTGCTGGGCTACGTCGCCCAGCGAAGCGCCGGCCAGTACGTCTTCGGGATGATCGACCGCCTCGTCGGCCTGATTCCGATGGTGAGCGTCGTCTACAACGGCGTCCGGCAGGTGTCGGACGCGCTGACGAAACGACAGAACCGCTTCGAGAGCGTCGTTCTCGTCGAACACCCCAGGGAGGGCATCTACGCGTTCGGGTTCGTCACAGCCGGCAGTCCCAAGGAGGCGATCACGACAATCGGCCGGGACGCGTTCAACGTCTATCTGCCGAACAGCCCCAATCCCACACAGGGGAAGCTGGCCGTGGTGCCCGAAGACCAGGTCCACAGCGTCGACATCAGCGTCAGCCGGGCGATCCGGCTGCTCGTGACGACCGGTATCGCCGAAGAGCCAGAGGAGATGGAACAGATCCACGAGGACGTCCGGGAGGAACTGGGCGAAGAAGACATCGACCTCGAGGACGCCTTCTAGAGGTACGCCGAGTCCCAGCGCGTAGGCTTGCGCACGTTGCCACACTCGTCGCACTGGATCCGGCCCATGGCGTCCATCGCGTTCGCGGCGGTATCACACCTCGAACACCAGTACCCGTGAATCTCCTTGCCGTCCCGTTCGGTGTAGACGACGTAGAAGGGGGCGACAGAGCCAGTCTCCTGATTCTCTTGGTCGATGTAGACGTGGGTTCCATCCCCGAGTTCGACCGATCTGAGCCCCTCTTCTTTGACCTCGGCGTAGACGTTCTCGACGTAGGGGGTGCCGTCGATTTCGACTTCCTCCTCGCCGACCTTGACGAAGCCCTGCTCCTCGTAGAAGACGTTGCCGCCGGCGTTGTCCGCGAGCACGCGGCCGTGGAGAGTCGTCCCGCCGGCGTCGGCGAGTTCCTCGCGGGTTCGCTCGAACAGCCGATGACCAACGTCTTCGCCTCGGTAGTCGGGATCGACGTGGAGCCAGAGCACGTCGCCGGTGCCGTCGCCCGTGACGATGCTGTCGGAGAGGCCGATGACCTGCCCGTCCCGGTCAGCGACGAGCAGGATCTTGTCGTCGTCGTTCAGCATGTCCTTCAGCCGGTTCTCGTCGTACCACTCCTCGATGGCGCCGATAATCGCCTTCGGCTCCAGGGAGTACGATGCCTGTAGCGAACGGCGCGCGACATCTCTGATCGCTGGTCGGTCCTCCTGACTGGCGCTGCGTACCTGCATGCAGGAGCGTTCGCGTCCCACTCTCATAAACGTACAGTCCCATCCCATATCGCACTCACAGCCGCGTCCAGCTAGCCCCGAGCCATGCCGACCATCGACGTTCCCTTCGGTACTCCGATACGGTTCAGTATAATATTAGGAATTTCAGGATAATGGTTAAATAGCTAATCATCTTCGGTTGGAATGCGAAGCAAAGGAAAAGAAATTATCGAAATAACGACTATACTTGGTAGAAGCAGAGACAGGTCGTAATCTCTCGAACCGGTTGGCAGCCCTGCCATGTGTCGGGGCGGTCAGTGACCGCCCCCCGCCGCCGGATAGCTGTCGATTGCGTGGAACGATCGGGGCGACCAGATCGTGTAAACTGTTGTCGTAACGCTAAAGAGTTGCACATTCATTTTTGTAACCAAGATGAACAACGCATACGTCGTCTGGAGGTGGTGCTGTGGGTGTTGAGATACGCGAGTCGCCCGTTTCGGCCGAGGAGTTCTCCGCGATGGAGTCGTTTGTCCGTGACTACCTCACGGCAAGCGTCGAAACAGAGACGGAGGGCGGTCGGATGCGGTGGTACCCCTGGCACTCTGCCCAGTACCGGTTCAACCACATTCGCAACGTCGTCGCGCTCGCCGAGAAGATTGCCCGCGCCGAGGGCGCTAACGTAGATATCACCCGCGTGGCTGCCCTGTTTCACGACATCGCCAAGCTCGAAGTCGACCAGGACATCCACGCCGAGGAGGGTGCTCGTATCGCCAGAGAGTATCTGACGGCGCACTGTGACTACCCCGAGTCGTTCGTCGATCAGGTGTGTGCCGCCGTCCGGAATCACTCCTACCAGGGGCCCCTGACGGATCTGCCACTGGAGACGCGGTGTCTCATCGAGGGTGACATCCTCGACAAGGTGGGCGCGAACGGCGCCGCGTTGATGCTGTTGCGGATGGGCTACGAGTCGCGCACACACATGGACGCAGCCGAGATGGTCGGTCGGGTGCTCGAGCGCGGACAGGACGCCAGAGCCCGCATCGAGAGTCAGACGGCCGACGACATCGCCCACCGGCGGCTCAAGCGGGTGAAGTGGTTCCAGGAGTGGCTGGAAGCGGAGGTCACCGCGATCGACCTGGACAGTAGCGATTGACTGTAGATTGCTACAGCAGGGTTCCCGCCGCGTCGGCGAGAAAGGCTACCCCGAACCCGCCCAAGACAATGGCGCTGAGCCCCGAGACGACCGGCGTCATCGCGTCGACGCGCTCTCTCGCGGAGACCAGCGCCGCGGGAAAGCCGACGATCCAGATGACGAGCCCGCCGAACAGACCGATCAACAGCGCCGGGCTCCCGGTCCGGACCACGAGCACTCCTGCGAGCCCGTCGCCGACGTAGGGCGTCTGTCCCAGGACGTCGATTCGGCCAGGTTTCAGGAGACCGACGCCGATTGTCAGCCAGAACAGGATCTGGAAGGGATTGGTCAGCGCGAGCACGAGCGCCTTCCGAAAGCCCGTGCTCTGGCCGGGCGACCCCTCGGGAGCGAGCGTTGCCGACACCTTCCGGACTGCGCCGTAGGCGAAATACAGCATCAGGAGACCGCCGACGCCGATCATCGTCGCCCGGAGCGTGGGGTACCGGGCGACGACAGCGACGGCACCCGCCAGCGACAGCAACAAAAAGCAGACGTCGGCGAGCATCGTCCCCAGCCCCGCCTTGAATCCGGCGGACCACCCGTACACGACGCTCTCTTCGGCGATGACCGCGTTCATCGGACCCGGCGGGGTAGCCAGGGCGAGCCCGAAGACCACGCCCGCACCGGCTGTGGTCGTCGTCTGGAGAATCCCCATCGCTAGCGGGTTTTCGACCACGATACAAAATCTGCTCGATTATAGAAATACAGGAGAAAACCAACCCCAGGGGTTGGATGAATCCGTAAGATATTGAGTAAATCAACCGACAAAAACTCGGCCAACTCCCCGACGTATTTGTACCTATACCTTCACATATAACATATGGAAGTGCGGCGTACTGTCCCGGTAAAACTCGATGTGGACAGTGACGACGCCGCACTCCTTGAAGACACCGTAGACACGTTTCTCTGGTCGGCACAGTACGTCACAGACCACGCTTTCGAGGGTGAATACGTCACCACCAGCAAAACCACACTGGACGACGAAACCTACGACGATGTGCGCGAAGCGACAGACGGTTTCAACGGTGGACTCGTGCAAGCCGCTCGCAACAAGGCCGCAGAAGCCTGCAAGAGCGTCGTCGCCAAGTGGAAACAAGGCAAGAAGGCATCGAAACCACACTTTACCAGTCCACACGTCGTCTACGACCACCGCACGGCGACGTTTCACGACGAGTACGTGAGCCTTGCCACCACAGACGGTCGGCCTCAACTGGCACGTTCTGGACTGGCGACGAGTTCGACCACTGGCGTCGTGAATACGAGAAACGTCGTGGCGACTTGCAGGCACACGGCACACGGTGGGCACACGAGAACATCCAATCGGTCGGTCGCAAAGAAAAAGGCCGGTTCAAGCTGACGCTCCACCGCATCAGCAACGAACTCGTGGCAGAAGCTCGTGACCACGGGTGTTCGGTGATCGCGTTCGAGGACTTGACCGACATTCGTGAACGTACCGGGGCGTCGTGGGGGCACAAGTGGGCGTTCAACTGCCTCTACGAGTACGTTGGATACAAGGCCGCAGAGTACGGCATCGACGTCGAACAGGTTGACCCGGAGAACACGTCACGGCGTTGTTCACACTGTGGATTCACCCACCCGGACAACCGTGAGGGCGAATCTTTCGAGTGCCTGAAATGCAGCTACGAGAACCACTCCGACTACAACGCGGCGAAAAACATTGGTTTGCGGTATCTCCGTCGGAACCAAACTGGCTCCGGTGGAGGCGCACCCTTGGGCGTGCGCTTGAATAGTGCGGGATCGGAGATCTCGCATACCATGCGAACGGCGAAGCCGTGAGCAGACAGCGGGACGGTGAACGTGAATGGTGACTATGAATCACCTGCCGAGGATTCGGCCAGAACGGGAGTCCACGCTGAATCCCACCCGTTCACGGGTGAGTAGCTCAACGGTCACAGGTTCGAGATAACGGACGCAGAAGACAATTCCGTTGGCACCATCGAGAGCGACTTCGCCATTCGTGACCAATACGATATTACGATTACCGACGCCAGCTCGGTTCCCGTAGATCCGGTCGTGGTGGGGACAGTCGTCATCGACTCCAACCATCTCATCCCGGGGACGTCGGTGACAGTCAATCGCCCCGGCTGTCTCACCGTGGGTGTTATTGATGCAGGGAGCGGTAGGCCGGGGTATGAGTGATTCCGAGAGCGGACCCAAACAGGTAGACGACCCCAACTACCACAGCGAGAATCATACAGCAGCGCAGACGTGTGGGTGGACGAAAAACGCCATGCGGGGGGAAGGGAAGTGTTACAAGAACATTTTTTACGGGATCGAGTCCCACCGCTGTATCCAGATGACACCAGTGGTGAAGTGCAACGAGCGGTGCGTGTTCTGCTGGCGCGACCACGCGGGCCACGCCTACGAACTCGACGGCGTCGAGTGGGACGACCCGGAGGCAGTCGTCGACGCCTCTATCGGCCTCCAGAAGAAACTCCTCTCGGGTTTCGGCGGCAACGACGAGGTCCCACGCGAGCGCTTCGAGGAGGCCATGGAACCACGCCACGTCGCGATTTCGCTCGACGGCGAACCGACACTGTATCCGTATCTCCCGGAACTGATCGAGGAGTTCCACGACCACGACATCACCACCTTCCTCGTTTCGAACGGGACCAAACCGGACGTCCTCGAGGCGTGTGCGCCGACCCAGCTCTACGTCTCTGTCGACGCTCCCGACCGGCAGACCTTCGAGTCGACGGTCAAGGCCATCGAGGACGACGCCTGGTCGTCACTGATCGAGACGCTAGACGTCCTCGCCGCCAAGGAGAAGACGCGGACGGTCATCCGTACCACGCTGGTACGGGACCACAACATGCACCACCCCGAGTGGTACGCGGCGATGTGCGACCGCGCGGACGCCGACTTCGTCGAACTCAAAGCCTACATGCACGTCGGCCACTCCCGGGGCAGACTGGACCGCGACTCGATGCCCGACCACGAGGAGGTCCGCAACTTCGCAAAGGAGATACGCGACGTCCTGCCCGCCCACGACGTGCTCAAAGAGGTCGAACCCTCCCGGGTGGCGATGCTCGCACGCGAGGAGGACACGTGGGTTCCGAAACTCCAGAAGTCCAGCGACTTCTGGGACCGCGATCCGGTCCTCGGCGACTGATAGCGGTCCCCACTGGCAGTGCTGGCTCCCGACGGTCCGTGGACCGTCAGCCCAGCCGTTCGAGCCCGAGCCACTCGTGGACGAGAAACTCCAGGGCGTTGACCAGGTAGTGTGCGACCACGACGACGAGTAGACTCCCGGAGACGATGTAGCCGGTCGCGAGAACGAACCCGAGCCCGCCGGTGACGGCGACACCGACCCGGCCCTGCGCACCGTGGCCGACCGCGAAGGCCGACGACGAGACGACGGCGAGGGCCCACGGCGACACGCCGAACCCGGCGGCAGGGACTCCGACGACCGCCGCACGGAAGATGAACTCCTCGACGAACGCGATGACCGGTAACACACCCCCGAGCAGGACGATCCATCCGCGGCGCGTGTCCGGAGCGAGGAGTTCGCGCAATGCCTCGTCGTAGGAGCCACCAACGGCGTCGGCCAGCGAGGCGGCGACCTCGTTTGCCCCCCACAGCGCCAGCCCGAAGCCGACGCCCAGCGCGACTGCAGGGAACCCGCCGACCCACGGATCGCCGGTCACGCCGAACGCCCTCGCCGGGATGTCCGCGAAGAACGCTCCCGTCACCAGGACGCCACCGAACAGTCCCTGTGTCAGGGCGACGTTTGCGAGCAACATCTTCGTGGTGAGTTCCGGCGACCTCGCTACGCCGGCGCCAGCGGATTCGTGTCCGGGACTGCCTTCTACGGATTCGTATCCCGGCCATCCCTCCGATAGCGCGTGGCTCTCGATCACGGGAGCAGCGGCTCCGTGACGTGACTGTTCGTCCTGTTCGGTCGGTTCCGGAGCAAACGTGGACCGACCGTCACCACGTGGCGCGTCGCCGCTGTCTGTGACACCCTGGGACGCGCGTGCGAGCGCGAGCAGGAGCGTCAGAACGACGGCAGTGAGCCCGAGGAACGGAACCCACTCGGGCACCTTACTGGGGGCTGGGACTGCCGCTGCCCCGGCCGACCTCGTGTTCGAGGGCCTGCCCGGTGATCGACTTCAGGCGCGAGACCAGCGAGTCCTTCTCTGGTTCGCCCGCCAGCGCGACCTCCAGTACCTCGGAGATGTGCCTGACGGGGATGATCTCGACCATCTCCTCGTACTCCTCTTCGATCATCACGTCCTGTTCGTTGGCCTCCGGAATGATGACCGTGTCCACCCCGGACTTCGCGGCGGCCTCGATCTTGTGGGTGACGCCGCCGACCGGAAGGACGTCGCCGCGAACGGACAGCGACCCGGTCATCGCGACGTTCTGTGCGACCGGCACGTCCTCGAGAGCCGAGATGACGGCCGTCGCCACGGTGATCGAGGCGGAGTCGCCGTCGACGCCGCCCTCGCCGACCTGGACGAACTGGATGTGGACGTCCTTCTCGGAGATGTCCTCGTCGCTGAACTTCTTGATGATCGCCGAGACGTTCTGGACGGCCTCCTCGGCCATCTCCTGGAGTTGCCCGGTGGCGATCACCTGGCCGGGGCCCTGGCTGGGCGTCACTTCGGCCATCACCGGGAGGACGATCCCGGAGTCTTCGCCCATCACGGCCAGGCCGTTGACGCGCCCGGCGACAGTTCCTTCGTTGACCGTCAGTTCGTAGTCCTTGCGGCGCTCGATGTAGTTGTCCGCGAGTTGCTGTTCGATCGAGCGCGACCGGCGCTTTGCCTGCAGTACGTCCTCGCGCTCGACGAACTCCCTGTCTTCGGCACGGGCGATGTCGCCGGCGACCCGCACGAGTCCGCCCAGGTCTCGGAGCTTGAGCGTGAGGTGGTCCTTCCGGCCCGACCGGCGCTGGGCCTCGAGGATGATCTCCGCGATGGCGTCGTACGTGAAGTGGGGCAGGCGGCCGTCTTTCTCGACTTCCTGGGCGACGAACCGCGTGTATTTGCGCCGCATCTCGGGGGTGTCCTCGATGGTGTCGTCCATGTACACCTCGTAGCCGTACCCCTTGATGCGCGACCGCAGTGCAGGGTGCATGTTCTCCATGGCGTCGAGGTTCCCGGCGGCGACCATCACGAAGTCACAGGGGACGGGCTCTGTCTGGACCATCGCGCCCGAGGAGCGCTCGGACTGTCCGGTGATCGAGAACTCGCCCTCCTGGATGGCCGTCATCAGCTTCTGCTGGCTGCGGATGTCGAGCGTGTTGATCTCGTCGACGTACAGCACGCCCTTGTTGGCCTCGTGGATGGCGCCGGATTCGACGCGGTCGTGGCTGGGCGTCTCCATCCCGCCCGACTGGAAGGGGTCGTGACGGACATCGCCCAGCAACGCGCCGGCGTGGGCACCGGTCGCGTCGATGAACGGCGCAGTCTGCTGGTTCGCGTTGCTGACCAGCAGGTTCGGGATCATCGCGTCGCTGCCACGCGATCCGTAGCGGAAGGCGAGATAGATGACGCCCGCTGCGAGGATGCCAAGCAGGATCTGCTGGACGATCAGCAGCGAGTAGCCGATGACGATGGCGATGATGATCCACATCAGGAAGGTCCGCATCTGGTTGCGCTTGCGGGCCTCTTCCTTGTGGGCCTCGACGATCTGTTCACCTTTGCCGGCGGGGACGGTCCGGACTTTGGGTTCGTTGCCGTCGTCGGGATTGTGATAGACGAGAACGTCCTGCAACTCCTCTTTGGGGAGCAGCTGGCTCATCGCCTTGGCGAGCATCGACTTGCCGGTTCCGGGCGAACCGATCATCATCACGTGGCGGCGCTGCTTTGCCGCCTTCTTGACGATGTCCCGCGCGTGGTCCTGGCCGATCACCTGATCGACCAGTCGGTCGGGCACGTCGATGTCACCGGACGATTCGATCCGCAAACCCCCGAGGAGACTGTCTGTGGTCTCCTCGTCTACCTCGGCCCCGGCGTCGACAGCGACGTCGCTCCCGAGGTCAGTCTCCTCGTCTTCGTCTTCCTCGGGACGGGGCTCCTCGACGACTTCGTCGGTGGTTGTCTCCGGGTTCACTCCCGGAGTGTCGTCGGTGTCTATATTGTCACTCATGCAAACGTTGCTAACAATCAAAACCAGGGCCTGTCTACTGATATACTTTCTCCCCACGTACAGGCTTGCCAACCACCCGTGACCGCACGACAGCGGCGGGATCGACCCTCCGAACGAGCGGCGTCACTGGACCCGTATTATTCTTAAGTCTGGCCGCACGGATGGGACACATGCAGACGTTCAGGGGGTTTCTGGTGGGTCGCTTCCAGCCGTTCCACAGCGGCCACGAGCAGCTCGTCAGAGAGATCGCCACGGAGGTCGACGAACTCGTCGTGGGGATCGGAAGCGCCGACGCCTCACACACCGTTCGCAACCCCTTCACCGCCGGCGAACGCATGGTGATGATCTCGAAGGTCCTCTCGGACATCCCGGTCCAGACCTACGTCGTCCCGCTCGAGGACATCGAGCGCAACGCCGTCTGGGTCGCCCACGTCGAGAGCATGTGCCCGCCTTTCGACGTCGTCTACTCGAACAACCCGCTCGTCATCCAGTTGTTCAGAGAGGCCAACTACGAGGTGCGCGACTCGGAGATGATCGACCGCGGTCGCCTGCGCGGGACGCGCATCCGCGAGAACATGCTCGACGCCGAACCGTGGCAAAACCGGGTGCCGGAGGCTGTCGTCGCGGCGGTCGCAGAGATCGAGGGCGTCCAGCGGCTCCGGCGGATCGCGGACACCGACGGCGAACCCGACGACTGCGACGGGTAAATTCATACTGCCGGCTGTAAGCGCGTGAGCAATATCGGCACCCTCGGGTGTCGAGTATCATCACGAACTTATAGCCGGCAGTATCAAGAGAGGCTCCTGCCAATAGGCCGGTGTGATAACGCTCAGTTCCGACTTCGGGTGGCCCTACCCCGCGTCGATGAAAGGTGTCATTCTCGACCAGACAGAGACCCGGCTGGTCGATGTCTCACACGAGTTCCCCCGGCAGGACGTCCGCGCGACCGCCTTCTGGCTGCGGGAGGTCCTGCCGTACTTTCCGCCGGCGGTCCATCTCGTGGTGGTCGACCCCGGTGTAGGGACAGACCGGGAGGCCCTGGCTGTCCGGGCGGGCGACCACGCGCTGGTCGGTCCGGACAACGGCGTTCTCCTCCCGGCGGCACGGGCGCTCGCGGACGGCACGCTCGATGTCTTCCAGGTGACCTACGAGGAGCCGTCCCCCGGGGACCAAGTGGAGACTGGACAGTGGCCCCCGGTCGCCGAGAGTTCGACGTTCCACGGCCGGGACGTGTTCGCACCCGCTGCCGCGCGCGTACACAGCGGCGGCGTCGAGGCATTCGACGCTCAGGAGGGCTTCGTCCCTGCCGGGGACTACGAGAGCCTGGAACTGCCGGAACCGACTGTCAGGGACGAGGCAGCCATCGGCGAGGTGATCACGGTCGACGGGTTCGGGAACGTCATCACGAACATCCCCGGAGAGGTGCTCGCGGACCGTTTCGGGTCACGCCTGGAGGCCAACGGCGTGTGGGCCCCGGCCCGGCGCGCCTACGCCGAGGTCGAACCCGGCCACCGCGTCCTGACGGTCGGGAGCCACGGCAACGTCGAACTGGCCGTCAATCAGGGCCGGGGTGACGAGACGTTCGGTATCGACACCGGCGGGCGCGTCCGGCTGTCCTGGTAGCCTCACCCTCCGTGGTCGACAGCTTCCATCATCCTGAAGACGCTGTCCCGTTCGGTGGCCCGGAGTCGCCGTGGGTAACCGCCCACGGTCACCAGGAAGTCGTCCCCGGATTTCACGGGCTCGGTGATGTGCAGCGCCAGCTCGACGCTCGCCCCGACCTCGGAGAGTTCGGCCTCGGTGCGGAACTCGCCGGCCGTCGTCTCCTGGCCCGCGACCAGTGTGTCGTCTTCACCGACCTGTTCGACCCCGCTGACTCCATCGTACCGATCCTGGACTCTCTCTGCGAGTGCCCGACTGCTCATGTCGCCGACGGGGTTGAAACTCCGCTCGAGAACGGACACCTGCGGCGTCGACAGGGCAGTAAACACCGCTGCCCGGGCCCGCGGACCATCGAGGACGCCTATCTCCGAGAGATCGACGGCCTTGTCGTACTCGGCCTGCCAGTTGGTCACGACGACGTCCTGGGTCTGATCGCCGGCCTCGAAGGTCCGCTCGATCACGTCCTCCCTGACGTCCGTTTCCTGGTATCCCGTGTCGTCGCGTGCCGACCCGGAGACGGTTGCGCGCGTCGCCTCGAACGCAATCTGGTCGCTCCCCAGGAAGGGAACGCTGCTGCACCCCGCCGTCCCGGCGGCGAGAGACGCCGCCATCACACGGATAAAATTTCGTCTCACGAACATATATTCCCCGTAAGCAGCCGGCTGGTGTATACTTGGTGGCTGTTCTCGAGTGGACGCGTCGTGGTCGGTCTGCTCGCGCCAGCGCGGGGACGGGACGATAAGCGCCGTTCGGGGCTGTGAGTGTCGTCGCGACCGACACGTACAGGATGGTCGCCCGCACAAGGGGCCACATGGTCGTCTCGAGTGCCCCCGGGAAGGTCTATCTCTTCGGGGAACACGCAGTCGTCTACGGCGAACCGGCAGTCCCGTGTGCGATCGAACGGCGGGCGGAGGTCACGGTCCAACGGCGCGAGGAGGGGGTTCGCGTCCACGCTGGCGACCTCACCCTGGACGGGTTCACCGTCGAGTACGACGGCGACACGACCGGGCGTCCCGACGTGGACGTTCCCGACGCGCTGATCGAGGCCGGGATCGGCTACGTCAGCGAGTCCATCGTCCAGGCCCGTGACGCCGCCGGCGACCCGACCGCCGGGTTCGATGTCACGGTCGACAGTGAAATCCCACTCGGCGCCGGCATCGGGTCCTCGGCGGCTGTCGCGGTCGCGACCATCGACGCTGCGACGCGCGAACTCGGCACGGAACTGTCCCGGCAGGAACTCGCAGACCGGGCTTACCGGGTCGAGCACACGGTCCAGGACGGACAGGCGTCCCGGGCGGACACGTTCTGCTCGACGATGGGCGGCGCAGTCCGCGTCGAGGGCGAGGACTGCGAGACGGTGTCTGCGCCCGAACTACCGTTCGTCGTCGGATACGACGGCGGCGCGGGGGATACGGGTGCGCTGGTGCGGGGTGTGCGCGACCTCAAGGAGACCTACGGATTCGCCGACGACACGGTCGGCGCTATCGGCGACATCGTCCGTAGTGGCGAGCGTGCGCTCGCGGCCGGGAACCTGGCTGAACTGGGCCGGCTGATGGACTTCAACCACGGGCTGCTCGAGGCGCTCGGCGTCTCCTCGCGCTCGCTGGACGCGATGGTGTGGGCGGCCAGGGACGCGGGCGCCCTGGGGGCGAAACTCACCGGCGCCGGCGGCGGCGGGTGTGTGGTCGCGCTCGACGAGACGGAGGAGACCTCGACCGCACTCGAGTACACGCCGGGGTGTGCGGAAGCCTTCCGCGCGGAACTGGATACGGACGGCGTCCGCTGCGAGGAGCGATGACCACCGTTCTCAAACTCGGCGGCAGTGTCCTCACCCACAAGGACACGCCGGAGACGATCGACACCGACGCACTCGCCCGGTCCGCGGAGGCCATCGCCGGGGCGTCCGATCCGGATCGGCTGGTCGTGGCTCACGGCGGCGGCAGTTTCGGCCACTACCACGCCGACAGACACGGCGTCACCAGAACCGACGGAACCCGTGACGCCACTGCGCTCGCGGCCATCCACGCCGCGATGGGTGATCTCAACGACGCGGTCGTGGACGCGCTCCACGAACGGGACGTCGACGCGCTGCCCGTGGGTCCACTCTCCGTTGCTTACCGCACGGAGCGTGACGGGGAGTTGTGTCTGTCGTCGGGGGTGGTCGAGACGATGCTCGGCGAGGGATTCGTGCCGGTCCTCCACGGCGACGTGGTCGCCCACGGTGGCACCGGCGGAACGATACTCAGCGGAGACGAGATCGTCGTCTCGCTGGCCCGCTCGCTCGAGGCAGACAGGGTGGGGCTGTGCTCGACAGTCCCGGGCGTGCTCGACGCCGACGGGAAGGTCGTCGCACGCGTCGACTCGTTCGACGACGTGGCGGACGCGCTGGGCGCGAGCGGGAGCACCGACGTCACCGGCGGGATGGCCGCGAAGGTCCGGACGCTGCTGGATCTGCCCACTCCGTCGCACGTCTTCGGGCTGGCGGACCTGCCGGCGTTTCTGGCCGGCGAGTCACCCGGGACGGTCGTCGGCGCCGAAACAGACTGCTCGTGACGGCCGTGGTTCAGTGTGGGATCGGCCACACGAGGGCAGGCGATCGACCCGGTACACAGTCACGACAGCCACCGCGACGCGTCCGGCGACGCGACCCAAACGAACGCGGCCCCGACGCCACAACCTATTTTCCCCGGCGTCCGCTATCTGGGAAAGATGGCAGGTGTTCGAATCGTCGACAGCCTCACGTACGGGGTCACACTCTTCGGATACCTCCTGGCCGTCGTGCTCGTGGGAGGCGGAGCCATCGCCGGGGGTGCGGTGCTCGCACCGGTCTCCTCCGGACTGCCCATCGACACCGTCGCTCCCGACCACCTGGCTGGGGGAGCCGTCCTCGTCCTCCTCGGGACGGTCGTCCTCGTGGCTGGCCTGTTCGGCGTCCTCCACAAACTCGTTGCCGACTCCGTCTCCGTCGGGGTCGAATCCGGAGTGGACACTCCCGAAAGGCCGGAAGCGAACGCGGAGACAGCGCCTCTCGACGGGAGTGACACCGTCGCAACAGAGCCGTCCGATCCCACGGACGGGTCGGCAGCGAGGGACACCCCGTCTCCGACCCTCGATTGGACGGCACAGGCAGACGAACGACAGGAGACCGACCACCGACCGCCGGACACGGACGGGAGGCGTAGTGTCGAGGACGACCAGTCCGTCGGGGACGACCAGTCTGTCGAGGACGACCAGTCCGTCGGGGACGACCAGTCCGTCGGGGAGGCTGTAGACGAACAGCGGCAGCGACGGGAACCCAGTCCCGGGGAGATCGCGTTCGGAACCGAGGGGACAGCGGCGGAGGGCGGATCGAACGAGTTCTCCGGAGCAGACGCCGAGACGAGGGACCCGGCTGGGATGGTTCCGGGCGATCCGCTGGCAGAGT
The DNA here is from genome assembly GCA_964471665.1 of uncultured Halobacteriales archaeon. Taxonomy (GTDB): domain Archaea; phylum Halobacteriota; class Halobacteria; order Halobacteriales; family Haloarculaceae; genus SW-9-67-25. The sequence continues at coordinate 791 of CAYYHG010000027.1, read as the reverse complement.
CCTTCGGGGACGGATAGAAGCCGCACAGTTTTTACCGTCCCGGATCGAACGGTGACGTATCCGAGCACACGGCCGTCCGAGGTACGCGGCGCGACGGCCGGCGAGCGCACCGGGCTGGACCCCTCCGGGGGTGCCCAGCCTGGCAGGGTGCGCTCGGGACGCGGATCCGGCGACGCGACAGTCGCGATTCCAGCGCCTGTCCGCCCGATAGCCGACCGATTCCCGCGGCGTGCGAACGTCCGCCGGCGGCCAGCGTACCAGTCGGCGGCTTCCTCGGCGTGATACTATGGAAATCGAAATTGCAACAATCGGAGGCTACGAAGCGGTCGGCCGGCAGATGACTGCAGTCCGCGCCGGAGACGACGTCGTCATCTTCGACATGGGACTGAACCTCTCGAAGGTACTGATCCACGACAACGTCGAAACCGAGCGGATGCACTCTCTGGATCTCATCGACATGGGCGCAATCCCCGACGACCGCGTCATGTCCGACATCCAGGGCGACGTAAAAGCAATCGTGCCCACGCACGGGCACCTCGACCACATCGGCGCCATTTCGAAGCTCGCACACCGGTACGACGCGCCGGTCGTGGCCACGCCGTTCACAATCGAGTTGGTCAAACAGCAGATCCAGAGCGAGGAGAAATTCGGGGTCCAGAACGACCTCGTGAAGATGGAGGCCGGCGGCACGATGCGTATCGGCGACCGTAACGAACTCGAGTTCGTCAACGTCACCCACTCGATCATCGACGCGATCAACCCCGTCCTCCACACGCCGGAGGGCGCGGTCG
>CAYYHG010000026.1:0-22925 GCA_964471665.1 uncultured Halobacteriales archaeon | reverse complement strand
TCGGGGCCGACCTCGCGGTCATGAGCACCCGCGCCCGCGGCGGCGCCGAGCGGTTCATCTTCGGCAGCGTCACGGAACAGGTCATCCAGGACAGCGACACGCCCGTCCTGGCAGTCCAGCGCTGATAGGGTCGTGGGTAACCATTTTCGGCAGCCTTTGGGTTAGTGGTGGTTCACATACCGAAATCCGGGGTCTGTGACGGCAGGGCGGTAACGAATTACGCACGACCCTATCCACCCGGTCACGATTCGTTCAAGATTCGGTCGGCAGGAGCGGGCGTGATACGCCTTCGAACGCCCACTCAGTCCACATTGTGGTTGAGTGGACCGTGACCGGGTGGATATGACCCGTTCCACAGGAGCGGCACACGAACTGGACGAGAGCGGTCCCGGCCCGGCCGGGTCGGCGGCTACGGGCTCGGGTTCTCCTCGACGCGCTGTGTTCGGGCCGAAGTGGTGACGTTTTGTCCGTCCAGCCCCTGCTGTGGGTAATGAGTGAACGCCCGGAAACCGTCGCTGGTGTTTCTGACGTCGACTGTACCGGACTGCAGGCCCTGGTCACCGGATCGACGAGCGGAATCGGCCGCGCCACAGCGCTGGCGCTCGGCCGGCTCGGCGCGGACGTCGTCGTCCACGGCCGGGACTCGCGGGCGGGCGCGGCGGTGGTCGAGGAACTCTCCCGGACCGGCGTCGACGCGACGTTCGTCGAGGCTGATTTCGCGGACGTCGACGCGGTCCGGGACCTGGCGACCGCCGTGCGCGAAGAGACCGACGGGCTCGATATCCTCGTCAACAACGCCGGCGGACTGTTCCGGAACGGGGCAGTGACCGACGCCGGCGTCGAGTGTACGTTCCACGTCAACCACCTGTCGCCGTACCTGCTGACGACCGAACTCCTCGACCACCTCCGTGAGGGTGCCCGGGTCGTCACGACCGCTTCCGGAGCCCACACGGGGGCCTCGCTGGATATAGAGCGGGTTCAGGGCGCCGACCGATACACCGGATTCCGGGCGTACAGCCACTCGAAGCTCGCGAACGTCCTCTTCGCGGCGGAACTCGCCAGGCGACTCGACGCGGCCGGCCGGGAGGTCACCTCGAACAGCCTCCACCCGGGCGCGATTCCGGGCAGCGGGTTCAGCCGGTTCCTCCCCGGCCCGCTCCCGGCGCTGTTCCAGCGGCTCGAAGCGGTTCCCGGGGTGACCTCCGTCGCCGACGGGGCCGCAGAGATCCTGTTCGTCGGCGTCTCGCCACGTACTGCGGAGGTGTCCGGCAGGTACTTCGCGAACCAGCAGCCCGCCACACCCTCGGAGGCTGCCCGGGACCGCGAGGCTGCCCGGCGGCTCTGGACGGAGAGTGCCAGGCTGCTCGGCGTCGCGGAACCGCTGGCGGAACGCGACGGGCGGTCAGTCGCGACCGGCGACCGGACGGCCCCGGGTGACACCAGTCATCCACAATGAGTCACGACCGCATCCACGCTCGGGAACCGGCCCACCACCGCGACCGGTGGTCGGTCGGGATCATCGAATCGGTCGGGGAGCGGGACGGCCACTGTGTCGTCACGGTCACCTCCGAGGAAGGCGAGACGATAGATCTCGTCGTCACGCTCGCTGTCCGGGATCTGTTCGTGAGCCGGCTGGACATCGACGAGGACGACTCGCCCGTCGGCGAGCGGGTCTGGTACCGGAAACGCGGCGGCACGTCCCGGTAGGCACCACTACCGGGGTGACACGACCAGCGGGGTCGACCGCGTCACTGCTCGTCGCGGTCGGTGACGTGTCCGTACTCGGCGGCGACGGGGTAGTTCCACCCGCGCCCGAGGGCCTTCTGTGTGACGCGCAGCGGCGGGGGCGTCTGCCGGCGCTTGAACTCCGCACCGGTCACCCGCGCGAGCGCCCCGTCGACGACGCTGTCGGGGTGGCGCTCGCGGAGGTCACTCCCCCCGTGTCGGTCCTCGATGTAGCCCTCCAGAACGGGGTCGAGCTGTTCGTACGGCGGGAGTTCCCCGGCGTCGGTCTGGTCCTCGCGGAGCTCGGCGGTCGGCGCCCTCTCGAGGACGGACGCCGGAATGACAGCCGACGACCGGGCGGACGCAGGTGGGGCGCTGTTGAACGCCGACGCGAGGTCGTAGACGAGCCACTTGTAACAGTCCCCCAGCGGTGCGAGCGCGCCGACGGTGTCCCCGTACAGCGTACAGTAGCCCACTGCCGCCTCGCTTTTGTTGTCGGGCGTGAGCACGAGCGCGTCGCGCTGGTTGGCCAGCCCCATCAACACGGCGCCCCGAATCCGGGCCTGGATGTTTTCGGCCGCGACACCGGTGAGGGGATCGGCGTGTTCGTCGAGTGACTGGCGGACCGTCCCGACAGCGTCACCGACGGGGATCACGTCGAAGGCGATTCCGAGGTTCGCCGCGACGGTCCGGGCGTCGGCGACGCTTCGCTGGCTCGTGACGCTGCTCGGCAGCGAGACGCCGTAGACGCTGTCGGCCCCCAGCGCGTCGGCCGCGAGCGCGGCGGCGACCGAGGAGTCGATCCCGCCGGAGAGCCCGACGACCGCCTCCTCGAAGCCGGTCTTCGCGAAGTAGTCACGGAGCCCGAGCCGGAGTGCCGCCCGAGCCTGTGAGGCCACGTCACGGTCGTAGCCCGCCACTGGGTCGTCGTGGTCGCCCACGACAGGCACGTCGACGACGGCTGTGTCGGGTTCGAAGCCCGCGAGCCGGTCGAACACGGCGCCGTCGGCCGCGACAAACGAGTGTCCGTCGAAGATCAACTCGTCGTTCCCGCCGACCTGGTTTGCGAACACGACCGGACAGTCCGTCTTTGCGGCGTGGCCCAGGAACCGCCGTTCCCGCCGGGCGGGCTTGTCGAGGCTGAACGGGCTCGCAGAGAGCGTGAGGATGAGGTCGGCTCCGCGCTCGGCCGTCTCCCGCAACGGATCCCTCCCGTGGCGGCGCTTCCCGGTGACAACGGCGTCGTGCCACGCGTCCTCGCAGATGGTCAGCCCCACCTCGACCCCGCCGACGGTCACCAGTGTCGGTTCCGTGCCGGGCCGGAAGTACCGGTGCTCGTCGAACACATCGTAGGTCGGGAGCAGCCGTTTGTGGTACGCCGCGGCCCGGTCCCCGTCGCGCAGCAGGACCGCCGCGTTGTGCACCGGCGGCCCGGTCTCGCGGCCCGTCCGGAGCGCCGCACCGACGACCAGCGGCGGCCCGTCCGCAGTCTGGCGGGCGAGCGCCTCGAGAGCCGCTGTCTGTGCGTCGAGCACCCCCGGCCGGTGGAGGAGGTCCCGTGGCGGGTAGCCGACAATCGACAGTTCCGGCGTGACGACGACGTCCGGACGGGATTCGAGCACCCGCCCGTACTCGCGGGCAATCCGTTCGGCGTTCCCGGCCACGTCGCCGACGACCGGATCGGGCTGGAGAACGCCGACGCTGAGACTCGACGACATCCTGGTCGGTTACTCCTTGGCCTTCGACCCCATAAACACTGATGAATCGAGGCAGTATTGGCGAACGTACGTGGACCGAAACTCTACTCGAGCTGGTGATAGTCCAGTTCGTGGCCCTCGTCGAGGGCGTTCTGGACGGCTTCACTCGGGGTTCCGACCGGTTCGGTGTGGCTGGTCATGCCGCCGAGGTCGGCCAGTTCGGCGTAGATGTTTCGCTGCCAGTCGGGATCTGTCTCCGCGTGGTCGGTCCGGTGGTGTGCGCCGCGCGATTCGGTCCGCGCCAGCGCGCCACGCAGGACCGCCTCGGCCGCCGTCAGCATGAAGCCGACGTCGACGGCGAACTCGAAGGAGCGGCTGGTGGCCGGGCCGACGTCCATGTCGGTCGCCTTTTGTCGCAGATCCTCCAGCGCGTCGAGTCCGGCCCGAAGCGAGTCACCGCTGCGGAGGATGCCGGCGTGGTCCCACAGCAGGTCCTGCAGGTCTGTGACCACGTCCATCACGTCGTGCGTGCCGTCGCGTCCAGCCAGCGCCGCGAGGTCGCGGAACTGCGGTTCTGCAACGCCAGTGACGACGTCCTCCGGGAGGGTTCCGGGGCCGTCGGTCCGCCCGGCGATACGCTCGCCGGTGACGGCGCCGAAGGCGACAGTCTCGGCCAGCGAGTTCCCGCCCAGGCGGTTCGCGCCGTGGACGCCCGCCATCGTCTCGCCGATCGCGAACAGCCCGTCGACGCTCGTCTCGCCGTACTCGTCGACGGCGACGCCGCCCATCCCGTAGTGGGCCGTCGGCGCGACCTCGACCGGTTCGGTCGCCATGTCGACGCCGAGGTCCTGGAACCGTTCGTACATCCGGGGCAGTCGTTCCCGGATGAACGCCTCGTCCCTGTGTGAGAGGTCGAGATAGACGCCGCCGTTCTCGGTGCCGCGCCCCTCGGTTATTTCCCTGGCGATTGCACGGGCCACGACATCGCGTGCGTCGAGTTCCATCTGGTCGGGCGAGTACCGCTCCATGAACCGCTCGCCGTCGGAGTTGTAGAGGCGCCCCCCCTCGCCGCGGACCGCCTCGGTGACGAGCCGCCCACTCCAGGGCTCCCACTCGGGGTCGCTCTCGTCGACTGCCATCCCCGTCGGGTGAAACTGGACGAACTCCATGTCCATCAGTTCGGCGCCCGCGTCGTAGGCCAGCGCCGGGCCGTCGCCGTTGTTCTCGTCGTCGCGGGAGGTGTGGCGGTTGTAGATCGCCGCGTAGCCGCCGGCCGCGAGCACGACTGTCCCGGCGTTGAACAGCAGGCAATCGCCGGTCTCCATGTCGAACCCGGCTGCGCCGCGTACTCGCTCGCCGTCCGAGAGCAGTTTCGTTATCATCACGTTCTCGCGGTAGGGGACCGACAGTTCCCGTGCCCGGTCGACGAGCGTGTCCAGCATGGACTCGCCGGTGTGGTCGCCGGCAAAGGCCGTCCGGCGGAAGGACTGGGCGCCGAAGAACCGCTGGTCGATCCCGCCGTCCTCGGTCCGGGAGAAGTCCATTCCCCACTCGTCGAGTTCACGGAGCCGTTCGGGCATCTGCTCTGTGACCGTCTCCACCTTCGCGGGGTCGTTGAGGAAGTGTCCCTCGTTGAGGGTGTCTGCGGCGTGGATGGCCCACGAATCCTCCGGGTCCCGGGTCCCGAGTGCCCCGTTGATGCCGCCGCGGGCCCACGTCGTGTGGGCGTCGCCGTGGTCCCGCTTGCCCAGCACCAGCACGTCGTCGACGCCACGCTCTGCCAGTTCGATGGCGGTGCGGGCGCCCGCGGCGCCAGCCCCGATCACGAGCACCGACACGTCCACCCGGTCGTACGGGGGCAGACGAGCCCCGTCAGCACTAGTCGTCTCTTGGTCACGCATATCTTGTTACAGGGGCCGAACACGTATAGCCTTCACGCGGGCGTGCGCGCGCGTGCTCGGTCGGACGGCGCACGACCCCGGCCCGCGACGTCAGTGTTTTACCAGCCCGGTCGAACTGTTCTCTGTCCACAGTATGACCGACGGAACACTCGACCGCGCGGGCCGTCTCTGCGGCCGGCGGAACGCCAGTGGTCCAGCCACTCGACGTCAGGGAGGAAAACGACGTGTTCCTGGCGCTCTCGGAGGCGGTGCCCGGCGCGCTGGACGTCGTCGTCCCCGCCGCCGCGACGATGCCACACCCACCGGGTGAGCGGCCCCTCGACGAGGAACGGTACGACGACGTCCGGACGGTTCTCGACACGGACGTCTACGGTCTGTTCGCGGTGATCCGCGAGTCCGTGCAGTTCATGGCTCCGGACGGGCGGGTCCTCGTCCCCTCGGGGTCGGTGGCACGCGAACCGACCCCGGGGATGGGAGCCTACGCCGTCTCCAAGGCCGCCGCCGAAGGGCTGGCGCGTGGGTTCGCCGCCGACGTCGACCAGACGGCCGGTCTCGGTCGACCCCGGGACGGCGACAGTCCGCGTCAGTGACCCGGCGTCACGGTGGCGTCGATCCCGTCGGCAGGCCGGATGGTCGGGGTCACTCTGAGGTCGTCCAGTGCCGACTCGGGCACGTCGATGTCGAAGTCCCGGACGAGCCGTGCGAGAACGAGCGTCGCGCCAGTGAGAGCGAACCGTCGCCCGATGCAGGCGTGCGGTCCGGACGAGAACGGGAAGTACGCCTCGACTGCGCCCGGTTCGCGTCGCGCCCAGCGGCCGGGGTCGAACTGCGCTGGATCCTCGAAGTACCGGTCGTCCCGGTGGATCGACCACTGGGGGGTGACGACGGCCGACCCCTCCTCGATGGCGTACTCGCCCAGCTCGACGTCGTCTGTCGCGCGCCGGAACACCGCCCACGCCGGCGGATACAACCGGAGTCCTTCCCTGTAGACCCGCTGTGTGAGCTCGAGATCGGCGACGTCGGCGGCCGTCGGCGGCCCGTCGTCGAGCACCTCGCGGGCCTCGGCGCGGACCCGCTGGCGGATCTCGGGGTGCCAGGAGAGCAACGCGAGCGTGTACGAAAGCGAGAGTGCTGTCGTCTCGTGGCCGGCGATGAGAAAGGTTGTGACCTCGTCGCGGATCTGGTTGTCGGGGTACTCGACGTCGGGGTCGTCCTCGGCCCGGACGAGCATCGTCAGCATGTCTGGTGGTCCCTCGGTGTCGCCCGCTGCCAGCGCCGCACGCCGTCCGTCGATCAACTCCTCGGCGAGGCCACGGACGCCCCGGGCAGCCTCGCGGAACTCGGGCGAGACGCGCCCGGGCACCCAGTCGGGCATGGCCACCTCGTACCCGAACTCGAACTCCCGGCCGGCGGTCTGCATCCACTCGTGGAACTGTCTGGCACGGGCCGCCCCGATGTCTTCGCCCAGCAGCATCTCCGAGGCCACGCGGATCGTCACGGACGTCATCTCGCGGTGGAGGTTCACCTCCTGGGTGCCCTCGTTTGCCCAGTCGGCCGCCAGCCTCTCGCTCCGTCGGCCGGTGGTGTCGGCGTAGGCGGTCACCTGCTGGCCGGCGAAAGCCGGTGCCATGATCGAGCGTTGCTGGCGCCAGAGGTCGCCCTCGCTCTGGACGAGTCCGTTCTCGGCAATCATCGCGGCGGAGTCCTGCGCGGGGACGCGGCCAAAATCGTCGGGCCGCGAGAGGACATCGTGGACGAGCGCCGGGTTCGTCGCGATGACGAGAGGCGCGCGACCCGGGACGGGAATCCGAACGGCGTCGTCGTAGCGCGACTGTATTCCCTCCAGGTATCGGAAGGTCTGGCGACCGAAGCGGAGCGCGTTCACCAGACCTGCCTCGGGTGGTTCGGGGACGGAACGGGCCATGTGTTAGTATCAGGAACCCGACGGACATGTATCTTCCGCGGCGCCTGACTGTGCCGGTGCGAGAACGGACGGAGCCGGCTATTCCCGCCGGTCGTAGGTATCGACGCCGGCGAGTTCGTTGGCCGGACACTTCTGTGTCGTTCCCGTGACCAGGAAAATGGCGCCCGCGACGAGGACGAGTGCCGTGAGAGCGAGTCCGACCCCGACGTCGAGCAAGCCAGTTGCAACCGCGACACCGAGTGCCACGAGGATCGGTCCACCCACGAGTCGCGCCTTCCTGTCCAAACCGCCCACGTTCTTTTCCATGGCTAGACCGACGGAACCGTAGTAATAAAGTCTTGTGATTTACACCCAATACTATACACCCAGTACTCCTCCTCGCTCGCATCCGCCAGTCCGTCGTCGACCGGAGAGACGGCCCGCTGTTCCGCCGTAACGCCGACTGGGTGGCTTCCGGGCCTGATCCGTGGGGTCGGCGGGACTTCTGTGTCGGTCCTGGGACGAGTTTTCGGGCTCGTGTCTTATTATTTTGGGAATACCACACAATATTAATACCCGGCGCCCCGAAGTCACACCTGTGATGACAGAGACAGCTATCGACCCTGGCGTAACCGTCGACGCACGCGGGGCAGCGTGTCCCGGACCGCTCATGGATCTCATCGGGAAGATCCGGGACGTGGAACCGGGGACTGTGGTGTTGCTGTTGAGCGACAACGAACAGTCACTCGCCGACGTGCCCGAGTGGGCGGAGGAGGCTGGAAACGACCTGCTCGCGGTCGAGGAGCCCGGCGACCACTACCGGTTCTACGTCGAGAAAACATGACCGAACACGTCGTCATCGTCGGCGGCGGGACCGGCGGTACAGTGCTTGCCAACGACCTCGCCGAGCGACTCGACCGGGAACTCGAAGACGGCGACGTCCGGATCACGCTCGTCAACGACGGTCCGGACCACGTCTACAAGCCCGTGTGGCTGTACGTCCCGTTCGGGCAGCGCGAACCCGACGACGGTCGGCGATCCCTGACCGACCTCGTGGACGACCGCGTCGACGTTCGACTCGACCGCGTGACGGACATCGAGACAGACGACCAGCGACTCCAGTATCGGGACAGCCGCGACCCCGTGGAGTACGACTTCCTCGTCCTCGCGACCGGGTCGACGCTCGCACCGGAGCAGATCCCTGGCCTCGCGGACGGTGGGCACGACTACTACAGCGAGTCCGGAGCCCGGGCGCTCCGCGAGGAGTTGCTGTCGTTCACCGGGGGCCACCTCGTGTTGAGCGTCGTCGGATCGCCGCACATGTGCCCAGCGGCCCCACTGGAGTTCGTGTTCGTGGCCGACGACTGGCTACGCGAACGGGGCCGCCGCGAGGACGTCGACATCACGTACACGTACCCGATCCAGCGAGTCCACGGGAACCCACACATCGCGGAGTGGGCGCGCCCGCTCATGGAGGACCGGGACATCGCCGTCGAGACGTTGTTCAACGCCGAAGCGGTCGATCCGGAGGCCGGGACGGTCACGTCGATGGAGGGGACCGAACTCGACTACGACCTCCTGGTGTCGATCCCGCCCCATCGCGGTGTCGATATCGTCGAAGCCGCGGGGCTGGGCGACAGCGGCTGGGTCGACGTCGACAGGCACACCCTCGAAGCCGAGGCCGCCGAGAACGTGTACGCCCTCGGTGATACGGCTGACACCGGCGTTCCGAAGGCCGGCAGCGTCGCTCACTACGAGGCGAGTGTCGTCGGGCAGCGACTCGCCAGTCAGATCCGGGGCCAGCGGCCGACTGCGACCTACGACGGGAAGACGCTGTGTTTCATCGAGACGGGGATGGACGCAGCCTCGTTCGTCGAGTTCGACTACGAGCAGCCGCCCTCGCCGGCACCACCGTCACAGAAGCTCCACTGGGCGAAACTGGCCTACAACGAATCGTACTGGCTCACTGCACGGGGGTTGCTCTGAGATGTCCGAAGAGATCACCGCAGCCGAGACAGAACTGGAAGCGGCCATCGCGGAGAACCCGGAAGCGGTCGCGGGTCTCGTCCAGCGGCTCGACGCCGTCAACGAACTGCTCGACGTGCTGGCGCTCGGCGAGAGCGCACTCGACGACGAGATGGTCAGATCGCTCGCCGGGACGGCCGGATCGCTCGGGGAACTCGCCGACTCCGCCGCCGCCGACGACACGCGCGACGGGATCGAGACCGTGCTGTCGGGGCTGGGCGCGGCCGAGCGTGCACCGCCGGATCGTGTCGGCCCCGTGGGCCTGTTGCGGGCCATGCGGGATCCCGACGTCCAGCGTGGACTCGGGCACGTGCTCGCGATCGCCCGGGCGATCGGTCGGTCACAGGCTGAGGCCGAGAACCACGAGTAATAAGAACCGACACGGCGACCCGAGAAACCTATACCAGAAGCTGGATGTCCGCCTCGGAGAGGTCCTGGATCGCCGTGGCCGCGCCGACACCGGTGGTGACGCCGTCGTAGAAGTCGTCTTCGTCGTAGTCCATCAGGTCGATGGTCATCTGGCAGGCCTGGAACTCCACGCCCATCTCGAGACTGGTCTCGACGAGTTCCTCGATGGTGGCGGTTTCGTTCTCGTCGATCTTCCGCTCCATCATCGAGGTTGTCACGCGGTCCATCCCGGGAAGCGCGCCGACGACGTTCGGGACCGGCATGTTGGGATTGCCCACGGAACTGAGCTTGAGGTCTTTCGAGTGCTCCTCGTGGAGGATGTCCAGCCCCCAGAACGTGTGGAAGACAGTCACCTCGTAGCCGAACGCGGCGGCAGTACTCGCGAGGATGAGCGGCGGGTACGCCATGTCGAGCGTTCCCTTCGTCGCGATGATGCTCATCTTCTCGGTCTCCTCGTCGGTCGTGGCCTCGTCGAGTGCGGCCTCGAGTTCGTCGACGCGAGACGCGAGTTCTGCACGCGAGGGCGCGCCGTCTGCCGGCGCGTCGGGTGTGTCCGTGCTCATGATCACTCTGTCTTGCGGACGTAGTGTCTGTACACGTCTTCGCCCTCTTCCTGGGCTACCAGTTCGACCCCCGCAGTGCCGGACGCCCAGCCGTCGATGTCGCTCGTGCTCCCCGGATCCGTCGCGAGCACTTCCAGCACCTCGCCGGCCTGGAGGGTGTCGATGGTTGTCTTCGTCTTCACGACCGGCATCGGGCACGATGCTCCCTTCACGTCGAGCGTCTCCGCGATGTCGAGTTCTGCTCTCATGATTGTATCTTTGGTGTCCTATATTGGACTTAATACACAATACTACTTCTGCGGTTAAAAGGATGTCGGTTCGCGTACACACTCCAGACGGTCGGAATTGACCGGATTCGTACCGTCCATATCGGAGAGTCGGACGGGTCGACGCTGTGTGAAACGCGGCTCAGGTGCGGAATAATATTGCGTAACTTACGAACTTATGGGGCCGATACCGTCCGTCCCTGCAGCGACACAGAGCAGGGGGCCGACGCCGGCGCGTTCGTGCCACCGGACGTTGCGGTCGTTCTGTCCGGGCGCTGTTCGTCGCAGCAGCCGGCGTGGCGACCCGCTCACCCGAGGTCCCACTCCTCGGCACGCCGCTGTGCCTCCTGGCGGGCGCGTCGACGGATCGACTCGACGCGGTCCTCGTCCTCGAGGAAGGCCTCGACGGCGGTGGTTCCGTCCTCGGGCGAGGACTCGCGCTCGAGGCGCCGGGCCGGCGCCTGCTCCCTGGTGCGGGCCGCGAGCGCGGCGTCGCCGGCCAGTCGTTCGGCGGGCGTTCCCGGACCGACACGGAACGCCTCGGTGCTGTGGACCGGTTCGAGTGCCCCGGCGTCGAGTTCGTACAGTCCGAGCCGGTACGGCCCCGCGACGGCGATGTCCGCGAGTGCGTCGACGCCAGCGTTGTCCGTGCCGGTGTGGTAGGCCGCAACCGGAACGCCGTCGTCGAAGGTCAGAACCCCGAGCCCCTGAGTGTCCAGCAGTATCGCGTCCTGGGATTCGAGACGGGCGTAGCCAGTCACGCGTGTCTCGAGGGCGCGCTCCAGGGCAGTCGCGGGGTCCGTGACGACGCGCTGGCGGACGAGCCGCCCCCGGGGAAGCTTCATCGTCGGTCGGGGATGACTGTGCTCCGGAATCGGTCCGCGACGGTGTCGGAGGCCCCGGGCCGGACCTCGAGGCGGTCGGCTGCGCTCCGGTAAGTCTGCGCAGCGTCGGAGTCGGGCGCGTGTGCGAGCAGCGGTTCGCCGGCGCGTCGGGCTGCCCGCACGACGTCGCTCTCGGGCACCGTCGCGAGCGTTTCGCCCTCGAAGTACCGCTCTGCCTTCGTGGCGATGGTCTCGATGTCCTCGTCGGGGGTCACGCGGTTGAACACGAGGCCGGCCACGCCGGTGTCGTACGTGGCCGCGTACTCCTGGACCTTCAGCGCGTCCGACAGCGAGGGGATGGTCGGCTGGAGCACGACGACCACCCGGTCGGCCAGCACCACCGGCAACACCGCGGCCCGACTCCCGAGGGAGGCCGCCGAGTCCAGCAGGATGACGTCGGTATCGGCGGCGAGTGTCGCAACGGTCTGGCGCAACCGTGTCGGGTCTGCCTCGCGGAAGCCAGCCAGCGACGTCCCGCAGGGAACCACGTCCATTCCGAAGCGCCCGTAGACGGCCGCTCGGGGGGGCGCCTCACCAGCGAGCACGTCGTGGAGTGTCGTCTCCACGTCGGCCAGACCCGCGTGAAAGAGGACGTTCGCCATCCCGGTGTCGGCGTCGATGACCGTCACGTCGTGGGACTTTGCGAGTGCCATCCCGAGCGCGAGTGTGCTCGTCGTCTTCCCCGTCCCGCCCTTCCCGCTGGCGACGGCGAAAGCCTCCACCATACCTGTTGGTGCTCCCCTCTGGTGTATAAACCCTCCTGTCTGCGGGAGTGACAGTCTCGCAGAAACGAACGGCGACGACACCGGTCGACGCTACCGGGCCCGGTCCACGCCGAGTGGTTCGAGGTCGACGTGCGCACGCAGGAGGTCGGCGGCGCGGTCGTACGGTGACGCCGAACTCGGAGAGTTGTCGCCGGTGGTCTCGTGTGTCTCGACAGCCGTCGTGCGACCGACAGCCCCGGCGACGTTCGCGACGAAGGCCCGCCGTACTTTCTCGTTCTCGAAGAGGCCATGGAGGTACGTGCCGAGCACGCGACCGGTGGCAGCCCCGCCCTCCGGAAAGGGGCGGGTGGCGTCACCGACCAGCCGGGTCCGGCCCATGTGAATCTCGTAGCCCGAAACCTGTCCCGAGACGCCCGCCAGCGGCCCACAGCCAGCGAGGATCCGCCTGACTGGCTCGACCCGCTTCTCGGCCTCGAAGCGCGTCTCGACCGGGAGCATCCCCAGTCCCTCGAACTCGTCAGCGTCTCCAGTACCTTCGAGGGAAGCGTTCGTGATCCGTTCGCCCAGTATCTGGTAGCCACCACAGAGTCCGACGACCGGACCGTCGAAGGCGCTGATCCGGTCGTCCATTCCCGACGCCCGGAGCGCGAGGAGGTCGTCGACGGTGTTTTTGGTTCCCGGGAGGACGACGGCGTCGGCGTCTATCTCGGCGTCGAGTGGCACGTACGCCACACGGACGCCGGGGACGCGTGCCAGCGGACCGAAGTCGGTGAAATTCGAGAGACGCGGCAGCCGTGGAACTGCGACAGTCACTGCCCGGTCACCGGAGACGCCGTCGCCGGTCCCGCGAACGGCACGCTCGCCCTGGCGGGGAAGCGAGACGCTGTCCTCCTCGGGGAGGCCGGGGTCGTCGTGGGGCACCACACCCAGCACGGGCACGCCGGTACGGTCCTCGAAGTCGGCGAGGCCCGGTTCGAGGATCGACCGACGGCCGCGGAACTTCGTGATGACCGCGCCGACCACGCGCTCGCGCAGGTCCGCCGGGAGGAGTTCGAGCGTGCCGACGAGGCTGGCGAAGACGCCGCCGCGCTCGATATCGGCGACCAGGAGAATGTCGGCGTCGGCGAACCGTGCGGTTTCGACGTTCGCCAGGTCCCGCTCGCGGAGATTCGGTTCGGCGATCGATCCCGCCCCTTCCGCGACGATCACCTCGTGGTCCCGTGCGAGTCGGTCGTGAGACTGGCGGGCGGCCGCGAGCGCGTCGGTCCAGTGTGTGTCGTAGTACTCCCCGGCGCCGTAGTGGCCGACCGCCTCTCCCTGGACGACCAGCTGGGACTCGCCCTCTCCGCGGGGCTTGAGCAGGACCGGGTTCATGTCCACGCTCGCCGGAATCCGCGCCGCACGCGCCTGGACGTACTGGGAGACGCCGATCTCTCCGCCCGGGACCGCGCGGGCGTTGTTGCTCATGTTCTGTGCCTTGTAGGGACCGACGTCGACGTCCCGGTCCGAGAGCAGGCGACACAGCCCCGCCGCGACGGTGCTCTTGCCGACGTGGCTGGCCGTCCCGGCCACCAGCAGGGTCCGGGCCCGTCCCGCGTTCGCGGTCGCGTCGCCGCCCATGTTCAGTACTCGGTTCCCTTCCGTGCCCCCTGGCCCGCGTCGATGGGGTGGACCTCCTTTTCGACGTGGGTCACCAGGTCCGCCTGGTCAGTGATGTAGTCGGGACGGTCGTGCCCGCCCGTCAACACGAGTTCCAGGTCGGCGGGCTTCTCGGCGACGAGTGCGGTCACGTCCCCGGCGTCGACCAGTCCGCGGTTTGCCGCGTACAGGATCTCGTCGAGAACCAGCATGTGGACACCGTTCCCGGCGGATCCGTCGAGGTCGAACGGCGTCCCGAGGTCGGCTTCCCCGGCTGCCGTCACCAACTCGCGGGTCCGGGCGAGTGCGCCCTGGGCCTGTGCCTCGTGTTCGTCGTCGGCCGTCCCGTCGAGGAAGCCGTGCCAGCCGTAGTGACCGGCGTTCTCGTAGGACAGTCCGGGCAGGGCGGCCATCGCGTTGTACTCCCCGCGGACGTCCTCGACGGTCCCGGTCCCGCCTTTCATGAACTGGAGCATGTGCACGCGGTAGCCGTGACCGGCCGCGCGCGCGGCCATGCCCAGCGCCGCTGTCGTCTTGCCCTTGCCGTCGCCCCACCAGACCTGCACGAGACCGAACTCCTCGGGGACCGACGGCTCGATCGGCTGTGGTCGGACCGCGTCCGTGGGCTCGTCTGCCATGCTACTGCAAGTAGGGTTGTGCTATTCAAATAGCTGTTGTCCTAGGGTCGGAACAGCTCGGCGGTCCCGCCGGTCACGACGCCGTGGTCGGCCTCGCAGACGCTGTCAGGCAGGTCGCCCTCGCGTGCCTCGAGGCTGGCCAGCACGGCGTCGCGCACACAGACCCGCGTCGCCGCCCCGAGGTCGGTGGCGCTGCCGGCGAACGCCACAGACTCGCCGGCGGGGTCGGAACCCACCGCGACGGCGTCGGTGGTCGTCCCCGAGAACCCGGTCGTCGCCTGCAGCGTCGCAGTCTTGGCCTCGACGGCAGTCCCCAGCAACGTCGCCAGCGTCCCGTCCGCGACTGCCCGCGTCGTGGCGACGAGCAGGTTGACCGTCCCGGTCGGCCGCGATCCGTCGGTCTCGTCCGGCGTGACGCCACGCTCCGGCAGTGACTCGTCCGGGTGGACGGGTAACCGCGCCGGATTGGAGATCCCGGCCGTGGCGACGACCGTGACCGGGCCACGGCGGGCACCGCGTGCCTTCGCGAGGTCGACGCCTGTCAGGAGGACCGGCCCGTCCCCTTCGAACCCCGCCCGGTCCAGCCGCTCGCGCGCGTACGCGACGATGTCGGTTCGCTCGAATCCCTCCGGGACCGAGATCAGGTAGGCGGCGCCGGCCTCGCTGTAGCCGCCCTCCGGACCGGTCGCGAGCCACCTGCCGGACAGCGAGAGACGGCACACTCCCCCAGCGCGGGCCGTCTCACACATCGAGCGCGTCCAGCAACAGGTCGTTCTCGTAGGGCCTGCGGACGGCCACGCGGACGTGTCGGTCCAGCCCCCGGAACGTCCGGGCGTCCCGGACCGCGATGTCGTACTCCCGTACCGTCTCGCGGAGCTCGTCGACGGCCTCGCTACTGCCGACGTCGAGCAACAGGAACGGCGCGTCCGAGGGCCAGACCTCGAAGCGCCGCGCAAGTCGCGTTCGCATCCGCTCGCGTTCCTCGGCGACGCGCTCGCGGGTTTCGGCGACGAACGCCTCCTGTTGCATGCAGTGGGCGCCGACGCTGGCTGCCGGCGCGCCGAGTTCCCAGGCCTCCCTTGCGGTGTCGATCCGGTCGCGGTAGCCGCCGGTCGCGACCGCAAAGCCCGCCCGGAGCCCCGGCAGGCCGAACAGCTTGGTCAGCGAGCGCGCGACGATCACCCCGTCGTGGCCCGACAGCGACGGCTCCTCGGTGAAGCCGATGAAGGCCTCGTCGACGAGCAGGGGGGTTCTCGCGTCCTGGCACCGGTCGGCGTAGGCGTGGAGACGGCCGGCGTCGTACGCGTCCCCGGTCGGATTGTTCGGGTTACAGACCACGACCAGCCTGTACTCCGACGGATCGGTCCCGAGCACCTCTGTGTGCTGTGCGAACTGCGGCGTGCCGCCCTGGAGGCGCACCTCGCGGGCGTACTCGCCGAAACTCGGATACGGTACCAGGACCTCGTCGCCCCGACCGACGGCCGTGGCGACCGCCAGCCGGATCGCAGAGAGCCCGCCGGCAGTCGGGACCACCTGCGGGCCCTCACAGCCTGCGTAGTCGGCGGCTGCAGCACGATACTCGTAGTAGTTGTCCGATGGGTACGAACGTGCGGCCGACAGGGCTGCGTCGTAGACGCGCGCGACGCCGCTCGGTGTCGACGGATTCGTGTTGGCACTGAAGTCCAACACGAGCGGGTCCTCCGTCCCGCCGTGGTGAACACGTCCGCCGTCTCCATCTGTTCCGGTTCCCGAGTCCGGTCCCGCTTCCCCTGTGGACGCCTGTGTCCCACCGTCAGACGAGCAGAGCTCGTCGACAGCGTCTGGGTCCATCTCCACTCGCAACACCACACCGTGCCGTGATAATATTTTTTATTGATACTACAACAATTCCAGACAGGTCTGTCGCGTCCCGAACAGCCCCATCTCGAATCCCCCGTGTCTGGCGTATATACCGCCGAGATTCGAAGCCGGTACCCGATCACCGGCCATCCCCCATAGTGTCAATAGGAAATAAATCCGGGTGACGTTTCGGAGACACGCGCGAGACTGGGTCCGGACAAGAGCCACTCGGCGGTCCGGGCGTCGGCAGGTCTGTTGACGTTCACCACGAAGCGACAATCCCGCGAGACGGTGAGAGCCTCACCCGAACCGACGACGTTGATCCCGGCCGGCACCACCAGGGTACCGTCGTGGCGGACCGCGGTGTCGACACCCACTCCGAGCGCTCGCTTGCGGCCGACCGGCACCGCGACCGTCAGCGCACCGTCCGCGGCCTCGATGACTGCGTCGACGGCAGCGGCGTCCAGTGCGGGCAGGTCGGCCGCGACGGTCAGGACGGGCCTCGAGAGGCGTTCGTCGGCCAGCGCGTGCTCGAGGTCGGCGACGTACCCCTCGCCCGGCGTCTCGATGGCCGTGAGGTCCACCCGTGTGGCGGTTCCGGGCGTTTGCGGCGAGGTGACGGCGAACACACGTTCAGCACGACTCGCCGCGAGTGCGTCCGCGACGCGTTCGACCATCGGTGTCCCTGCAACGGGATAGAGGGGCTTCTCGACCGGGGCACCGAGGCGCGTCCCCGCGCCCCCACACATCAGGAGAGCGTCCACACGATCACCCCCGCGTGGAGGCCGACGACGCGGGCGAGTTCGTTGCTCGCGCCGAACACGTCCCCGCTCACACCACCGAGCGTCCGCCTGGCCCGCCACAGGAGGCCACCGGCGACCAACGGTCCCGTGCCGACCGCCGCGAGCGCCGCTGGCGAGGGCCACGCCAGGAGGCCCGCCGGCGCGCCCACGGCGAGCGCGACGGCGACCGTTCGCGGACCGGCACCGAGCAGCTGGGCGCCGAGTCCCTCGTGGCCGGGCTCCCCGAGGCCCGCGAGGGTCGCCATCGACAGTTTCGCGCCCACCTCGGCGGCGACCGCGAGCCCGAGTGCCTGCCGCGCCGGGAGCGCGGCGACCGCGAGGGCCCCGAGGGCCAGTCCGAGGAGACCGATCCCCACCGCGAGGACGCCGCCGACGCCGACCGTGGTGTCTCGCATCGCTGCCCTGCGCTCGTCGGGACCGCCGTGGACGACTGCGGCGTCGCCGAGGTCGGCCAGCCCGTCGGCGTGGTTGACACCCGTGACCAGGTACACCGCCGCGACGTACAGGACAGCAGCGGTCGGAGCCGGCCCGGCCAGCAACGGCAGGCCGACCAGCAGGCCGACCGGGTAGCCGGCCACCGGGAGGACGGACGGCTGGCTGCAAAACGCGTCCCAGGCGCGCCCGTCGGTGCCGACCGGCAGGCGCGTCAGGAATCCGACTGCGCCGCGGACCGCCGTCAGGACCACGCCGCCACCCCCACAATCGCGCCGGCGAGTGCGTACGCGAGCAGGCCGGCGAGCCCGACCTGCCGGATCGCGAGGCGTGCCGCGTCGGTGTCGGGCAGGGCCGCGTCGGGATTCAGGACGTAGACACCGGGTTTTTCCAGCCGGACGGCCAGCGCGGCAGCGAGCGTCCCCATCGGCCAGCCCGAGTTGGGCGAGGGGACGTCCCGGAGCCAGTCCCGTGTTGCAACGACGGCGCCCGGCGAGCGTGTGACAGCGCCGAGCAGGACCGCGCTCGCCCGGGCGGGGAGCCACATGACGGCGTCGTCCAGGCGCGCGGACGCCCGGCCGACGGGCTTGTCGCGGTACCCGAGCATCGAGTCGAGCGTGTTGACGGCCTTGACCCATGCCGCCCCGCCCGTCCCCGCGGCGAGGGCGACGGCCGGACCGGATCCTGCCAGGAGAGCCAGCGTCGCGAGGGCGACAAAGCCGGCCAGCGGCGCGACGAGGCCGTCGGCGAGATTCTCGGCGAGACTCTCGACGGCCGCGGACCGGGCCTGGCCCGGCGTCAACCCGGTGGTGTCCCGTCCGACCAGCGCCCGCACCTGTCGTCGCGCTCTCTCCGGGTTCCCTTCGCTCGACGCGACCACCGCCGAGACGCGCTCGAGCAGGCGCCGGCGGCTCGTCGAGACGAACAGCCCGGCCGCCCCGACGGCCACCGCGGCCGGCAGCGTCGCGCGTCCGGCCCCGAGGACGAGCACCGCGACGGCCAGGGCACCGACCACCGGGAGGATGACGGCGACGCCGGTGCCCACGGCGTGTGGGTGGTGCCAGTCGGCGTCGAACGGTTCGATCGCCCGGCCGAACCAGGCGACCGGGTGGAGTCGCCCGGGGGGTTCGCCGACAGCGACGTCGAGCGCGAGCGCACCGGCCACGGCGCCGGCGAGCGCGACGGCGCTCAGGGACATCGGTGGTCCTCGAGCCAGTCCGGGAACGCCGACAGCGGGACGTCGTCGACGAGCACGACCGTCACACCTGCGGTGTGTCCCCCGCCGTCGGCTCGGGGGTCGTCACCGACGTGGACCAGGTCCCCGACCGGGACACCGAGCGCCCCGGCGACGGCCTCGAACGAGCGGTCGTGGGGCTTGCGCCACCCGCAGTCGACGCTCGTGACCACAGCCTCGAAGACGTCGGGCAGAGCCGCCCGCCCGAGGGTCCGCTCGACCAGCCCCGGGAGCGCACAGTTCGAGAGCAATCCCACGGGCCCCACAGCACGCGCCGCCCGGAGAGCCTCCGGGGCGCCGTCCCGGACCTCGACCGGTCCGTCGAAGGCTGCCAGCAGTGCCTCCCGGACGAGCGCGCGGTCGGCCTCGACGCCGCGGCTCTCGAGTGCACTCGCCGTGTGGACGACCAGCGAGAGTTCCGCGCCCCGTTCCACGGACACGTGTGAAGACCGGTAGGCGCTCTCCCAGTCGTCCGGCACCGACACACCGCGTGTCTCGAGCACGTCGGCGACAGCGTCCCAGGGCTCGGCGGGCCGGTCGGCGGTCACGAGCGTCTCGAAGAGGTCGAACGAGACTGCCACTACCGTTGCATTACCACAATCGCACTTGAATCACGCGGATGCGTGAGTGCGGTCGCACCCGCAACCGTGGCCGACCCGTGCGGGTACGGTGGCCTGCCGGGTGTTGGCTACTCGACCCACTTCGAGCAGCGAATGTCGAAACTCCCACACACGGGGCAGGTGTGGTGTTGCACCTCGAACGGCGTCTCGCACGCGAGACACACGTACTGCGGGTGCTCCTCGTCCGACTCCGAGACACCGGACACTTCCTTGGCCCTGTCTAGGACACCCATCACGACCACACGTCCACAGACAACCCGTATCGTCAAAAAAGAGGTTGATTGTTTACGCTATTTTTTCCCGCCGCCGTCACGTAGTTTCACGCAGTTTCTCGTTTTCGACCCTCTTCTCGGGTGACACAGACCAGAACGAACGCGCCGCCACACGGCAACGCCCGTCTCCGCCATTCTGGGGGCCGTTACCGCCCTGACAGTCCAGAACTGATAGCCTGCGTATGATTTCTCCCGGCGAGGATAGATCGCGGCTCGCACAGGTTATCGTGAATTTAAACAAAACTTACTGGTATTCAAATATACAAATAGCTTCTTACTGGTAAGAGTTCTGTCACGTGGACTGTCGTCGCCGTTTTCCAGGTCGATCACCTGTCACCCGTGTCGGGGTGATCGATCCCGTATATCAGTCGGTCGTGAGCCGGACGAGCACGTCGTCGCGCTCGCGCGGGAATCCGTTGCGCGCGCGCCCGTCACGGTTCGAGGTAATCGCGTACAGTTCGCCGTCCGGGCTCTGTGCGACGTGGCGAACCCGGCCGAGTTCGTCCTGGAGGACGCGGTGGACCGACGCGGTGTAGGCGGGGTGGAGCCAGTCGGCCGTGTACCGCCGTGCCTCCCCATCCAGAGGGGGCAGGTCCCCGCCAGGCGGCGTGAGGGTGACCACCCAGACTGACTGGCTGACGAGGCCGCCGACGACGAACCGGTTGCGCCAGGCCGGGAGTTTCTCGCCGGTGTAGAACGTCGCGCCGGTCGGCGCCCAGCCCCTGTCGGGGCCCGTGTTGAGGACCGGCGGGACGAACTCCTCGTGTGCCCCGTAGGAGTCCCACTGGCCGTCGCCGGGGCCGCCGCGTGCGACGGCCCACCCGTAGTTACCCCCGGGCAGGAGGACGTTCACCTCGTCGCGTCTGGTCGGCCCGTGTTCGCTGGCGACCGGGACGCCGCTCGGCAGCCAGTCGATCCCCTGTGGATTGCGGTGGCCGTAGGTGAACACCCGGGGGTCGCCGCCGCCGGGATTGTCCGGCGCTGGATCACCCTCGGGTGTGACGCGCAGTACCTTCCCGCCGAGAAACGATTTCTCCTGGGCCCGTTCGGGAACGTTCGCGTCGCCCGTCGTGACCCAGAGGTTGCCGTCGGGTCCGAACCGGATCCGGCCGCCGTTGTGGATATTGCTGGCCGGGATGCCCTCGATCAGTCTCTCCTCGGTTCCGGCCGGGTCGTCGGCACCCGTGTCGTACCGGACGACGCGGTTTTCCTTGCCGCCGTTTGTCGCCGCCGTGTAGTAGGCGTAGACGTACTCCTCTGTGGGAAACTCGGGGTGGACGGCCACGCCGAGTGTCCCGCCCTCGCCGCCGTCGACCCACCACGGCTCCTCGTCGCTGCCGGGTTCCAGAGCGCCGGCGTCGATGGCGTCCACCGGACGGACGACTTCTGTGAGCTCCCCCGAATCGAACCTGACGATCCGTCCCGTGCGCTCGGTCACGTACAGGTCGCCCTCGCCGGTGAAGGCGATGTCCCACGGAACCGCGAGGTTCTCGACGAGCGTCTCGACTCCCACGTCGACAC
This sequence comes from uncultured Halobacteriales archaeon, assembly GCA_964471665.1. Lineage (GTDB taxonomy): Archaea > Halobacteriota > Halobacteria > Halobacteriales > Haloarculaceae > SW-9-67-25. Next base: position 1,831 of record CAYYHG010000026.1, on the reverse strand, counting down.
GCGGGGAGTCCGACGGCGCGTCCCAGTCGGGATTCTCCGACGGCGTGGGATGGTCGTATTCGCTGTCCCCCCCGGCGGGTGTGTCCGTCGACCCGCCGGTGACGTCGCCGTCCCCGTCTCCGTCGCGTCCCTCGCCGGGGCCCGCACACCCTGCGACTGCGGAGACGCCGACGGCCGCCAGGAACCGACGGCGGGAGAAACCAGGGAGAGACGGATTGTCTGTCATACCCCCACCACAGGACAGTCCCGAGTAAAATATGTCGGTCTGTTATCCCTGTCGGACAACTCCACCGTCGCAGGCGGAGTCTGCCCTCGCCGATTTGAACTCACCGAGAACGAATCCGCCCTCCCCGATTTGAACGGGGGGCAAGCCGATCTACAGTCGGCTGCTCTACCAGTCTGAGCTAAGGGCGGACACCGGGAGTAGGACGGTTGTCGGACTTAACGATTGTCATTCGCGGTCACGGCCGAGTGCCGTCTGTCGGTCGGCACCCGCCTGACAGACGGGCGTCAGACGCCTGCCAAGATTGATATACCGTGGGTGACAAGCCGTATGACGAGCCCGATGAGCAAGATAACGTTCCGCGCCGACGACGACCTCATCAGGCAACTGGAGGAGTTCGACGCCTCGAAAAGCGAGATCATGCGCGAGGCGCTCCGGGAGTACCTCGGCGAGGCCTCGAGTGGCCAGCCGCGGGGTGACGAGGGCAGCCTGGACGACATCGTCGCCGAGCGGGTCGACGCGATCATCTCCGAGCGGCTCGATTCGGTGTTCACACCCCGTCAGCCACAGGACGTCAATGTAAACATCACGCTTGATGGCGATTCCCGGAACGTGCCGGACGCCGAGACCGGTTCTGTAAACGTCAGATCGGGGGCGTCAGACACCCGGCGGGAGGAATCGTCACGCACTCCGGAGGAGCGTATGACAGACGACGGGGGCGGTGAAAACGCGTCCGCAAACGAGCGTAACACGTGTTCGCAGTGTGGCGAAAACCTGTCGTCGTCCCACGTTTACTGCCCGAACTGCGGAGAGAAGTCGGCCCACCGCGTGTTCTGCGACTGCGGCGACGAACTCCGTTCTGACTGGGCCTTTTGCCCCAGCTGTGGCCGCCGGACCCCCGCAGCCGACGTGCTCGACAGCCATGATATGCCGTAAACGCCGGTGTGAGGCAGTTTACCGGCGTAAACGGAGCGTTGTCTTACATCCGCCGTAACTTTTATTATCCCATGGTCTGTGTGTACTCTTGCGTAAGACGGTCGTCTTACACATCGTGGAACACGGTACGCACCTCGGTGCTGTCATGCGGTTCTGCGGTGTAAGACGAACTGGCAGGCGCGAACTGCCGTCGTCTTACCCAACACAGGGGAACCAACCATGGAGCGTGTGACACTACGGATACCGAAACAGCAGATCGAAGAGGTCGAACAAATGGTCGAGACGGGCGAGTACCCCAACCGGAGCGAGGCGATCCGGTCGGCGGTCCGCGAGATGCTCGCCGAGCAAGACGTCGGGAAAGAACGCCCATCCGAGAAACGCAAGCGCCGCGAGAAGCGCACGTGGGCCAAGGTGTAACGATGCAGGATATCGTCAACGAGGCCCTCGAGCGCGACGAGCAGGAGAAACAGCAGATGGACGACGTCGACGGCTTCGGCGATCCGCGGATCGTCATCGTCGGCGCCGGCGGCGCCGGGAACAACACCGTCAACCGACTGTACAACATCGGCGTCGACGGCGCCGAGACAATCGCCATCAACACCGACAAACAGCACCTCAAGATGGTCGAGGCCGACACGAAGATCCTCGTCGGCAAGTCCCTGACCAACGGGC
>CAYYHG010000025.1:0-23419 GCA_964471665.1 uncultured Halobacteriales archaeon | reverse complement strand
CGCCCGGCGTGCCGTCGTCGCGCCAGGCGAACTGGATGTTACAGCCACCCTGGATCCCGAGTTCGCGGATGACCTTCAGCGCGGAGTCGCGCATCTCCTGGTGGCCCTCGTCGGGGATGACCTGCGAGGGCGTGACGACGATCGACTCGCCGGTGTGGATGCCCATCGGGTCGAGGTTCTCCATGTTGCAGATGATGATACAGGAGTTGTCGGCGTCGCGCATCACCTCGTACTCCAGTTCGATCCAGCCGTCGATGGACTCCGTTATCATGACGCGGTCGTCCCGCGAGAGGGTGAGCCCCTGCCGGACGGCGTCCCCGAGTTCGTCCATCTCGCCGATGACGCCCGAACCCGCGCCCCCCAGCGTGTATGTGGTGCGCATGATGACCGGCAGACCACCGACCGAGTCGACGGCGTCCTCGACCGCCGCGACGGATTCGATCGTCTCCGAACGGGGCACCGTCTCGCCGATGGCCTCCATGCGCTTTCTGAACTGCTCGCGGTCCTCCGTGGCGTAGATTGTCTCCAGTGGCGTCCCCATGACGTCGACGTCGTACTCCTCGAGGACCCCTTCCTCTGCGAGTTCGGCGGTGACGTTCAGCCCCGTCTGGCCGCCCAGCCCCGCGATGACGCCGTCGGGATTCTCCTCCCGGATGATCTCGGCGATTGCCTCCGTGGTGATGGGTTCGATGTACACCTCGTCTGCCATCCCGGGATCGGTCATGATGGTCGCCGGGTTGGAGTTGACAAGCACGACTCGCGCGCCCTCCTCGCGGAGCGCCCGGCAGGCCTGGGCCCCGGAGTAGTCGAACTCGGCCGCCTGGCCGATCTTTATCGGGCCGCTTCCGATGAGCAGTATCGTCCGGTCTTCACCCGCTGTCATTACCTGTCTGGAGTGAGTACATCGTAATAAACCCGGCGAAAAAATACGAACCTCGTAAGAGAGTTTCGAATATCGTATTGATACGGGCTCCCACGAGCCACGTCACACGTCCACAGGGGGTCCGAACGGCCGCTGTGTGGGGCCGTTGCGATACCCGCCGGTCCGTCGTCACAAGACTGGTGTCGTCCCGTTCGGTCTGTCGGCGCCCCGGGACCGGCGAGTTCCGGGACACGGCTCCAGCGACGCTTACGACTCACCGCGGACGAACGTCACGGGACAGGGCGCGTTCAGCAGTACTTCCTGTGCGGTCGACCCGAAGACGGCTTTCCCGGTCGGCGACCGTTTCCGGCCACCGATGACGACGAGGTCTGCGTCGACGTCCTCTGCGATGGAGGTGATCCGCTGGCCCACGTCCTCGCTCTCGGCGAGTCCCCCGTGTTCGGTGTGCTCGACGCCGGCGTCCTCCATCGCGTCGCTGAGGTTCCGGACAGTGACGTACCGTCCGGCGATCACGTCCGGGGTGACCTCGCTGTCCGCGTCGAAATCGAGGTTCCCGCGCGCCCGGTCGTACTCCTCCTGTGTGAAGACGTGGGCCAGCGCCACCGTTGCACCTGCCGGACCGGCGATGTCGGCCGCCGTCGCCGCGAGTCTGTCGAGCCTGTCCTCGTCGCTCTGGCCGACTGCCAGGAGTATGGTTTCCAGTCCCATACGTACCGCTTGCCGGCCGATGGTTCATAATATTTTGTATTTACTCGATTTCGAATTACAATTTTCAGGGGGCGTCACCGGTCGAACAGTCGGCCGAGCCGACCGCCGTCGGGGAACTCCAGGTCGAGAGAGGTGTCCAGGGCCGCCTCGACGGCGTCGGCCACCGCGGGCGCGAAGGTCTCTTCGGGCGGACAGCAGGTCGGACAGGCACTCGGCGCCGCTGTCGCGGACTCGGGGACGCGGGCGTCGGCCTCTTCGATGACCGGGTCACCGTCAGCGAAGTTCGCCACGACGACGTCGACGCCGACTCCGACGTCGGCCAGGCGGCCACGGGTCCGTGCGAACGCGTCGGCGCCCCGGGGCGTATCCGGCGTGACGACCGCCACCCGGTCGGCCGCCTCGACCGCGGCGACTGACTGGTTTGCCGCTACCGGCGGTGTATCGACGATAACAGTGTCACGGGACAGTCCCGCCGCCGCGACGTGTTTCCCGAACCGCTCGGCCGCCCTGGCCGTCTTCGCGCGAGCGAGCCGTTCGAAAGGGGCACGGACCGGCGCGAGCGCGAGTCGGCCAGGCGCGTCGAGGGGACAGTCACACAGCACCGCCTCGAGGTCCGCCTCGTCCGTGAGCATGGCCGTCACGTCGGTCCCGACCCGTCCCCCCACGTAGTCAGCCAGGCCCTGCGTCGCGAACGCGGCGTCGACAACTGCGATGTTCCGTCCGGATCTTGCGAGCGTCGCCCCACACTCTACGGCGAGCCGGGTGGTGCCCGCGCCGCCTGCCGCGCCCACCAGCGCGAGGGTCTGTGTCGCCATACCCATCGTTGGACCCCATCCTCTGAAAAACCTAGGTACAGTACGGGACACGCGGCCGGGCGACGGCGATCGCGCGACCGGGGACACGCACAGCCCTATCGCTCGGCGCGAATCGCGTCGGCGAGATCGCTCATCTCCCCGTCGGCGGGGTCTTCGGTGCCGCCAAACAGCGAGTGGACCGCACCGGCGCCGTCGCCGGCGAACCGGGGGATCACGTGACAGTGTGCGTGCGGAACCTCCTGGCCCGCCTCCTCCCCGTTGTTGAACGCGACCGTGGACGCGGGCGCGTCGACGGCTGCCTCGATAGCGGGGGTGAGGTCGTTGATGGCCTCGAAGAGTCCACCCGCGGCGTCGTCGGGCAACTCGCCGAGGCGCCCGTAGTGGTCCGTCGGAATCACGACCGTGTGCCCGCGCGCGAGGGGGTTCACGTCGAGAAACGCGTGCGCGTGCTCGTTCTCGTAGACGGTGTGGCTGGGAATTTCGCCGGCGACGATCTGACAGAAGATGCACTCGTCCATGTGTCTCACCACGCCGGACGGGAGAACGTCCGGCCCGCCATTGAAGCTTTCCCCGTCGACCAGCACACAGCCGGCGGTACCGACCGCCTACTGGGTCCTGTCGACGACGCGTTCGGCGAGCGCCCGGACGTCCTCGTCTCCGGCGAGCGCCTCGAGGATCGTGTCGGTCCCGACTGCCAGCGCGTAGGCCGGCCGCCCCTTCCCTGTCGGGGACCGCTCGCCGGTGTCGACCATCTCGACGACGCCGTCGGCCTCGAGACGATTGAGTGCACGCTTTATCTCCGCTTCCGAGGGTTTCCCGATCGTGTCCGCGTCGACTGTCTCGAGACACTCCCTGGTCTCCCTGACGATTTCTCCCGTGTGTGTGGGGAGCGACTCGTGCAGTTCGAGGTCTGCCAGGCAGAGCACCACGACTCGATCCGACAGCGACAGTGACGTGATATCCGCAGCCATACTCGTCTCGAGGAACCCCTGCTGTAAAACTCTCGTGGACTGCCGGCTGTGCCGTGCCCGGGTATCATTCATACTGCCGGTCACAAGCGAGACAGACCGGCAGGGTGCGGTGCGCCGCGCTGTGGGTCGAGTCGCCGTCCGGACGCCGACGCCGGTCGTTGTGCGCGAAACACCGACCACGGACAGCAGGCGGGTGGGTTCGCTGGTTCGCTCTCACGGTCGGTTCGCCTCGAGGAGCGACTGGAGTTTCTCTATCGTCGCCGCCGAGTAGTACTCGTCGTCGAGATCAGAGAACTCGACTTCGTCGCGGAGCTGGTAGAACTCCTCGAGGAGTTTTTGATGTTCCTCGCTTCGTTCCTGTTGTTCGATATCGAGTTTCAGTTCGAGCGTCGCGAGTTTCGACGCCAGTGCAAACATCTCCTGGATCTGCTGTTCCATCCGATCCCGCGCCAGCATCCGATTGACCGCTTCCCGAAGGTCGTCACCGGTGACCGGCTTGACCAGGTACTCGTCGAAATCCATCCCCAGGAGGTCCGTGTCGGGGTCGACAGCGGTGACCATGACGACCCGACAATCGACCTCACTGGCGCGGACCTCTTCGAGAACCTCGTCACCTGTGAGTCCTGGCATCCGCCGGTCCAGTAACATCACGTCCGTGGTCTCGTCCAGTTTCTCGAGAGCTTCCGTCCCGTCGGTCGCTGTGTGAACGGAGTACTGTCCTTCGAGGAATGCCTGGTACGACTTCACCAGGTCGATTTCGTCGTCGACGATCAACACTTCAGCGTTTTTGTTCTCGGCCATCCCTTGCCTAGACTCACAATAGCCAGAATATATAAGCGTCGGGGCAGGCTCCCGGGCTTTCGATCGTTTCGACCGGGACACGCGGGTACAGTCTCGAACTCACGGTCGACCCGAAGGACACCGAATACAGAACCGGAGACCCCATCGTAGAACGCGGCGACGGCGTTCGTACTGTCAAGCAGTACCGGCGGGACTGGTAAAGTGATTTACCGGGAGAGACCGTACCGCCGGCAATGGGACGAAAACCGGGCCGGGGCGAGGTGTACAACCGCCGGGTGACGAAACACATCGAGACGGTGCTTCCGGAAACCATCTTCGCGACGTGTGACTACTCGTTCGGCGGAGACAGGATACTCGACCGGGAGACGACCGCGAGCCGGCCGGCAGGGGCCGAGTGCGAACTGCGGGCCTACGTCGGGGACGCCGGACAGATCGTCGTCCTCGAACGGACACGGCTGTGGGCCGGTGACGACACTGTGTGGGCGTGTCAGAACAAAGTGCAGCGCACGCTCGAGGTGGACAGTCCGTCGATGACTCCGTTCACCTACGACGTCCAGACCCGGATCATGGACGGTGCGGACTGGAACGGCAACCGGAAACACGTGAGCGTGAACGGCTTCACCGACCAACCTGTGTACGGCGGCCGCGAAGTCCAGGCCGCGGTGCTCCTGGCCGAGACACTGGCCAACCGCAAGGAACCGAGAACCACGGCCGGGGATACCGCCTGTCACTCGCTTCACGGTCTCCCGTCGCTGGCGCGGATGATCGATAGCGGGAGATACGTCGCTCTCTCCTGGGAGGAGATGAACGAACTGCTGGGGCCGAACGCGGACACGATTGCCGCCGGGACAACCATCGACGAACTCAAACCGGAAGCCCGGAAGAAAGCAGAACAGAAGGGGATGACGATTTTCACGGAGACTGACCCGTCGACGGTGGACACCCGCAGCGGTCGGACTCGCGAGACGGGTCCGGCCGACGAGGAACGTGCAACCGAGGGCCGGCTACCGGACGACGTGGACCCGTCGGAGGCACGGGCAAAACTCGAAGAGACGGTCCGCGAAATCCGGCAGATGAAATCGGACGAGTGAGACTGATTGCTGTACCGAGTTACCGTTTCGACCGCACTACCGGCCGAGTTCCTCGTGGGCCGAGGAGAGGTGGCGGGCAGTGAAGGCCGCGACAAGGGAGAGTTCGCCCGCGAGCGCCCCGACGGCGATGACCTCCGCGAGGGCGTCCGCGTTCGCGCCCGGCGGGTCGCCGCTGCCGCCGAGTCCCAGGACGTCCAGCGCCTCCGACTGTGTGGGGAGTCCAGTCCCGCCGCCGACGGTCCCGACCTCCAGCGACGCGAGCGAGAGGCTGGCATAGAGGCCCCCGTCAGACTCCTCGTCTCCCTCGCGTACCTCCATGGTCGTGATGGCGTTGGCACTCTCGACGACCTGGGCGGTGTCCTGACCGGTGGCGAGGAAGACGGCGGCGACGGTGTTGGCGGCGTGGGCGTTGAATCCCAGCGACGCGGCTTTGGCGCTCCCGACGAGGTTCTTGCGGGTGTTGCCCTCGACCATCGCCTCGGGGGTGGTCTTGAGCGTCCCTTCGACGTACTCCCGGGGGAGGAGGACGTCCGCGGAGACCGTCCGGCCCCGGCCCTCGACCGCGTTGATGGCAGCGGGTTTCTTGTCACTACAGAGATTGCCCGACAGCGCCACGAGTTCGGCGGGTGTCTCGGTCTCGACGACGTCGGCGGCCTCGCCCGTTGCGATGGTGGCCATGTTCATCCCCATCGCGTCCTTGGTGTCGTAGACGAAGCGCAGGAAGACCGAGTCACCGACGACGTACGGGTCGACGTCCAGCAGTTGGCCGTGACTGGTGGTCGACTCGGCCGCCTCCCGGAGGTCGCCGGCGTGGTCGGCGACCCATTCGACGACTTCCTGGGCCTGTGCAACGCCGTTCACGCGGAAGACCGGCGCGCGAGTCATCCCCGAATCGGTGACGCGGGCGGTCGCACCGCCGGCGGCGCGGATCGCCGAGAGACCGCGGTTGACGCTGGCGACCAGCGCGCCCTCGGTGGTCGCCATCGGCAGGTAGAACTCGCCGTTTGCGGCACCACCCTCGATCGACACCGGGCCGGCGACGCCCATCGGCACCTGGGCGGCCCCGAGCATGTTCTCGATGTTCGCCTCGGCGTCGGCCGGGTCGAAGGCGTACGCGCCAATCGTACCGAGGTCGGCGCCGGCCTCGCTCCCGAGGAGGTGTCGCCGGGCCGCTGCCGCGGTCGCCGCGTCGGCGTGGTCTTCGAGTTCGTAGAGGCGCAGGTCGCCGTCGCGTACCCGCGCCGCCAGATCCGCTGGCTCCGTCTCCGTCATGCACGCATCCTCGCTCCCGACCACCCTAAGCCCTCCGGACCACCCGGGGGGGAACGACCCAGATGGCCTCCCCGACGCGACGACCAGCCCTCGCGGCCGGGAGCGCAGTTCCGAGACCACGCTCGTCTCCGAGACGCCGGAACCGCCGCGGCCGGACTGCGACCCAAACGGTTAACGCCCTCGCGGTCCCCGACTCTGCCATGACAGAGGCCGCGGACCGCGTGTTCACGAACGCTGTCGTCCATCCGCTGGACGGGCGCGACGAGACCGAGGAGGCGGTTGCCGTCCGCGACGGCCGGGTCGTCAGCGTCGACACGGCCTACGAGATCGGCTTCCTGACGGGCGTCGAAACGGAGGAGGTCGATCTGGGCGGGCGACACCTCCTGCCGGGGTTCGTCGACGCCCACACCCACATGGAGTTCGTGGGTCGGCGCCTGCTGGAGGCCGACCTCACCGACGCCGGTTCGCCCGAGGCGTGTCTCGACCGCCTGCGGGCGGCCGACACGGGCCACCGGACCGACGACTGGATCCTCGGCTACGGCTACGACGAGAGCCAGTGGGGCGGCGACTACCTCACCCGCGGGGACCTCGACGGGGTCAGCACCGACCGCCCCGTCGCAGCCTTCCGGGAGGACATGCACGTCGTCTCGGTCAACAGCGTCGTACTGGAGCGCCACCGCGAGGGAATGCCTGCCGACGACGTCCACACCGACGACGGGGACCCGACGGGCGCTCTCGTGGAGGGTGCCGTAGACGTCATCTACGAGGCCACCAGCGCAGGACCGTCGGTCGTGCGGGAGTATCTGGTCGCCGCCGCCGATCACGCGAACGCCCGCGGCGTCACTGCGGTCCACGACATGATCCGCCGGTCGGCTGCACCGGGTGTGTACCGCGATCTCGACGCAGCCCGGGAGTTGCCCCTGCGTGTGCGTCTCAACTACTGGGCCGATCACCTCGACGCCGTCATCGAGACGGGGCTGCGAACGAACAGCGGGGGCGACCGGGTCCGCGTCGGCGCGATCAAGACCTACACCGACGGGAGTATCGGCGGCCGTACCGCCCGACTCTCGGCTCCCTACGCGGACGGTGGCGGCGACCGTGGTGTCCTCCTGGAGAGTCCCGCGGACCTCGCGACCCTGGTCGAGCGGGCAGACAGCGCCGGACTCCAGGTCGCGTTGCACGCGATCGGCGACGAGGCCATCTCGGTCGCGCTGGACGCACTGGCGGAGACGGCGGGCGGGCGCCACCGGATCGAACACGCGGAGGTGTTGACCGACGACCTGACAGAGCGGCTGGGCGAATCCGGCGTCGTCGTCTCGGCACAGCCGAACTTCCTGAAGTGGGCCCGCGAGGGTGGCCTCTACGACAGTCGCCTCGGCGTCGAGCGGCGCCGCGATTCGAACCGCTTTGGCGCGCTTCAGGAAGCCGGTGCCCGCCTCGCCTTCGGCAGCGACTGCATGCCGCTTGATCCGCTTTTCGGCGTCCAGCAAGTCGTTACGGCACCCGATCCCGGACAGCGGCTCTCCGTGACCGAGGCTCTCCGCGCGTACACGACCGGGGCCGCCCACGCGGGATTCGACGAGGACCGCATGGGGACCGTCGAGCCGGGCAAGTGTGCGGACTTCGTCGTCCTCGACGAGTCGCCGTGGGAGGTGCCCGACGACGAGATTGCCGACATCGCCGTGGCGGCAACCGTCGTCGACGGCGAGGTAGTCTACGACACCCGCAGGGAGTGATCCCTCGACCGGTCACACCGCGAGGGCGTCTACGACGACAGCCACCAGCACGGTACCGAGGTAGGCGTTGGAGGCGTGGAAGGCGCGGAACGCGGCCTGCTCGGTCTGTTCGCGGTGGAGGCGGACGACCGCCCACAGGAAGACCCCGCCCAGAAGCACCGTCGCGCTGGCGGCGAGCCACCCGAGGTCGGTCAGGCCGATCAGCGCCGACGCGGCCGCGAGCGTCACGCCAAGCCACAGGAGGATGTGCTTTCGCGTGGTCGTCTCGCCGCGCACGACGGGCATCATCGGGAAGCCGCCGCGGGCGTAGTCTTCCTTGTAGGCCAGCGCGAGGTTGTAGAAGTGGGCCGGCGTCCAGACGAAGATGAGCGCCGCGAGCGCGAGGCCGGGCAGCCCGACCCGGCCCGTGACTGCAGCCCACCCGATGAGCGCCGGCAGCGATCCCGCAGCTCCGCCGATGACCGTGTTCTGGACGGTGTGGGGCTTCAACACGAGCGTGTAGACGACGCTGTAGAAGACGATGGCCGTCAGCCCGAGGACCGCAGTGAGTGGGTTGACCTGGAGGAACACGGCCAGCGACAGCGCGGCGAGCCCGAAGCCGAAGGCGCTCGCGCGGGACTTGGGAATCCGGTGTGTCGCGACCGGACGGTCGCTGGTTCGTTGCATCTTCCGGTCGCGGTCCCGCTCCAGGACGTGGTTGAACGTGCCGCTGGCGCCGATCGCGAGAACACCGCCGGCCAGCGTCAGGACGACCGTCCCAACCGACAGGCCGGGGCCGCCGGCGAGCGCCATCGCCGCGGCGGCGACCAGGCAGAGCAACCACATCAGCCGGGGTTTGGTCAGCCGGACGTAGGCCAGCGCCCGCGCTTTCAACTGCCGGAGCGGTCGGTCGGCGAGTGGCGTCTCCAGGGCCTCGTTCGTGGCCGGTGTCGGGTCGGGGTCCACCGGCTCGACCGACCGGACGGGTTCGACGGCCGCGAGCGCGTCGTCGTCGGTCCCGGTCTCGACCTCGAGACGCCAGGCGAGTGCGAGCACCAGGGCACCGAAGATGCTCGCGCCGACGAGCAGGTGGACGCCGGGAAACGGCGCCGCGGCGCCGCTGACGGCGACGAGCGCGCCCACGCCGACCTGGATCGGGTACAGCACGAGCGCAGCTAGGACCGCCGCCGTCACGCGCCGGTCGGTCCCGGTCCGGACGGCCGCGAGGGCGGCGACGAGCACGAGCAGGCCGACTGCGAGTGCCAGGCCACGGTGGACGAGCGCGACGGCGACGCCGATATCGAGGGGCGAACTGCCACAGCCCGGCCAGCTCGAACAGGCCCGGGCGGCGTCGGCCACGGCGGCCGTCGCTCCGGCGACGACGAGGACGTAGACACCGATCGCGGCCGCGGCCAGAAGCGTCGTCGTCCCCGGACACGGCCGGTTCGAGAGCATACCCGAGACTTCGAGGCCGCATACTTAGAAGCCGCGTTTCGTTCCCAGCCGCTGGGAACGTCCGTCTGGTGTGTGGCCACACTGCCGTTCGGTTCCCCCGGCCTACCGGTCGTCGATCGGGAGGACGTCGCGCCGTGCAGGACCCACGTAGCGTCCGCGGGGACGGATGAGACGGTTGTCGGAGACGTACTCACAGACGTGTGCGACCCAGCCGCCGACCCGGCTCATCGCGAAGATGGGCGTATAGACGTCGACCGGGACGCCGAGCTGGTAGTAGACGCTCCCGGAGTAGAAGTCGACGTTCGGAGCGATGCCCTTCTCGACGAGGCCCTTCTCCTCGGTCAGAAAGTCCTCGATGGCCTCGGTGTACTCACACCACTTGGTCTCGCCGGTCGACTGGGCGAGGGCGTGGCTGCGCTCCTGGAGGATTGTCGCGCGGGGGTCTTTGACCTCGTAGACCCGGTGTCCCCAGCCGGGGACGCGTCGCCCCGCGTCGATCTCTCTGCGGGTCCACTCGACCGGATCGTCGCCGCTCTCGTCGAGTTCCACGAGCGTGTGCATCACGTCCTGGTTTGCCCCGCCGTGGAGCGGCCCCGACAGCGCGCCGATCCCGGCCGTGACGGCGTTGTAGATGTCGGCGAAGGTGCTCGCGACCGTCATCGCCGTGAACGTCGAGGCGTTGAGCCCGTGGTCGGCGTGCAGCGTCAGCGCGATGTCGAACGTCTCGGCGGAGACCTCGTCGGGCTCCTCGCCGGTCAGCATGTACAGGAAGTTCTCGGCGTGTGGTAGCGAGTCGTGTGGGTCGACCGGTTCCTCGCCGCGCCGCAGCCGGTCGTAGGTCGCGAGCACCGTCGGCAACCGTGCGGTGAGCCGGCGCCCCTTCCGGAGCAATCCCCGGGTGTCTTCGGGCGTCACGTCCGGTTCCGGGTCCGTCATCGAGAGCATCGAGACGCCCGTCCGGAGGGCTGCCATCGGATCCTCGTCGTCGACAGCCATGTCCCGGAGTGTGCGGACGACTGCGTCGTCGATCTCCCGCTCCCGGCACATCGTCTGGACGAACTCGTCGAGTTCTGTCCGGTCGGGAAGCCGCCCGTACCACAGCAAGTACAGCGTCTCCTCGAAGGTACACTCGCGTGCCAGTTGCCGGATGGGATAGCCCCGGTAGACCAACTCGCCGTTCTTGCCGTCGATGTCCGACAGCTCCGATTCGGCCACGAGGACACCCTCGAGGCCGTGTCTGACGTCTTCTGTCATAGTCTTGCTACGGGTCGGCGACATATAACCCGGACTGACCCTCCTGTAACCCGGACGCCGGAACCGGTGCGTACTTGCGCTCGGCCGCGCTGGCCGGAACATGGACGAGGCGAACGGCACGGACCCGACATACGGGGCCGTCGAAATCGGGACCGTCCGGGACTTTGGAACCTACGAGGTCACGCGCGAGGAGGTCGTCTCCTTCGCCGAACAGTACGACCCGCAGCCGTTCCACGTCGACCCCGAGGCCGCCCGGGAGTCGATGTTTGGGGGGCTGGTCGCCAGCGGCTGGCACACCTGCGCGATGACGATGCGCCTGCTCGTCGAGAACTACCTGAACGACTCGGGCGCGATGGGGTCGCCCGGCGTCGAGTCGCTCCGTTTTCGTCGCCCCGTCTATCCGGGTGACAGCCTCTCGGTCCGGACCGAACACCGCGGGAAGGAACCGTGGGACGACGGCCGGGGCGTGGTCTACATCGACGTGTCGACGGTGAACGGCGACGACGACGTGGTGCTGACGATGGAGGCGATGGTGCTGTTCCCGCGGGAGTAAACCGACAGCAGCGGTGGGTATGCCGCCGACACGGGGTAGTAACTACTATCTGTCCGCACTCCAAGGAGCAACTGTATGAGTGGATACGACAGAGGCACGGTCGAGGACTTCGGCCGGTGGCAGGAGTTCTCGGCGGGCATGTGGGCCTGGATCTTCCACAAGTTCACCGGCTGGGTGCTCGTGGGCTACCTGTTTACCCACATCGCCGTCCTCAGTACCGCCACCGGCGGCGCGGACCTGTACACCTCCACGCTACAGGGACTCGAAGCGTTGCTCATCGTCCGGTTTCTCGAAGTCGGGCTGCTCGCAGTCGCTGTGTTTCACATCCTCAACGGCGTCCGACTGCTGTTCGTGGACCTCGGTGTGGGCCTCGAGCGACAGGACGCGAGTTTCTACGCGTCGCTGGTACTGACTGGCGCAATCGTCGTCGCGAGCGTCCCGACGTTCCTGGGGGGTGCCATCTGATGGCCGAACACTACTCCTCGTTCGACCGGGGCGGCCGGTTCTGGCTGGTCCAGCGCCTGACTGCAGTCTTCCTGATCGGCGTGCTGGCCTTCCACTTCGTCCTGCTCCACTTCGTCAACCACGCCGCCGAGATCACTTTCATGGGCACACAGGCCCGGATGAGCCAGTTTGGCTACTTCGCGACGATGTGGCTGTTCCTCGTGACGGCCACCTTCCACGGCGTCAACGGCGTCTACAACGCCCTCGTCAACATGGGATTGTCCGGGTCACGAAAGCGAGCGGTCGGTGCCGTGCTGGTGGTCGCGAGCGTCGCACTGGTGTTGCAGGGAACGCGCGTCGCACTCGCCATGACCAACCTACTATGAGCACACAACTCGAACAGAAAGAGTCAGAGACCGAGGCGGAAACGGAGACCGAACAGGAGGGTCCCTCGCCGGGAGAACGACGGCGTGCGGAGAAGCGCGCCCGTGCCGAGGAACGGAAACAGCGCGTCGAGGAGGACATCGACGAGGCCGACGAGTCGGTACACATCAAGGTCTTCCGGTTCGACCCCGAGGTCGAGGGCAAACAGGAGCCGCGCTTCGACGACTTCGTCGTCCCGTTCTACAAGGGGATGACAGTCCTCGACGCGCTCATCTACGCCCGCGACCACTACGACTCGTCGCTGACCTTCCGTCACTCCTGTCAGCAGGCGGTCTGTGGCTCGGACGCGCTGTTCGTCAACGGCCGGCAGTGCCTGGGGTGCAAGACCCAGCTGGCCGACCTCGAGAACCCGGTCCGGATCGAACCGCTCCCCCACCAGGACGTCGTCAAGGACCTCGTCGTCGACATGGAGCACTTCTACGAGCAGATGCACGCCGTCGAACCCTTCTTCGACCCCGACGAGACACCCGACAGCGACCTCGAGGAGCAGCGCCAGTCGCCCGAGAACCGCGAGAAGGTCAAACTCTCGACGCGGTGTATCTGGTGTGGCGCCTGCATGTCGTCGTGTAACATCGCAGCCGGGGACAACGAGTACCTTGGACCGGCGGCCATCAACAAGGCCTACCGCTTCGCGATGGACGAACGCGAGGGCGAAAGCCGAAAGCAGGAGCGTCTCCGGATCGTCGAACAGGAACACGGCGTCTGGCGGTGTCAGACCCAGTTTTCCTGTACCGAGGTCTGCCCCAAGGATATCCCCCTGACCGAACACATCCAGGAACTGAAACGCGAGTCCGTCAAGAACAACCTCAAGTTCTGGTGATTTTTACAGTCCACAGTCTTACTATTGAGTAGTATGATGCACCATGCAGGAGTCACTACCGTCCCGAGCCTGTGACGTTACTACATGGCACTCGGCCAGACAGCCCTGGACGCGTTGGCCTCAGTACAGTTAGCCCCGCTGCAGTTTGGAGGGGGGCTCATCGAACTCGCGATCCTGTTCCTGATACTCGCGGTCGTTGCGGGAATTCTCGGTGCGCGCGGGGTTGCCGGACTCAGCATGGGGATCGCCAAATGGCTCGTCATCATATTCGTCGCTCTGGCTATCGTCTCGTTCGTCCTCTAACCGCGTCTACCGAACGGCGGTTGCCGACGGGCAATCCGACCCCGGCCGACAGATCGAGAACGGCTCGCAGACGCGACAGCCACCTGGAGGGGTATACCGGTCGACGTAACTTTTGATACTTCTCAGCCGAACGTTCCCGCCTGAAAGTATCAGGGCTTACGTCGACCGGTATAGGCCCGGCTATCCCTCGGAGGGCCCAGCGGTGTGATCGGCAACTGCCCGTTCGGCGTGCCAGAACACCGAGAAGTCCTGTGGACTCGGGATTGCACAGCCCAGCCAGCCGACAGTCCAGGCGGTGAGAAGCAAGCTGTCAGCCTGCAAGGGGTCCGACACGACGCCAGTAACGACGGCCACAAACGGAACCGCGAGAACCAGGGGTGCAACGGACGATAGTCGCATCGCCCAGGCAGACGTTTCGGGAGATATCTCTCGGGGCGTGACCGCCGCCCGGGTCCCGAAGACGCTCGATTCGAACTGACTGGATCCGGCTCGCTCCGGTCCGATGTCGATGTCACACTGAATCCCGAAGAGGTACAGGACTGCCGCGTGTGACAGTTCGTGCGCCACGATTCCCACACCAACCGTCAGGAGAAGAACCATTCCGGCCCCGGCCAACGCCATTACTTGCGACACCTCTCTGAACGATACAGTCTCATATTTAAATCCTCTGCCTCGATTATTGCGTACGATTACTGCGGTGGTGTGGTGGCTATTCGAACCAGCGCAAAGTGTATATGAGGAATAACCAATCTCGTGTCGAGGATCTACTGGTTCGCGAACTAGTAACAAACAACCCTGGCGAGGCGAGCAGGCACAGAGGTGCAATTGGTGGTGCAAAGAATGACAGGCAGGGAGACAGGCACAGAGAGTTTAGGGTGGATAGCCAGGTTTGAGTACGGGTACTGTCTCCCAACCGTGACTATGGAGGCAGGAAACATCAAACAGTATGTTTTTCCGATTAATCAACAGGCATGAAGCCAGTGACACCCGGGGGGAAAACTCCTCGAGTAGTCTGACAGACCGGAGACGCACACGAACGGTGTATCTGTCGTGTGTCTCTCGACGGGAAAGCCAGATACAGCAATCCGTAGCAGCCCGTCTCAGAGCGCCGGTCGTCGGAGTCGTCGACGAAAGCCCTAATGTGGCCGGACGGCCGACACACCGGTAATGGGGCTCGAAGAGGAGATCCGGGAGATCGAAGCGGAGATCGCGGAGACGCCCTACAACAAGGCCACGGAGGCCCACATCGGCCGGCTGAAGGCCAAACTCGCCGAGATGAAAGAGGAACTCGAAGACAAGCAGTCCTCCTCGGGCGGCGGACCCGGCTACGCGGTCGAGAAACACGGCGACGCGACCGTGGGGCTGGTGGGCTTTCCGAGCGTCGGGAAGTCGACGCTGTTGAACGCGCTCACCAACGCCGACAGCGAGACCGGCGAGTACGACTTCACGACGCTGGATGTCAACCCCGGTATGCTCCAGTACCGCGGCGCGAACATCCAGCTCCTCGACGTGCCCGGACTCATCGAGGGCGCAGCCGAGGGCCGCGGCGGCGGCCAGGAGGTCCTGTCGGTCGTCCGGACTGCCGACCTGGTGGTCTTTCTCCTCTCGGTGTTCGAGGTCGACCACTACGAACGGCTCTCCAGTGAGCTCTACGCGAACGGGATCCGCCTCGACACGGACCCGCCGCGCGTGACCGTCCGGAAGAGACACAAAGACGGGATCAGTGTCAACGCGAGTGTCGACCTCGATATCGACGAGGAGACGATCAAGGGGGTGTTGCGCGAGCAGGGCTACGTCAACGCTGACGTGACCGTCGGCGAACAGGTCGACATCGACCGACTGATCGACGGCGTCGTGGACAACCGCGTGTACCTGCCCTCGCTCGTGGTCGTCAACAAGGTCGACCTCATCGACCACGAGTACATGACGACCGTCGAGGCGAACCTCCGGGAATACGGGATCGATCCCGACGACGCGGTCTTCGTCAGCGCCGAAGACCGGAAAGGACTGGACGCACTCCGGGAACGCCTCTGGAACGAACTCGAACTCATCCGGATCTACATGGACAAACCCGGCAGGGGCGTCGACCGGGAGGAGCCGTTGATCCTCCGGAAGGGAGACACCGTGGGCGACGCCTGCGAGAAACTCGGCGGGAGTTTCGACGAGCGGTTCCGGTTTGCGCGCGTGACCGGCCCGAGCGCCAAACACGACGACCAGCAGGTCGGGCGCGACCACGGACTGCGAGACGAGGACGTCCTCCGGATCGTCGCCCGGAAGTGACAGCCGGGAGCTGTCGCTGGCGCACCAATGACGTGCCTTTTTAGGGGATGACACCGTAGCTCGCGGC
The DNA here is from genome assembly GCA_964471665.1 of uncultured Halobacteriales archaeon. GTDB lineage: Archaea > Halobacteriota > Halobacteria > Halobacteriales > Haloarculaceae > SW-9-67-25. The sequence continues at coordinate 7,543 of CAYYHG010000025.1, read as the reverse complement.
AAGAATGTTCAACGCAATCGTGAGCGCGGACACGCTCCAGGCCACGCTCGATTCGGTGGGCGTCCTCGTCGACGAGTGCAAGATACACCTGGAGGACGACGGCCTGGAGATCAGGGCCGTCGATCCCGCCAACGTCGGGATGGTCGACCTCTCCCTGGACGTCGAAGCCTTCGAGTCCTACGAGGCCGACGGGGGGCTCGTCGGCGTCAATCTCGTCCGTCTCCAGGACATCGCGGCCATGGCCGACTCCGACCAGCTGGTCCACCTCGAACTCGACGAGGGGACGCGCAAACTCCACATCTCGATCGACGGTCTCGAGTACACGCTCGCGCTCATCGACCCCGAGTCCATCCGGGAGGAACCCGACCTGCCCGACCTCGACCTGCCGGCGTCGGTCGTCATCGAGGGGCGCGACATCGACCGTGCCGTGACCGCCGCCGATATGGTCAGCGATCACATCGAACTGGGCGTCGACGAGGACGCCGAGGCCTTCTACGTCACGGCGGAGGGCGACACCGACGACGTCCACCTCGAACTCGACGCGGGCGATCTGATCGATCTCGTGGTCGGCCCCGCGACGTCGCTGTTCTCCCTCGACTATCTCAAGGACATGAACAGGGCCATCCCGGCCGACGCCGAGGTCACGATGGAACTGGGCGAGGAGTTCCCCATCAAACTCCACTTCGACATCGCCGATGGGCAGGGCCAGGTCACGTACATGCTGGCCCCGCGCATCCAGAGCAACTAGTACTGCCGGTCATATACCGGTCGACGTAAGCCCTGATACTTTCAGCCGGGACATCCGGCTGATACTGTCGGCTATAAGCGCGTGAGCAGTATCGGCACCCCGGGTGCCGAATATCTTCACGAAGTTATAGCCGACAGTATGAGAAGTCTCAAAAGTTACGTCGGCCGGTATAACTACGTGGAGATATTCGACTCCACGGGGGGTCGGAATTACCCGCACGTCTTGCGCTCGTCTGACGTATCGTTTTGTATCCGGAGAACTGATACTCCCGCATGGGAAGCCTGGAGGAGGCGTACGACCGAAATCAGGTGATCCAGCGGGATCCGTGGCGTGTCCGGGGCGGCCTCGCTCTCGGTGTGGTCGGTGCACTTGCGATCCTGGCTGCGATCGGGCTGGTCGCAATCGCGGGTGACACGACAGCCGCGAAGGCACACGCCGGTACTCTCGCGGGACTGGGAGTCCCTGCCATGTTACTCGCCGTGGTTTTCGTCCTGCCAGCAAGCCTCCGGGATCGCGTGGGAGCCGTCCTCGGTTCGGCGGTGACCGTGGTCGGTGTCTGGCTGTTCTGGCACGCCTACCCGACCCGGTGGACGCGCACGGCCGATTCGCTCGCCTTCGAGGCGGTCATGGTCTACGGGCTGGGCGGGGCCGTCGCGCTCTGGTTCGTGTTCACCGCGCTCGCAACGGTCCGCCTCCGCAACAACCCGCAGGGAACTGTCGAACTCGAAGTGGTCCGGGACGGTGGCACCCGGACGATAGAGATGAGTCGGGACCGCTACCGGCAGATGGTCAGCGACGGCGGAGACGCCGGCAGCGTCATCGAGGAACTCGACGAGAAACGGTGACCGCCGGGTTTTTGCAGTCCCGCACGCAATCCACGCGCGATGCAGCCACTCCACGCGCGCTATCCATTCCTGTCGGTCGCCCGGGAAGCCGTCCAGCAGGCAGGGGTCGACCTCGGGGCAGTGGTCACCGACGAACCGGCGGTCGTCGACCGCGCGCTGGGCCGCGTCGAGGGGGCACTCCAGGAGGGTGACGTCGGCGAACCCCACCGGCGCACGCGCGTGGAGTTGCTCTCCTACCCGGTCGCGCGCGTGCTGGTCTCCGTCGTCGACGAGCACGTTCTCCACTACAAGTACGCACGGGCCGAGGCGGCAACCGCCCACGACCGGTTCAGCGAGGAACTTGCGGTCTCGACGCAACTCCAGAGCACGGGAGCCGACCCGCTCTTGCTGGTCGATCTGCTCGCGGAGTTCGACCTCGCCAGCGAGGTGCGAGAGACGCCCGACGGCTACCGCGTGGCCGTGGGCGCGTACCTCCAGCACGCTGCCGACCAGTGGGGCGAGGAGTGGCGTCTGGTCAACCGCGACCTGCAGGACGGCGAGGTTCCCCTCGCCGAAGAGGAACTGCTGGTGTTGCTCCGGCAGGCCGTCCGCCACCGCGTCGAGGCGGGACTGCCGCTGACCGTGCCCGAACCGGTCGCGGCACAACTCGAGCCGGAAGTCGACCACGTCGAGGAGTTGCTGGCGGAACTGGAACTCACCCGCGACATCGACACGGTGGTCCCGGACCTGTTCCCGCCGTGTATGAAACACCTGCTCGACCAGGTCCAGAAGGGCGAACACCTCGAACACCACTCACGGTTTGCGATCGCCGCCTTCCTGACGAGTATTGGCATGAGCACCGACGACATCGTCGAGATGTTCAAGGTGAATCCGGGTTTCGGCGAGGAGGTGACCCGCTACCAGGTCAACCACATCCGCGGGGCCACCAGCCCGACACAGTATTCCCCACCCTCCTGTGCGACCATGCAATCGTACGGCGACTGCGTGAACATGGACGACCTCTGCGAGGAGATCTCCCATCCGATGGGCTACTACGAACAGTCCTTAGACGACGCCGACGAGGACCAGGTCGTCGACTGGCGGGAGCCTCAGTCGAAGTCCTGACTGTTGAGCCAGACACCGGCCAGCGCCATGAGCAGAATAAAGACAGCGAGGACACCGACGAGTGCGACGCCGCCGGTCGGTGCGATGACGGTTCCGGCGTCAGTCCCGTTGACTGTCCCGTCGAACTCCCCCGAGAGCTGTCCGGTCGAACTGTCGTAGCTCGCGTTCACCTCGCCAGTGACGGTTCCGTCGACGGTCCCGGCCGTCCTGCCGTCGAGCGTGCCCGTCAGTCGGCCGGAGTCGCCGATCGATCCGGAGATGGTACCGTTGACCTCCTCGCGAACACCGTTGTCGATGGTCCCCTGGAAGGACCCGTCGACCGTTCCGTCCGAAACGGCGTCCCCGGAGAGGCTCCCCTCGATCGATCCCTGGACGGAGGTGTTGACGGTGTCGTGGGTCCCGTAAGCGGAACTGACAGCCACAGCAGCAGCGATGAACAGCACGACCGCCCCCGCCGAGAGGGCGATCTGCCTGGCCATCTCCGCGTCGATTTCCATGCCCGCGGCTTCCGCAGGCACGGTCAAAAACGCTTCGAAGGCCCGCGCCGGAGTCACCGAAGGCGACCCGACCGAACGCCCTATACCGGTCCAGCACCTACTCTGGGCGTGGACGCGCCCGGAGACACACCAGCGTCCGAGACCCATGACCGACAGCGATCACCCGCCCGCGATCAACACGCCCGCCAACAACCACCGAACCGCCGGTAACAGGTCTGGATCCACCGAACGGATAGCCCTCGCGCCGGACCTGCGGTCGATGCCCGACCGCGCAGCGCGCGCCTGGGCCGAGCGTATGGCCGTCCGTCCGCTCGGTGACGGTGCCTACGCCGTCGACAGCCAGAGTGGCGCGACGTACGTCGTCGACCCGCTGGCCGGATCCTGTACTTGCCCGGACGCCACCATCCGCAACGAGACGTGCAAACATCTGCGCCGCGTCGCAATCGAGATCACGACCCGTCGGGTTCCACCACCCGGTCGGCGCCGGGCCGAGTGTGCCGCCTGTGGCACCGAGACGTTCGTTCTCGATGACAGCGACCCTCCAGCGCTCTGTGGGAACTGTCATCTCGAGGCCGGAGGCGTGGTCCTCGACCGGGAGACGGGTGACCGCCTCGTCGTCGTCAGCGTGACCGACCGCCGTGCCGACGACGTGACGATCCCCGAAACCGGCGACACTGTCGCCGATCATCCCACCAACGACGGCTACCCGCCCGACGACATCGTCGTCGAGGCCACGTATCTCACCGACGCGGTCGCAGTCGACGAACCTCGGCACTATTCGTTCCCGCGTTCGCGGCTCCGAGGGGTGGACGACGCCGCGCTCGTGGAGTGATGTGGAGGGTCCTGGCGCGAACGGCCAACGGTGCCAAACGACAGTGGATCAGAAGACGTATTCGTCGTCGTGGCCCATCATGCCGTCGTCTTCGAATCCCGGTTCCTCCTCGTCCTCCATAGGCCCGCTGGTTTTGTACGCTTTCATACCGGTCGAGAGAAGTTCGACGATCGCCTCCTCGCGGTTGAGAAACTCGTCTTGCTCGACCATCTGGGCGATCTGCATTTCGAGATGTTCCGGAATCGTAATCTCTACCTTTGGCATCTCAACAGTGGTGGCTTCGACTGAGGGGTATTTAAACCTGACGGGCACCGTTACAGCTGACAAAAAAATAAAATTAGGCAAAGAAAATCAAACTTTCCTACGGAACTGTTTTCTTTCTCGAATCCAGTACAATTGTTTCTCAATCCACACTATCCGACGGCGGTCCGGTGACAAAACCGTTTTTGCAGTCGGATGTCTCCAGTGACAGTCGTAATTCATCACGGGATCGACCGTACGAGGGCAAGCAATCGACCCGGCAAACAGTTACGACCGTTACTATCGTCTCCAACTGATCACGACCGATTCTCGCGCACAGCTGCCACGAGCGACGCCACGCGGTCGGCCTCGACTGGGTTCGTGACCTCGGAGTCGCGTTTGAGGGCGGTTCCGACAATGGCACCATCAGACAGGTCGAGCAAGGTGTCGACGTTGTCCGCGGTTACCCCGCTCCCGACCAAGACCGGCACGTCAGCGTCGACGGCGTCCCGCGCGTCGAGTACCGCAGTGAGGTGGTCTCTGTCGGCAGGATCACCCGTCGCAGAACCGGAGACAACGAGGCCGTCCGCGAGACCACGCGCTACCAGATCAGCGACGACAGCGTCGAGGTCACGCTGTGCGGCCGGCACGGAGTGTTTGACTGCAACGTCCGCGAGGATGGCCACGTCGGTGTCGATGGTCTCGCGCAACCGGACGGTCTCGTGGGCGAGCCCCTCGACGATCCCCTGATCGGTGACCCGCGCGCCCGTGTGGACGTTCACGCGGACGAACGATCCTCCCGCCGCGGCTGCAACCGAGAGCGCGGCCCGGGCGTCGTTCCGGAGAACGTTGACGCCCAGCGGACAGTCGACCTGCGTACTGATTTCCTGCGCAACTGCAGTCAGCTCCGCAACGACGTGGGTCGGGACAGCCTCCGGATAGAAGGGCGCGTCCCCGAAGTTCTCGACGAGCACGGCGTCCATTCCACCGTCGAAGAGCGTCGAGGCGTCGGCTCGCGCCCGTTCGCGGAGGGCCTCTCGGTTCCCATCGAACCGGGGCGCGCCCGGCAGCGGCGGCAGGTGCACCATCCCCACCAGCGGCGATCGGTTCCCGAACCGTGCCTGCAGATCCATGACCGACTTTCCCGGGCGGGTGTAAAAACAGTCGTGTTATCGGTCCCAGTAGTCGGGTTCGTTGCCTGGCCGCCACTTCACCGAACAGCCACGGGACGGACGTTGTTCGTCGTCAATCTCCTCGCCGGCCAGGAGTCGGTCGATGATGTCTTTCATCTCCCGCTCGGTCGGTTCGTCGTCGGGATTGGTGGCGTCGTCCAGACGCCCGTGGTAGGCCAACCGGAAGGAGTCCTCGTCGCGCTCGAAGAGGAACGGATCGGGCGTACAGACGGCCCCGTAGGTGGCCGCGACATCCTGGCTCTCGTCGCGCAGGTACGCGTCGTACTGGACGCGGCCGTCCGCGACGTACTCTTGCATCTTCTCGAATGAGTCATCTGGATACTCCTCCTCGTCGTTGGGGTTGATACCCACGACTGCGACGTCGTCGTACGTCGCGGCGAGGTCGTTCAGTTCGTCGAACTTCGCTTTCGCGTAGGGACAGTGGTTGCAGGTGAAAACGACGAGCAACGCCTCGTTGTCCGCGAAGTCGGCGAGTGTGTGCGTCTGGTCGTCGGTTCCCGGCAACTCGAAGTCCGGTGCCTCGTCGCCACGCTCGAGAACGTCTTTCGAATCGAGTGCGACCATACCTCTCACTGTGGACGGACGCCTCTTACCTGTTCTGTCGTCGGCAAGCCCCTGGGAATCGAGACGACTTCACAAAAACGAGTTTTGAGAGAGCTACCGGAGCTACATCACAGCAATTGTTGCTCCAGCAACGGCCGCGGCGATCGCCACTCCGAGAACTGCTAGACTGGTCGGACTGGTTTCGGAGGATGTCTGATTCGACGTGTCCCATTCGAGTACTGTACCGAGGCCAACGAAGGTGGCAGCACAGCCGCCAATAAACCCGGGAACCGACCAAAGCGAGAGCCCACTCTGAACGATTGCGTGTGCCGATTGGGACGCGAGGACGAGGCCGGTTGTTAGTGGTGCCGCGCCGATGGTCTTTCTGGAGGGCATACACACACTTCCGTTCCTGTGTGTATAAGTTCACAGGGAGCGTCTCTGTCACAAATATCGAATTCCGTGTCTGGGAAAGTGACGTGGAACCGTTCCTGTACCGGATACGGCTACAGTCCGATCGATTGACAGAGTGGATTGACTTACCGCGTCACGCCGAGATTTTCTTTTTGTTTCTCGGCCACCGGGTGAGAGAGAAGCCAGTGATGGCTGCAAGTGTAAAGATAGTAGATTGCATCTATGACACTCATACATTTTATTTTGAGGGAACAGTATTAAACACTCGTACACAGTTTCGGTCTGTGAGACACAGCAATTAGTATGATACGTGGTTGGCGTATCTGTACGATTGGTCATTGACACTGAGAACATGGGTCCTAATATGGAACAGAAAACGGATGTCGAGAGTGAGGACAGTGAAGAAACAGACAAATTGGATACAATCATCAGCGTATGTGTTGATCTTCTTGAATTAATATGAGCAAGGTTAAACAACTGTACAGTCGTTACGACGGGTGGGCGCGAAATTTGTCGCCTGTCAGGTATGCTGGTAGTGTTGGCGTTGTCTCCTGTTTGTGTTACATGACTGGTAGTGCACTGCTTGGCGAGGCTGAGGTCATCGGAAACGCGATTGGCTTCACATCGTGTAGACGGCCTGGTTTCGGTGACAGCCGTGAGCTTTTTTGACGACATTCGCAGCGCTTGCCCTGCAAATCGACATAGCAACATATGGTTTATAACAGGAAACCGATAGCGTATGACGCAAATTTTACAGTATTTATTTATATTTAAATCTATAGGACACTGTGACGATAGAAGCTTACTCATAGTTCTCTTTTATTGATACTATCACCGAACAGTCCATCGGTTGGTCTGGGAGACGGATTCAAGCGGTAGCAGCGCGAAATCCCACGGCTTTCAGCCGTGTGGAGGAAGCGCGGACGCTTGATTTGACTCCGAATCGTCTCAGTGAGTAGTCTCACAGGCCCAGAAGTGGTCGGTGAGACGGGCTGTCCGTCAGCCAGCCCCGGAGTCAGGGGTCGTTGAGTGAGTCCCTCCGACTCCCCACCCTGAAGCCACCTGATACTGCCGGCCATAAGCCCGTGAGCTATCTTCTTCAGCGAGAGAATCCCGCCGTTCACGGC
>CAYYHG010000024.1:0-23750 GCA_964471665.1 uncultured Halobacteriales archaeon | reverse complement strand
CACCCATCGCGCCGGTCTCGGGCAGGATGGCGAAATAGCCCGTCAACATCCCGGGTGGGTCGGCGCTGTCTAGCCTCGTCCGGGGTTTCGCCGGTGCGCCGTGTCCGTGCTGTCTGTATCCCTCGCGGACGGCGTCGACGTACTCGGCGGGGGTCGCGAGGCCGGCGACCTCTTCGCTCGTCAGGTACAGTGTCTCGGTTCCCATACTCCACGATAGACCCGACGGTGACTTATAGCGGTCGAAACGGTAATTCGTTACAGCAATCCGTATCAGTCGGCGGTACTGTACGTGTCGGTACCTGCGTCGGACTGCTGTGTCCCGCGTGCGGCCGGCGAACCCGATTTCCCGGAGGCGCTGACGGGGGTCCTGACGAACATCGCGTGGCCGATCAGCCCTGCCGCGACCACTGACCCTGCGGCAACAGCCAGCGGGGGGTTGACGCCGACCCCGAAGAGCGTGCCCGAAATACCCAGTACTGACAGGGGAATGAGCCCCAGAACAATGTCGTAGTAATTCATCATAATCTATTGTCGTATACGATGGTTTGATACAAAAGTCTTTCTGGTAGGCACCTGATATTATTTCGTGTAGGCATTGCATATGTACCAAAGATAGTCTAAATACCTATTTATAACTTACAGAGATAATTTGAATCCCAGCATCGGTCAGGCGAGACTGGAGACCGACCGGTGTGGCCGCGACGCCGCGAGGCCGTGGACCGGCACTGCAGCCGGGCGTTTTCGAGTATGATAACTGTTCTCCCGCCCGTCTGATCGAAGGTCCCGTCTCGACCCGGTGTTCTCAAGAATGAAAATTCGAGGAGTGTACTTATATAGGAGTGTGTTCAACCTCGGGACGAAGGGACGCTGCCGGTGACGGTGGCCCCGGAGACCCATGAGTTCGAACACGACCGACAAACCGGACGACTCTGTTGCCGAAGAGGAGCAGGAGAGGTACGCCGAGTTGAATATCGGTGACGAAGAGTACGTTATCTACGACCGGGAGAACCACCAAGCGTGGATTCAGTCGTCAGTCGCGGTCACTGTGCGTGACCTCCAATGAGGAGCCGGCGTTCGGGTACCGGGTCGGGCCGCTGTGGCAGGTCCCTTCGACGTACCGCCTGACAATCGGACCACTTCGACGACCCCCTTCTGCGTGCGCCTGTCGGCCGGGGTCACTCGGCCACTCTCTTTCCCAGGGCAAACAGCACCCGCCAGCCGACGACCAGGACGCCGCCGACGAGGAGTGTCACGATGACGAACGCGACCGTCGTGCCGCCCCGGAACAGTGCTGTCGCACGCAATCCGTGACCGAGGAGGACCGCGACGACCCACGCAGGCACCGTCCAGCCCAGCACGCGCCGGAGATCTCCCGTTGCGTCGGCCGTGTACAGCCCTCCGCCCAGCGCCACCAGCACCCACGAAATCAGGAACGGCGCCAGGACGCCCGCCACAACCGCTGGATTCGCGAGCGGCTGCTGGCCGTGCTGGGCAGTCCCCGCCACGACGAACGCCGTCAGCGCGAGGACGTCGCCGACAAAGAGCAGGCCAGCGAACGGACGCAGGTCCACCCGCGTCCGCAGGTACGCGGTCGTGCTCATACGTCCTGCTCGGGGGCGACCGACTTGGACCCCTCGTTTTCGTTGTGAGTTCTCGTTCGACTCGTCGGCGCCGGGTCGCTCGACGCAGGGTACATTGGCGTCCGGACCGAAACGCGGGTATGGAGTTCGAACTCCTGGGGTGGCCCCCCGACGGCCCGACACTCCGACTGGACCACCGGGAGTTCGCCTACGCCGGCAAGTTCGTGCTCTCCTCGACAGGGAAGGCAGTCGTGCGCGAGGACGAACTCGTGGGTGCCGTCGCGTTCAGCGAGGACCGGACCGACCCGTCCTGTCTCCAGTTCCGGTACGTCACGGTCCGTTCGGACCGCCGCGGCGAGGGTGTCGGTCCTCGACTGTTGCGGTTCGCGGCCGAGCGTGCCCGGGGGCGTGACTACCCGGCGGTCCGGATCGGGGTGAACAATCCCTTCGCCTACGAGGCCTGCTACCGCGCCGGATTCACCTTCACGGGCGAGGAGACCGGCATCGCGGAACTCGTCCTCGTCTACCGGCCCGGCGCCGACGGGTCCGACCGCTACCAGGAGGGGTTCGACCGCTACCGGGCACGCGACCTCTCGGCCGTCGAGGAGTCGTTTCTGGACGCGTACCGGGGGACCGACCCGCCCGCGACGGTGCCCGATCCCGGACACACCGGCCGGGGTGAGCCCTGATACGTTCCGGAGACGTCCGGTCGAGACGCACCACCTGTTCCGTCGACCGGTGTAGCGTTACTGGTCGGGCACGAAATCGTGTTCGAGACTGCCCTCGAAGTCGCCGGCACGCACGTCGTGTTCGAGCGTGCCGATCCCCTCGATCGAGATGGAGACCGCGTCACCGTCCGCGAGTGGACCGACGCCGGCGGGCGTCCCGGTGGCGACGACGTCGCCGGCTTCGAGCGTGACGAGTTTGGTGATCTCGGCGATCAGCTCAGGGACCGGGAAAATGAGGTCGTCGATCCGGGACTGCTGGCGCACCTCGCCGTTCACCCGGAGTTCGATGCCGGCGTCGTCGGGGACGTGGTCGGGGGTCGCGACGACCGGTCCCATCGGTGCTGCGTTGTCGAAGGACTTGCCCCGCACCCAGTTTTGCTCCTGGCGCTGGTCGTCCCGGTTGGAGATGTCGTTGACGATGGTGTACCCCTCGATCACCTCGCCAGCCCGGTCCGGCGGCACCCGGCGACACTGCGAGCCGATCACCACTCCGAGTTCCGCCTCGTGATCGATCCGGTCTTTGTTCTCCGGCAGCGTGACCGTCGCGCCGTGGCTGGACACCGCGTTCGGCGTCTTCAGAAACAGGAGCGGCCGATCCGGAATCTCCGAGTCCGTCTCCTCGGCGTGGTTCTGGTAGTTGAGCCCCACACAGACGATCTTGCTGGGGTCGCTCGGCGGGAGTATCTGGACCGCCGCGGGATCGTACCGCTCCGCGCCGAAGACGACTTCGCCGTCGTCGTACTCGCCGACCCGCACCGTGCCGGCCGGATCCCTGAATCGGATCTTGTGCATACAGAGGAGTGACGCGTTGCGCTCAAAAAGATTCGTGGTCCGGCCGGCGGAGATACGACGCACTTAAATGGCGAGCGCGGCTGTGTTCAGCCAATTCTAGGGTGAGACCGGATGTCCGAACAGTCAGACAACGGGGCACCGCAGGCGGCGTTGCGGACCCCCATCGTCGCGGTGCTGGGCCACGTCGACCACGGCAAGACCAGCCTGCTCGACCGCATCAGGGGGTCGGCCGTCACCGAGGGCGAGGCCGGCGCCATCACCCAGCACATCGGCTCGACCGCCGTGCCGCTCGACGTCATCTCCGAGATCGCGGGTGAACTGGTCGACCCCGACGACTTCGATCTGCCCGGCCTGCTGTTCATCGACACGCCGGGCCACCACTCCTTTTCGACGCTGCGCTCGCGCGGGGGTGCCCTCGCTGACATCGCCATCCTCGTCGTGGACGTCAACGACGGGTTCCAGCCACAGACCGAGGAGGCCGTCGACATCCTCGAGCGGACAGCCACCCCGTTCGTGGTCGCGGCGAACAAGATAGACACCGTCCCCGGGTGGAACCCGACCGAAAACCGCCCCTCGAGGGTCGCCATCGAGGCCCAGGCCGACCGGGTCCAGTCGGATCTGAACGAGCGCCTCTACGAGATGATCGGCCAGCTTTCCGACGCCGGCTTCTCGGCGGACATGTACTGGCGTGTCCAGAACTTCCAGAAGAACGTCGGTGTCGTCCCCGTCTCGGCGGAGACCGGCGAGGGCGTCCCCGACCTGCTGACGGTCCTGATGGGGCTGTCCCAGCGGTACATGAAATCCGAGATGGAGATCGACGTCGAGGGGCCCGGCGCCGGGACCGTCCTCGAGGTCACCGAGACGCGGGGCTTTGGCACGACGATCGACGCCATCGTCTACGACGGCACCGTCCGCGCGGACGACCGGATCGTCGTCGGTGGCCTCGAAGAGTCCATCGTGACCGACGTCCGCGCCCTGCTGAAACCCAGGCCGCTCGCGGAGATCCGGTCCGACGACGCGTTCGACCGGGTCGACGCAGTCGTCGCCGCGGACGGCGTCAAGGTCGCAGCGCCCGACCTCGACGACGCCATCGCCGGCGCGCCGATCCGGGTCGTTCGCGACCGCGATGTCGGGGACGTGGTCGCGGAGGTCGAGCGCGAACTCGCCGGCATCGAGGTCTCGACCGAGGAGGAGGGCGTCACTGTCAAGGCCGACACCCTGGGGAGTCTGGAGGCACTCGCCGGCGCGCTCGAGGACGCCGAGGTGCCCATCATGCGCGCTGAGGTCGGTGACGTGGCACCACGGGACGTTCGCGTCGCGGGGACCGCCAACGATCCCAAACACCGGGTCGTCCTCGCGTTCAACGTCGACGTCCTCGAGGACGCCCGCAACCTGGCCGATCAAGAAGACGTCGATCTCTTCGAACACGACGTCATCTACCGCCTCGTCGAGTCCTACGAGGACCACATCGCGGAGATCGAACAGGCCCAGCAACAGCAGATTCTCGAGAACATCACCCGCCCGGCCCGCTTCGAAATCCTCGACGACCACGTGTTCCGCCAGTCCGATCCCGCAGTGGTCGGCGTCGAAATACTCGGTGGATTGCTCCGGCGCAACACCCACCTCGCGCGCTTCCAGGGCGACGAACCCGAGCGCGTGGGTACCCTGAAGACCATCCAGGACGAGGGCGAGGACGTCGACGAGGCTCGCACCGGCGAACGGGTCGCCGTCTCCATCGACGGCCCCACCGTCGGCCGTCAGATCGACGAGGGCGACGTTCTCTGGACCGAGATTCCCGAGAAACACGCCAAGATCCTCGAACAGGAACTGCTCGAGGACATCTCCGCCGACGAGCGCGAGATGCTGAACATGTACCTCGACCGCCAGCGCAGCCGCGACCCCTTCTGGGGGAAGTAATAATATTTAATTACGCCGGCGCCGTTGGTCCGGATACGGTGACCGCTGGTCTGTCCCACCACGACGTCTCGCTCGCGGGGATAGCCCTGCCGCTGGTGGTCGCGGCGCTCGTCGGGGCCGTGTCGTCGGTCGGGATGGTGACAGCACTGGGTGCCGGTAGCATTCCCGCGTTCGGGAGCCTCGGGTACGCACTCTTCTACCGTCCCCCTGTCGGTTGATATACCGGCGATTGTTCCACACAGGTCCCGTACGAACTGCTGTAGCCAGTTTCCGGAACTGTGCACCCACCTGTGACAGCGAGAGTCCCGCCCTTCCCGTGAGAGACGAATGGTCCGACGCCCTGTCGAAACCGAGGACCGAACAGGGCGGGCGTGAATCGCGTCCACTATCAGGTGGATGGCACCGCCCACACGGGCCACGCAGATACCCAAGCACACCACTCCCAGACGGGACTGACGGCTTGCGTGCAACCCGGAGTACCCGCGAGGGGAATCTTTGCCTCCGGTGGTGTCGGCCCCCCCCCGCCCCCACGCAAGAGGAAACCTCGGCGGTTACACCGGGGAGGATGTCATTTCGACGCCGCCCCCATATATTTACTGACTCATCTGTTTGAAAAGAAAGAGCAGCGGGAAGTTCTGGTTCGTCTTATTATTTTTATTGATAACAAAGGCCGTATGCTTAAGTTGTCCATCCGAGTCTACACGACTAGATGTCCTCTACTGAACAGGAGTCCAAGGAGACGAAACGCAATCCAGTTCGGGAGGTGGAGACCTCTGACACCATTCAAGTGCTCACATTCTCCCTGGCTGACGGAGAGTACTGTGTGAACATCGACTGTGTGGCCGAGATTGTCGACGCTCCGAAAATACGGGGACTCCCGGACACAGACCCCCACGTCAGGGGCATCACCGATCTGCGTGGGCAGACGACGACCATCGTCGATCCGGCAGAACTTCTGGATATCTCTCACGAGGATATTCGTCCCGACGGGGGTCAGACCGACAACCGGATCATTGTCCTCGATTCGAGTACCATCGAAACGGAGACAGAGGTTGGCTGGCTGGTCAGAGATGTCCACGAAGTTACGGAGATAACCGAAGAGACGCTCGACACAGAAAGCATCAAAAACTCGGAACTGTTTCGCGGGCTGCTCACAGACGGCGACGAATTCACAATCTGGCTCGACCCCGACGAATTCGCCGCTTGAAGATCTGCTACCAGTTTTTGCGAGAGCTCTACTCATACTGTCGGCTATAACTTCGTGAAGAGATTCGTTCGGACAGACGGTGTACCACCTATCGATATACAAAAATATAAGTACAGTTCTCAAGAAAGTAAGCGTATGTCACAAAAGCGGTCACGGAGACAGTTTCTCGCACTGGCAGGCGTAACTGGCGTCACTGCGCTGGCTGGCTGTGGTGGCGACGGCGGCGATGGCGGCGACGGCGGCGACGGCAGTGACGGTAGCGACGGGGAGGATGGCGGCGACGGCGGCGACGGCAGCGACGGGGAGGACGGCGGCGATGGCAGCGACGGAGAGAACGGCGGCGACGGCAGCGACGGAGAGGACGGCGGCGACGACATGGAGGAGGGCGGTCGCCTCTCCTGGCACGCGGGCGGGACTGGCGGGACGTACTTCCCGCTCTCGAACGAGGTCAAGACGATCGTCGAGGAGAACACGGAGTTCACGCTGAACGTGCAGTCGACGGGCGCGAGCGTCGAGAACGTCGGCAGTCTCGCGAGCGGCGACGCCGACTTCGCGCTCATCCAGAACGACGTTGCCTTCTTCGCGAAGAACGGGACCGGCATCGACACCTTCGAGGACAACGAGATCCCGAGTCTGATGGGCGTGGCGACACTCTATCCCGAGACGATCACCATCGTCACCCTCGCGGACACGGGAATCGAGACGGTCGACGACCTGCAGGGAGCCACGATCAACACCGGCGACCTCGGATCGGGCACCCAGGTCAACGCCCTCCAGATCCTGGACGCGGTCGGCGTCGGCGACGACTTTGACGAGCAGAACGCCTCGTTCTCGCAGGCAGCCGACCAGCTCCGCAACGGCGACATCGACGCCGCGTTCGTCGTCGGCGGGTGGCCCGTCGGCGCCATCGAGGACCTGGCCAACACGAACGACATCGTGATCGTCCCTGTCGAGGGCGAGAACCGCGACACGGTCAAGGACGCCGCCTCCTGGTTCGCCGACGACACCATCCCCGGCGGGACCTACACTGGTGTCGACGAGGCCGTCGAGACCGTCTCGGTCCAGGCGATGATCGCGACCAACGAGTCCCAGTCCGAGGACACCGTCGAGACAGTCACGGGGGCCATCTTCGATAACGTCGACGACCTGACGATCAAGACAGACTTCATCAGCGCGGACTCCGCACAGGACGGGATGTCTATCGAACTCCATCCCGGCGCTGCCGCGTACTTCGACGCGTAGACGACGGAGCCCGGCCCCGTAGTTCCTCTGTTGGATCCCCAGTATGGTAGGACCGGAAACGCCACGCGTTCGTTTGGCCGTCTCGGTAGTGCTGGCGCTGGCGCTGTTGACCACGGCCGCCGTCGTTCTCCCCGCCGACCGGACACTCGTGGTCGAGCGGGCAGACACCGGCGAGACGATCATCTCCCAGCCCATCCGGAACGGGACGACCGTGGCCCTGGAGTACACCCACAGCGTCGAGAAGTCCCGCGTGTACGATGGTTATACGGTCCGGGGGGAGCAACTGGTGATGACACGGATGGAATTCGAATCCTACGGCTGGGGGCTGCCTGCGGGTGCGAACGTCACCCGCCAGAACGGCCGTCTGGTCTACGATCCCGAGGGGTCGCTGCGGGAACTGTACGTTTCGCCCGGCGAGATTGCGGGCCACCGGCTCCACGTCGGTGACCGCACGTACGATCTGGTCGAACGCTCCGGCGGCGAGTCCGTCCGCATCACGGTCGAGCGACGCTCCCCTCTCGATCCCTTCCGATGACGACCAACACACCTGTCGACGACTCCGGCGGGGAGATTTCCCGCGAAGAGGCCGAACAACTCGTCGACGAGATCGAGCGGCGGCGGTCGCTCCAGGGCGTCGCGACCGTGATCGTCTCCGCGATCGGGATCCTCTTTTCGCTGTTCCAGCTGTTTCTGGCCGCACAGGGATTCGAATTCGGTGTTCCCGTCCCGTTTTTCGGACGGCTCGAACTCTCCCTGCAACTGCTCCAGGCCAACGCCATCCACGTGGGGTTCGCCCTGATAATCACATTCCTCCTGTTCCCGCCGAGCATGGGCGACGGGTTCGTCGTCCGGACCCTCGGCCGGATCGTCCCGGCGCTGTCTGCCCGCCTGGGGGATACGAACCCAGTCACGCGCGTTGCGGCAGCCGTCAGGCGTGGGTTCCGGTGGGCGTTTCTCGACCCCGAACGCGAGCGAGTGACGCCCGTCGACTTCGTGCTCGTGGCCGTCACGTTCCTGGCTGTCGTCTACTTCCTGACCGATTTCCGGGAGATACGGGACATGCGCGCGTTCGGACTCGAGTCGGGCCGCACCATCCCCGAAGTGTACCCCTTTCTCGACCCCCTGGTTGGCGGCCTCCCGGCAGTGAGCGAACTCTCCTACGCGTTCATCCTCGGGAGCCTGGGTGTCCTCCTCGTGCTGGAGGCGACCCGGCGGACGCTCGGTCTCCCGCTCATGCTGATCGTCGGAACCTTCGTCGTCTACGCCAGGTGGGGCCACCTCATCGGCGGCGACATGGCCTTCATCGGGGTGTTGGCCATCCCGGAGCTCTCCTGGCCCTCGATCATCCAGAACCTCTGGTACAACACCGAAAACGGCGTGTTCGGAATTCCCGTCACGGTTTCCGTACAGTTCATCTATATCTTCATTCTCTTCGGGGCCTTCCTCGAGATGAGCGGTGCCGGTCAGTGGTTCATCGACCTGGCGTACTCGGCGACGGGCCAGCGCAAGGGCGGTCCGGCGAAAGCCTCGATCCTCGCGAGTGGCTTCATGGGCACCATCTCCGGTTCGTCGATCGCCAACACGGTCACGACGGGTGCGTTCACGATCCCGCTGATGAAACGCTCGGGCTACGATCCCGAGTTCTCGGGTGCCGTCGAGGCTTCGGCGTCTTCGGGCGGGCAGATCCTGCCGCCAGTCATGGGCGCGGCGGCGTTCCTGATGGTCCAGTACACCGCCACTCCCTTCGCAGACATCATTGTCCTGGCGACCATCCCGGCGGTCGTCTTCTTCTTCGGCGTCTGGGTGATGGTCCACCTCAAGGCCACACAGGAAGGGATCGGCGGCGTCGCCGACGCCGATATCGTCGACCTCTGGAAGCACATGAAACACGGGTGGTTCTACCTCGTCCCCATCGTCCTCCTGCTGTACTATCTCATCATCGCGCGCCTGTCGGTCGCGCGGTCGGCCTGGTTCACGCTCGTTGCCCTCGGTGCGCTCATCACCGCCATCGCGGCCTACAGCAGACAGACACGGGTACCCCTCGTGGGCGCCCTCGTCGCCGTCGTCGGGAGCGAACTGCTCGCGTACGTCGTCGGCGGGGTCGGTGTCCTCGGGCTGGTGACCGGCGGTGGCGGCGCGGGACTGGCCGTCGGCGAGGCGGTCGGCGTCGTCGCCGGGAAGATCGGCTGGTATCTCATCGCCGCCGGCGTCCTGACGCTGCTGTACCGGCCCGGCGTCGACGCGACCTTCCTCGAACTCGATCCGAACGTCGGGGAGACTGCCGGGACGGTCGCCGACCGCGTCGGCCGCGGGAGCCTCGCGGACAACCAGCTGTTCCGGGTCGGGACGTTCGTCGTCACGTCGATGGACGAGGGTGCCCGCACGGCCGTCCCGGTGGTCGTCGCGGTCGCCGCGGCCGGCGTCATCCCGGGGATCATCAGCGTCTCCGGGCTCGGCCCGAACCTCACCGCACTCCTGTTGAACCTCTCGGGCGGTTCGATCGTTGTCATGCTGGTCGTGACCGCGATCGCCTCGATCATCCTCGGGATGGGGATGCCCACGACGGTCACGTACATCATCCTCGTCTCGATGCTCGCCACGCCACTTGTCGAGTTTGGCATCCCGCTGCTGGCCGCGCACCTCTTCATCCTCTATTTCGGTGTCATCGCGGACATCACCCCGCCGGTCGCCGTGGCCGCCTACGCCGCCTCCGGTGTCGCCAAGTCCGACGCCTACGAGACCGGCATCAAGGCCTTCTCGCTGTCGCTGAACAAGGCCATCGTCCCCTTCGCGTTCGTCCTCTCGCCTGGGATCGTCCTCATGCGGGCGAAACCCGACGCCGCCGACCTCCCTCTGCGCGACCGGTTCCGCGTCGTCAACTTCGCCGACCTCGCCGAGCTCTCCTACTCGGTGCCCGAGATCCTCGTCCCGGTCGCGGGCGTGTTCCTCGGGGTCGTCGCGCTCGGGGCGACCGTCATCGGGACGCTCTACACCGACGTCAGCCGCGGCGACCGGGGCGGGTTCGCGCTCAGCGCGGTGCTCCTGATGGCCCCACTGCTGCTCTGGACTGCCGTCTTCGACGTGCTCGGTCTGGTGGGCGTCTCGGTGACTGTCGACGACCTGCTGCTCGACCTGACTCTTCGGGCGATCGGCCTCGTCATCTTCGCCGTGCTCGCGGTGAAAAACCGCCGCAAGGCTGCCGCCGAGACGGTCGCTGTCGGCGACGCCGACGAGGGCGTCGACGAGAGCACCGAACCGGCCTGACAGACCGGCGGGTTCGAGAGGCGACCCCTGCGGGGCCGGGCGGAGAACGAACCCTTATTACTCTCCTACTGCTGGAACTCGTATGCCGACCTGCCTGAACTGTGAATCGACCGTGACCGAGTCGTACGTCCGAGTGTTCGCGCCCAACGGGATGACACGGCCGCGCGTCTGTCCGAACTGCAAGGACAAGGTGCGCGAGCGCGGTGACGTCCGGACGAAACGAAACTAGCGGGCAGGTCTCCGCGGTCTGTGCCTCGCAGACCCCGGAATCGGGCACGTCGACCGGGATAAGAGAGTTCGGCCGATCTGTCACGGAGTGTGTCTGGTATGTTGCTGGCCCTGCAACAGCGCGGCAGTGTTTTTTATTCACCCCAGTGTAGAGACAGATGGCGGCGTTGCTTGCCGCCCATCCACCCCCCACCCACCCCAGACCCCCTGTGATCGCCAGTAATTCTCTGGTGTCACACGTTTTCATTATCGTTCAATCCCCGACGAACGTAACGTAATCGCAACACGGCAGGAACCCCGTCCACACAACGTAACGCCAAATTGCTCGTCGGACGTCGCGACCGAGAGTGGAAATCCCACAGCAAGACGGCGCTACGAACCGGTTTCGGTGACCTCACGCACGAGATCACCGAACTGGGCGACCCGTTCGGCGTGGGCGTTGTGCTGGTGGATCGACTCGTCGTTGGACTGTTTCATCGTGACGATGGCCTCTCCGGGGAGGTGGGGAAACGCCTCGACGACGCCCTCGGCCATCGCGCGCACGCAGTCCTCGACGAACTTGGCGTCGGCGTGGCCCTCGAAGGTCATGTGGTCCTCGTCGGGGCGTTTCGCGAGGTTGTAGATGCGGGCGCTCATCGAGTCGCGTGCCACCTCGATGAGTTCCCGGAGGTCTACCTCGGGCGGGCCCGGACTCTCGATGGTGAGCGTCGCGTGGCCCCGCTGGGAGTGGCCCGCCTGGGGGACCTCCGCGAGGAACTCGTCGACGACGCCGTTCTCGACGCCGAGTCGCCGGAGCGTCTCGCGGGCTCGCGACGCGGACATCCCCTGCGAGCAGGGACAGACCGTCATCCCGGTCACGCGGGCACCGATCTCCTCGCGGGTGCCCTCCTCTGTCGCTGTTGCGGAGGCGATGATGTCGGCCGTGCTCTGGGTCTGCATCTCGGAGGCGGGTGTCTCCTCGCGGATGACGTACTCTGCTTCCATCCGGACCTCCGCCTTGGTCGTGTAGTCGTGTTTCTCCAGGAGACGCTCGGCGGCGTCACCACAGACGTCCTGGACGCGGTCGGTCGCCCCGCTGACCGCCGCCTCCAGGGTCTCGTCGATAACCTCCATGTTGCGGCTCATGTCTGCTCCCTTCCGCCAGGATGGGAGGTCGACGTACACGTCGAACTCGGCCATCAAAACCACAGGACGCTTGCCGGCCCGGTCGACCTTGACCAGTTTCTCGACGCCGGTCACGCCGACCCGGTTGAGACCGACGGCCACGTCCGGACGTGTCGCCTGCACGTCCGGCAGTTGTTGACTCATCGGCACGCGCTAGGGAAGAACTCCGGTTAGTGTTTTCGATACCTATTCTTCGACTGTGTCCGGGGTCTCGCCGATGTCGCGAAAGACCGCCTCGAAGTCGTTATCGTCGAACCCCGAGACGGTCTCGTCGAGGTCGTCCTGGAGTTCGGCCATCCGGTCTTCGAGTTCTGCGAATCCCTCGCTGTCGGCGAGTTCCGAATCGGTCTTGCTGGTCACCAGTGTGCCGCGTTTTGCCGACAGGGCGTAGTACTCGCGGAGTGTCTGTTCGTACGCCGCGGATCTGAGCAGACGCTCGATCGTCTCGTAGAGGTCCTCCCGCGAGACGGGTTTGATGATGTAGTCGTCGAAGGGCATCTCGATGATGTCGAAGCCGGGATCGACGGCGGTCACCATCGCGACGCGACAGTCGACACCCCGATCCCGGATGTGTTCGAGGACTTCGTCGCCAGAGAGACCCGGCATCCGCCGGTCGAGCAGAACCACGTCCACGGCGTCGTCCAGGCGTTCGAGGGCCTCCTGCCCGCTGTATGCCGTGATCACGGTGTAGTCGCGTTCGAGTTGTGCGCCGTAGGCGTCGGCAACGTCCGCCTCGTCGTCGACGACCAGCACTGTCGCGGTCTCCGTGCCGTTCATTCTTCTAAATTTACGAGGGACTGGAAGCAAAAGCGTTCCGGGTAGGCCTCGGAGAGGCCGGCAAGTCTCGGGCCGAGCGCGAGCCTTTAGGCCGGACTCCACGTAGCAGTGGTATGACCACACGAACGGAAGACAACGACCGGGACAGGAGCCTCGGCGAGTGGCCGCTCCGGCGTCTGATGACGGACGTCGTCGGCTCCGGTCACAAATCCGCAGACGACATGACGCGCGACCAGGCCCGCGAGGCCGTCGATCGGATCCTCGCGGGCGAACCGCCGGAGACGACGCTGGGGGCGTTCTGGCTGGCCAACCGCTGGAAGCGCAACACTCCCGTCGAACTGGCGGCGTTCACCGACGCCATGCGCGAAGAGAGCGTCCGGACCGGCGTGCCAGACTGCGATCCCGTCGACTGTGGCGCCAACTACGACGGCAAGCACACCTCGGCGCTTCTGGGCGTCGCGGCCGGACTCGTCGCCGCCGCTGCCGGGACTCCGGTCGTGACCCACAGCGGCGACCGCGTCCCCACTCACGAGGCGACGGCGTACAAGCACGTCCTCGACGAACTCGGCGTCCGGACGGACCTCGATCCCGCCGAGAGTGCCCGCATGGTCGACGAGACCGGGTTCGGGTTCTACTATCAGCCCCGGTTCAACCCCGGCGTCGACAGCCTCTACGACCGCCGGCGCGAGATGGGCGTCCGGACGTTCGTCAACACCATCGAGACGCTTGCCAACCCCGCGAACGCCGACGTCCACCTCGGGAGTTTCTACCACCTCTCGTTCGCGAGACGGATCGTCGACACGTTCGGGGAGATGAACAGCCAGACAGTCGAGCGGATCATCATGTTCCAGGGACTGGAGGGGTACGACGACATCCGGCCCGGGACGACGGTCGTCGCCGAGTACGACGGCAGCTTCGACGACTACGAGATCGAAACCGCCGGGCTCGGCATGGACTTCGATCGCGAGGCCCTCGCGGTCGCCGACGTCGCCGCCGAGTCGGCCGCTCTCACCGAGGCGGTGCTGGCGGGCGAGCGCGACGACCACTTCGCCGACGCGGTCGCGCTCAACGCTGCCGTCCGCCTCTACGCGGGGGGGCAGGTCGAGGCTATCACCGAGGGGATCGACCTCGCGCGAGACACCATCTCCGGGGGCGCTGCCCGAGAGCGACTGGCGGCGCTCAGGGCGTTCTGACTTGGATGTCCGAGAACCGTGACACGGAGGACGATTCCGTACGCGGCCCCGCCGGGAGCGACCGCACGGTCCATCCACAGGACCCCGATCGGTGGCGCCACGAGACGGCCCGCGTCAACGGTGTCGACCTCCACTACGTGACAGTCGAACCGGAGCCCGACGCGGTCGATCACCCGACCGGGGAGGCGCCGCTGGTCGTCCTCCTCCACGGCTTTCCGGAGTTCTGGTATGCCTGGCGCCACCAGCTCGATCCGCTCGCCGACGCCGGCTACCGTGTCGTCGCGCCGGACATGCGCGGGTACAACCGCTCGTCGGCGCCCGAGGGCGTCGACAGCTACCGACCCGGGGAGCTGGTCGCGGACGTGCGCGGCCTGATCGAACATCTGGGCTACGCCCGGGCCGCCGTTGTCGGCCACGACTGGGGCGGGCTCGTCGCCTGGGAGACGGCCATCCGCGAACCGGAGCTGGTCGGCCAGCTGGCCGTCCTGAACGCTCCACACCCCGACCTGTTCCGGCGTCGACTCGTGCGCTCGCCCGGACAGCTCGTCCGGTCGTGGTACGTCTTCCTGTTCCAGGTCCCCTGGCTCCCGGAGCGGCTCGTCCGGGCCGACGACCACCGCCTCGTCGGCGAGATGCTCGCGGACACTGCCCACCCGGACGCGTTCACTGACGCCGAGATCCGCCGGTACAAGGACGCGATGGGGCGCTCGGCCTCGATGGCCGGACCCATCAACTACTACCGTGCGATAGCCCGCGAGACCCTCGGACGACAGTTGCGGTCGGTGTTGCCGGGAGCTGAGACGCGCGACGCGACCGTCCGGGCGCCGACGATGGTGATCTGGGGCGAGCAGGACCGCGCGTTGTCGACGGATCTGCTCGACGGTCTCGACCGGTGGGTGCCCGACCTCCGGATCGAGCGCCTGCCAGCCGCGAGCCACTGGGTCCAGGCCGACGAACCCGACTGGGTGACGGAGTTGCTCGTGGCGTTTCTGGCGTGACTGCCCGGGTCAGCACAGCCGGGCGTACTCGTCGGCGGTCAACTCGATCGACGCGGCACCGAGGTTCTCTTCGAGGTGATCGACGCTGGTCGTCCCCGGGATCGGAAGAGTCACGTCCGAGTGGGCCAGGAGCCACGCCAGCTCCGGCTGGTCGACAGTGACATTCGAGATTCCGACGTGGTCGACCAGTCCCTCGTCCCGCAACTCGACGAACGCGACGATCGAGTCCTCGTAGGAGACCTGCGGATCGGGCCGGTGGAACTGGTAGAGGTCGATCGATCCGACGCCGAGGCGGTCCAGACTGACGAGGGCCTGGTTGCGGATGTAGTCGGGATGGCCCAGCGTGAGCCAGTCGCCGTCCGTGTTGCGGATGTGTCCGGCCTTCGTCGCGACAACCGCCTCGTCGGCCACGCCGGCCTCGCGAACGAGCCGCTCGCTCACGCCCGGCCCGTAGGAGTCCGCCGTGTCGATGAAGTCGATCCCACAGTCGACCGCGTGCCGCTCTCGGCGCGACGGCGGTGGAAGTCGACACTGGGGCCCCAGGCGGGACGTGTGGGCCAGTCACTCACCAGCAGTCCGGGACCGTGCGGTCACGACGATGCCGGCGATGACGACGGCGCCGCCGACGACAGTCAACACGCCGGGAATCTCCGCCAGGAGGAGCGCCGCGAGGACGGCGCTCCCGACAGGTTCACCCACGAGAGAGACGCTCACGACGCTCGACTCGACGTACTCCAGCGCCCAGTTGATGAGCGTGTGGCCCAGGAGGCCCGGTCCGATCGCCATGCCGAGAAAGAGCACCCACTCGCGGGACGGGTAGCCCAGCAGTGGCTGTCCCTGCGCGAGCGCGACCGCACACAGGCCGCCTGCCGAGACTGCGTAGACGACCAGCACGTACGGCACCACCGAGACGCGCTGGCGGATCGACCGGCCCGCGAGCACGTACACCGCCGCGGCGAGCGCGCCGACGATTGCGAGGGTGTTCCCCAGCACGGGGGCGGGCGCACCAGTCAGTCCGAGCAGCCCCTCCGCAGACATCGTCGCCACACCGACCATCGCCACCAGGACGCCCGCGACAGTCGTGCGGGTGATCCGCTCGCCCAGCAGGAACGCCGCCCCGGCAGCGACAAACACCGGCTGGGTCTGGACCAGCGTCACCGACGCGGCGACGGTCGTGAGGTCGACGCTGACGAACCAGGTGGCGAAGTGGACGGCGAGTGCCAGCCCCGCGCCGACGGCCGCGAGAACGTCCCGCCGGGCGACCCCCGCGAGTTCGGTACGGGTGCCACCCGCCAGCGGCACCAACAGGAGTATCGTGAAGACCACGCGGTAGAACGCCATCACCGATTCGGGAGCGGTGCTAAACCGGATGAGGATCGCGCTCGTGCTCGCCGCCAGCACCGCGAGTCCGACCGCCGTCAGCGCGACGCGTCGCTGTCCGAAGCGTGCCACGACACGATCCGCGAGACGCGCCTGGACCGACACACGCGGGTAGTCTGTCTCCGGTGACAATAAGGACCCGGAAGGGAGCCGTCACGCCCGGACGTGGCGGAACCACTCCTCGTACTCGGGCGGGACCTCCTCGACGACGTCGAAAAACCGGGACTGGATCGCGTCGGTGACGGGTCCCTTGGTGCCCGTGCCGATCTGGTTGTCGTCGACCGAGCGGATGGGCGTCACTTCGGCGGCGGTCCCGGTGAAAAACAGTTCGTCGGCAGTGTACAGTTCCCCACGCGAGATGGTTGCCCCGTCGTGGACCGTGTACCCGAGGTCCGCTGCGAGTGTGATGACCGACTGGCGGGTGATGCCGTCGAGGATGGACTCCGCGAGACTGGGGGTGTAAATCTCGCCGTCGCGGACCAGAAAGAGGTTCTCGCCGGGACCCTCCGCGACGTTGCCCTCCTTGTTGAGAACGATCGCCTCGACGTAGTCGTTGTCCGTCGCCTCGAGGCTCGCCAGCACGCTGTTGACGTACGCACCCGTCGTCTTCGCGTTCGTGGGGATCTGGCTCGAGGCGTACTTGCGCCACGAGGAGATCGCGACGTCGACCCCCTCCTCCAGGGCCTCCTCTCCGAGGTAGGCGCCCCACGGCCAGACCGCGATGGCGACCTGCGTGGGCGCGTCGGCGGGGTTGAGACCCAGGGGGCCGTACCCGTAGAACGCAATGGGGCGGATGTAACAGGAATCGAGTCCCTCCCGGCGGATGAGTTCCACCGTCGCCTCGGTCAGCTCGTCGGGCTCGAAGGGAATCTCCATGTCGTAGGGCTTCGCGGAGTCGTAGAGCCGGTCCAGGTGGTCCTCCCAGCGGAAGATGGCCGGCCCGTCGGCGGTGTCGTAACACCGGACGCCCTCGAAGACGCCGGTCCCGTAGTGGAGCGCGTGGGAGAGAACGTGAATCTGTGCGTCCTCGAAGTCGACGAACTCGCCGTCCAGCCAGACGGTGTCGACGCCCTCGTACATCTCGGGACGGTCGCTCACCGCCGCCACCTCCCGGGCCGGTCCTGCTCGCTGGCTGTGCACGCGTCGGTTTCGTCCGGTTCCATACCCGACAATCCGGGGCCATCATTAAGAGTGTTGACGGTTCCGGTCGACGCCGATACTATACTGTACTGTACCGGGACGACCGGCTATCGGAACCGTTCGACGACGCCCGCGCCCTCGACGTAGGGGATGTCCTGCCGGTCGGCGTAGGCGCGCGCGGCGGCGGGCGGGAGCGCGCCGCCCGTCTCGTCGTCGAGCATCTCGCAGACGACGGCCGCGGGCGGGAGGTCGGCCGCCCCGGCGAGCGCGATGGCCATCTCCGTGTGGCCCTGCCGGTCGGCAAGCAGTTCCGGCGCGGCCCGCAGGAGGTGGACGTGGCCGGGCGCGTGGAACGTGGCGGCGAAGTCGGTTCCCACGGGATCGGCGGCGGCGTCCGAGAGCGCACGGATGGTGAGCGAGCGGTCGTCGTCGGTGATGCCGGTGTGGGTGTCGTAGTGGTTGACCGTCAGCGAGAACGACGAGCGGTCGCCGTAGGAGAGTTCCCCGTCGTGGGCAGCCGGGTGGTCGAGCACCTCACGGACGTAGGGCAACTCGAAGACGTCGGCGACGGACGCCGAGAGTGCCACACACACCAGCCCGCCGGCGTCGTTGCGCATGTGTGCGACCGCGTCGGGCGTGACAGCGCCGGCGGGATAGACGATGTCGGTCTCGCCCTCGCGGTCGGCGGCGTCGTGGATACAGACCGGCTTCCCGCGCCGGAACGCCTCGATGGCCGACTCGACGCTGCCCGCCGTCGCCGGCATGTCACCGCTTTTCGACATCGACACTCACCTCCGTGTCGTCCTCGAGGTCGAGCACGTCCCGGAGTTTCTCCGGTGCGATGACCTCCAGGTGATCCTCGCCGTGGTGGGTCCGCTCGGGGGCGATGACGTGGGTCGGTTCGTAGGTTTCCGTGCCGTTCGAGACCGTCGCGGTGTAACAGTAGGCCGGCCCGTAGGTCCGCTCGTCGTCCTCCCAGCCCTCGATCGTGATGGGGTCGACGGCCGTGAGTTGCTGGCGCGCCCGGACGCTCTCCTCGGCGAGATCGATGTTCAGCGTCCCGGCGAAGGGTTCGTAGTCGAGTCTCTCGCGGAACTGGCGCATGTATCCCGACAGCGAGATGTAGTGGCGCCCCTCGCCCATGCCGCTCGTGACTGTTCCCGTGAGCGTCACGTCCTCGTCCTCCTCGAAGATGTGACGGTAGTCGCTGTACTCCCCCCGGAGCCGGCGCTCTCCCTCGTCCGTGATCCGGACCCACTGGCCGTCGCTGACGATCTCCCGGTCGACGTATCCGCCCTCCTCTAACCGCTGGAGACGCCGGGAGGCCGTCTGCGTCGAGACGTCCAGCCGGTCGGCCAGCGACGCACACGAGAGTTTCGTCTCGGCGTCGAGTCCGCGCAGGGCGAGGGTTTTTAGCGTCTGCAACTCGTCGCTATCGAGTGCCTGCCGCGTCTCTTGCATACCCGAGCTTTCCGGTGCTGTGGGCATAAGTATAACGGAATCGTGAATCGTCCCAAATTTGTTACGGCGCTGTCGGGCAGGCACCGAACGACAGCAATCACTGTCAGTCGTCGGTAGCCTCCTCGACGGGTTCTTCGGGAGAGGTGACCTCGTCGATGACGCTACGGAAGCCCTGCTGTTCGCTGGTATCGCCGAAGCCGGCGCTGAGCAGGCGCGTGAGCGCGTCCTCGACGGACTCGCTGGTCTCCTCGTAGTACTCGGGTTCGACCTCGACGACGAACCCGGTGGTGATGTTCGGGGCGGTGGGGAAAAAGAGGAGATCACGCCCGTCTTCTGTCTTCTTGCCCGTCTTGAACGCGGTCATCCGACAGCCCGGCCAGGGCTCGATCTTCACCGGTGACTGGAGTCCTTCGGTCCCCGAGACGGCCGTCTCGACCGCCATCTTGGAGGCGTTGTAGACGACGCGCAGTCCCGGCAACCGGTTCATGAGGTCGTCGATGGCGGTTTCGACGACGGCGCCGAGGGCGGTCCGCATCATGTAGCCGATGGCGAACACGAGTAACACGAACACGACGAGCGTCAGTGCGACACGCAACGGCGGCGACGCGATCGGGATCGGAATACCCGCCAGCCGGCTGTACAGCCACAGCAACACGAAGATAGTCACCAGTAACGGCATCAGAACGATGAGCCCGCTCGCGAAGTCCCGCTTCCAGGCAGCCATCGTGTTCGTATGACGACGGAACAGTTAAGAACGTGTTCGTTTCGACCGACGTGCCAGTCGCCGTGCGCTGCGCTATCCCGATACGAGCGCCCGTGCCGCGAACGTCAGGCTCTCGACGTTCTCGGTCAGGCGCCGGTAGAAGTACGACGGCCACCTCCGGCCGTAGGGGACGTACTGCCAGACGTCCCGCTGGCTCGCCAGATCCCGCTGGGCGTCCCCCCTGACGCCCATCAGCATCTGGACCTCGTAGGGGGTCCCGTAGGTCTCGTGGAGGCTGGCCGCCCGCGCGACCATCGCCGGGTCGTGGCTGCCGACCGCGACGCCGTCCTCGAACTCCCGGAACATGTACTCCAGCAGGTCCTGGTAGACGTCGTCGACCGCCGGCTTCTCCTGGTAGGCGATGTCGGGCGGCGGGTCGTAGGCGCCCTTGACCAGCCGGACCTTCCCCGGGAGCGACGCGAGGCGTTCCAGGTCCTCGCCGGTCCGTCTGAGGTTGGCCTGGAGGCAGACACCGACGCCGCCGTCCGTCGCTCTGGCGTGGTCCTCGAAGGCCGAGAGCGTCGCGTCGACCGTCCAGTGGTCTTCCATGTCGACCCAGACGAACACGCCACGGTCGTGGGCTGTCTCGGCGAGACGTGCAAACTGCTCGCGAAAGCAGTCTTCGCCGACCTGCAACCCCAGCTGGGTCGGCTTGACCGACAGACAGGCACGCAGGTCGGTCCGTGCGATGTCGTCGACCAGTCGACAGTAGGCCTCAGTGTCGGCTTTCGCGGGTTCGGCACTGTCGTAGTGTTCCCCGAGGCGGTTCAGGATGGCGCCGATACCGTGGTGGTTCAGTCTGCGGGCGTGTTCGAGGGCCGTGGCTGCCGACTCGCCAGCCACGAACCGGCGTGCCAGCGGCGGTATCATGCCCGTCAGTTACTGGTGGGCCACCAAGTCAGTGTCGCCACGCGGGGTCCGACTCATAGTGATTGCTGTAACGAATTCCCGTTTCGACCGCGTCGAGTCCTGCGGTCGATCCGGGAATGGCTTACAGCAATCACTATCACAGGACCAGCAACACACCGCCCCCGAACACGGCGAGGGCCCCGAACCCGACACAGACCTGCCAGAAGGCCACCCGTTCGACGACGCGGACGAGCGTCTCGACCGCGAGATACCCGATCACGGCGCTCACTGCGAGCGCGAGCACGGCGGGTCCGGTCCCGACGGTCGGCATCCCCTCGTCGAGGACCACCAGGAGTCCGGCACCGGACGCGGCCGGGATCGAGAGGACAAAGGAGAGTCGCAACGACGCCTGTCCCTCGTGGCCACGCAACAGGAGCGCGCTGACGGTCGTCCCCGACCGGGAGACGCCTGGAAGGACCGCCAGTCCCTGCAGTACTCCCACGAGTACCGCGTCCAGGACGTCGGGCTGGTCGCGCAGTTCCCTGGCCCGGCGTTCGGCAATACGCATGAACACCCCCGTCGCCAGCAGGAGCGCGCCGATGGCGGCGACGAAGGTGCCCCCCGCAGTCGCGGACGCGACCTCGGAGAGTGCGAGGTAGCCGGCAAACCCCACGACGCCCGAGAGCAGTGTCGCGACCGCGAAAAACGAGAGGTCCGCCTGCGTGCTGTCGAAGGCGGTTCCGGGACGCCACTCTGGGACCGACCGGAGCAACGTGGCGAGCACGTCCCGGTAGTAGACGACAGCGGCGATGGCGGTCCCCGCGTGCAGGAACAGCGCGAACCGCGTCGCTTCCGCGGGGTCGGTCTCGAGAACGGTCAGGGCCAGCGCGATCGCACCTTCGCTGGAGACAGGGAGCCACTCCAGGAGGCCCTGGACGACCCCGACGACGATTGCCACCAGCCAGTCGACCATGACGGGACGGCGTCGTGCGCGGTGAAAAGGGAGTCGGTTTCGGTGCCGTCACGCCGGCGATTCCGCGAGAATGCGGTAGTTCTTCGTCGGATCGACCGCACGAGCGTGCCTGTCGGAGAGAAAACACCGACAGCGACCCCCACGGATCCTCGAGCCGGGCGGCCACAGCGCAACCCCAGCGGGACCGCGACTGCGGACGGCAGACCCGCTTCGAAAGCGAATTACGCCGCCTGTCCGACCCACATCCAATGACAGTTCTGGACGTTGCCCGCGAGGCCCTGGCGACCGGTCCCCTCTGTGACGCCTGTCTCGGCCGCCTCGTCGCCGACCGGAGTTTCGGTCTGACCAACGACCAGCGCGGCCGGGGGCTCCGGGTCGCTCTCGCACTCGAAGACGACGAGCCCTTCGAACACCAGGACGCGGAGTGTTGGGTCTGCGAGGGCGAGTGTGACCGCCACGAGTGGTGGGCCGACAACGCAGCCGCCGCCTTGCAGGGCTACGAGTTCGAGACCTACCAGGTCGGGACGCGCGTCCCGCCGCTGCTCGAGGAGAACGACCGCCTGCTCCGGGAGGAAGTCGGACTCGAGCCCGGGGCGGGCGAGCGGTTGAAGTCGGCGTTCAACCGCGAGGTCGGCAAGCGTCTCGGGGAGGCGACCGGAACGGAGGTCGACTTCGAGCGCCCCGCCGTGGTCGTTCTCTGTGACCTCGCGACCGACGAGGTCGAGATGCAGGTCAACTCGGCGTTCGTCTACGGCCGCTACCGCAAGCGCGAGCGGGGGATTCCCCAGACGGAGTGGCCCTGCCGGGAGTGCAACGGCACCGGACGCCAGCGAGACGAACTCTGTGACGGCTGTGACGGCACGGGCTACCGCTACGACGAGAGCGTCGAACAACTGACTGCGCCCGTCGTCGAGGACGCGATGGACGGAACCGGGGCGACGTTCCACGGCGCCGGCCGCGAAGACGTCGACGCCCGCATGCTGGGCACCGGCCGCCCGTTCGTGATCGAAGTCGACGAACCCCGCACACGAACCGTCGACACCGACGAACTGGAACGCGAAATCGACGACTTCGCCGGTGGCAAGGTCGAAGTCGAGGGTCTGCGTCCCGCGACACACGGGATGGTCGAGCGGGTCAAGGAACTCCCGGCGAGCAAGACCTACCGGGCGGAGGTCGTGTTCGAGACCCCCGTCGACCCCGACTCGCTCTCGACCGCCCTGGCGGACCTCGCGGGGG
Organism: uncultured Halobacteriales archaeon; assembly: GCA_964471665.1. Lineage (GTDB taxonomy): Archaea > Halobacteriota > Halobacteria > Halobacteriales > Haloarculaceae > SW-9-67-25. Next base: position 858 of record CAYYHG010000024.1, on the reverse strand, counting down.
CAACCATCCACCAGGAAACGCCCCGGCGTGTCGACCACCGCCGCGCCTCGAAGACCCGGACCCGGACGGTCTACGACATCTCCGGCGAACTGGACGACCGCAGCCGGGCGACCGTCGAAATCGACGGCGAGGGAGGCCTCTACGTGAAGGAACTGCTCCACGGCGACGGCGGACGGACCGAGCCGAGTCTGGCCGGCCTGCTCGGGGTCGGAGTCGAAGTGACTGCACTGGACGTACTCGCCGTAGAGGGCGAGGACGAACCGTTCGAGCGCGAGGCGTACTTTCTGCGAAGTGGATGAACCGTCGGGGTCAGAGCGCCACCAGCAGCTCCGTGGCGCACATCGGGAGGAAACCGGCGAGAAACGCGAGCATGGTTCCGGCGGCCCGCGAGCGATTCCGTGAGTTGTGCGGCCGCCTGCCGCTCGTCGCTCACTCACACCACCCCGTTGTGGCTCTCGGGCGGGTCGGTGGCCTGGACGCGGATGGCGTCGGCGACCGACTCCGGGAGCGAGACCGTCTCGCCGTCCGGCAGGCGAACTGTCACCATGTCGATCGGGGCGACCTCCTCGACGACGAGTGTCGTTCCCGGCGTGACGCCGGCCTCGCTGAGGTAGGCCAACTCCTCGGGGTCGCGGTCGCGCACGCGCCTGACGACCACTTCGTCCCCCTCCGCGTGTTCGCCGAGCGTGTCCCCGACCTCCTCCTCGACCGGATCGAGGGCGTCGTTCGGGATGGGATCGCCGTGGGGATCCACCTCGGGCTCGCCGAGCTGCTCGGCGACGCGGCGCTCGAACTCCTCGCTTATGTGGTGTTCGAGGCGGTCGGCCTCGTCGTGGACCTCGGTCCAGTCGTAGCCCA